>CAYGFI010000093.1:0-19267 GCA_964349045.1 uncultured Chitinophaga sp.
ATATTTCATATTACCAGGGACTGAGTTATCTGAAGCTTGGTAACAAAGAAAAGGGAGATGAGATTTTTAATTTGTTGATTAAGAATGGTGAGGAGCAGGTTAACAATGGAGATGATGTAAATTTCTTTGCCAAATTTGGAGAAAGCGAGAGCAGAAATGAATTAATGTCGCATGCATACCTGTTAAAAGGACTTGGTTATAAAGGTCTTGGCAAGCATAATCAGGCTAAAGAGAATCTGGACAAAGCTGTCAGTTTTTCAAACTCTAACCTGTGGGCTCGGGTTGAATATGATTGGAAGAAGGCACAATATTAGATTCACTTATATTAGCTGAAACTTAATCCGACTGTCAGGGATTAAACTAAATTTGATATTGCAAAACAAAAAGAAGTTTAATGTATCTAAAATTTATATATCATGAAAAAAATCCTCCCACCGCTCTCACTCACACTCACACTCTTGCTCACACTCACACTCCCACTCTTCCTTCTCCTCCCCTCATGCAAGGGCCCCGAAGGCAAACCCGGAACAACCACCCCCGAATCCCTCGGTGTCTCCTCAGAGGCCATACTGAATTTTATTGAAGCTGCAGAGAAGAACAGGACAGACGATCTGCATAGTTTCATACTGTTACGTCACGGGAAAATTGCTGCGCAGGGATGGTGGGATCCATACAATCCTGAAAGTCCCCACATGCTCTATTCGTTAAGCAAGAGTTTTACCTCTACGGCTATTGGTATGGCTCAATCAGAAGGACTGTTGAACATTAATGACAAAGTGATTTCGTTTTTCCCGGAAGAAACGCCTGTAAATCCTTCACAGAATCTCCAGTCAATGCGCATCAGCGACTTACTGAGGATGAATACGGGTCATAATGAGGATGCAACGGGCCGAATGACGAAAGATACAACGAACTGGGTAAAAGCTTTCCTGGCCCTGGACGTTGAGCATAAGCCCGGTACACGCTTTGTATATAATTCCGCAGGTACCTTTATGCTTTCTGCCATTATTCAGAAAGTGTCGGGACAAACACTCCTTGAATACCTCACCCCAAGGCTTTTTGAACCGCTCGGTGTTGAAAATCCCAGCTGGGAGACTGCGCCGGGCGGTATCAGTGTCGGGGGATGGGGATTGAAGGTGCGCACACAGGATATCGCCAGCTTCGGACAACTCTATATTCAGAAAGGAATGTGGGAAGGGAAACAGCTTGTTCCCGAAGCCTGGGTCGACGAGGCAACAAAACTCCAGACTTCGAATGGCAGTGATCCTGAAAGTGACTGGGACCAGGGATATGGGTACCAGTTCTGGCGCTGCCGTCATAATCTATACCGGGGCGATGGAGCCTTTGGACAATACTGTATTGTATTTCCTGAACAGGATGCCGTGCTGGCCATCACCTCCGGAACCAGTGATATGGGTGCAATCATGAACCTCGTGTGGGATCACCTGCTGCCGGCAATGAAAGAAAAACCATTGGATGAAAATAGGGATGCCTTTAATAAATTACAAGGCAAACTAAGCAGCTTAAGCCTTTCCCTGGTAAAAGGAGAACCGGATTCGCCTCTGGCGGAAAACATTTCGGAACAGGTTTACACCATTAAGCCCAATAAAGAAGGTGTTACTGAAATAGTTCTTCACATGAAATCCGATATACAATCGATCAGTTTTGCAATGGGTGAAAAATCTCTCGATATACCCATAGGATTTGGAACATTCAGGAACGCCGGTATTACGATGCCTTCGGGTACAGAAGAAGCTGTAGCATCATCTGCCGGATGGATTTCACCGGACACGCTGAAGGTCCGTTCATATCTCTATGAAACACCTTTTTATCATACTTACACTATTGTGTTTAAAGGGAATAAAGTAAGTATGATAAAAAAAGTAAATGTGGGTTTTGGGCCTGACTTATCCAACGAGATAATAGGAATAAAAAAGAAGATTACTCTCGGGAAAGATACATAAACAAGTTTTCATATTCGAAAAAAAGTTTCAATCTTCTAATGGTCAACCTTAAACGAAATCAGTCCCTTTAGGGACTTTATATAGGTAGAAAAGCATCGCCGATATATTTATTAAGTGCCGTCAGGCACGATATATTCAATTTCAACCGGTTTAAAAATAAATCGGTCATCATATTCAATATCATATTCTTTCAAAAGATCCAGGTATTCTTCTAAAAAGGTTTTTCTTGTGTGATGTTCCTGTTGATGCTGTATGTAACGAATTATCCTGGGCAGATCAGTCTTGGCATACGAAAAGGCACCATATCCTTCCTGCCATGAGAATTTGCCACCAACAAATCTTTTTTCATTAATCCATTTTGAGGAGCTTCCCTTAATATCCTGCATTAAATCAGATAATGATTGCGTTGGTCTTAATCCGAAAAGGATGTGGATGTGATCAGGCATACCATTAATAGCTAACAATTTGTGTTTGTTATTTTGTATTATCCCGGTAATGTATTTGTATAAATCATCTTTCCAATTTTTAAGAATGATGGAACCCCGATCCTGGACTGTAAAAACAGCCTGAATATGGATTTGTGTGTATGTATTTGCCATGGTGTTTGTTCTTATATCATCCCTGACGGGATTTAAATTTAGTCCCTATTAATTTTGGCTACCGATATGATGTCCCTAACGGGACAATTGAACCCCAGGTTTAATATTGCCTTAAAATTTCAATAAACTTAATTCAATAAAAACAAATTTAATGCATTGTCTTTGAATCCACTTAATGAAGGTAATTTAACTGACCCAACAAAAAAAGAGTCCATTATTAATCATTGCCGATACTCATAAAGAATAAATAGTAAATAACCTATACCAGTCCTGTTATGAGCATTTAAGACTTTAGGATTTGTACAATTATTATTAAAATCATTCATATAAAATTTCACCTGGTAAAACATCATTTTATAATACACAAGGGACACAAATTCAATAATTTACAGTTTCAATTACACCCAATCTTAAGATTTAATGAATTTCAGGTACTCTGTATATCCATCTCTCTGTATAGAAATAAAGTAAAGCCCCTTCCCAAGATCATTTACCGGGATACTGCTATTATTCTGAATGGTACCGAACGATTTTATCTCCTGCCCGGAAGTGTTAACAATAGAAATTCCCGTTGCGCCGTGATATACATCAGAATCCCAGCTCAGGGTAATATTATCTTGGCCGGGATTGGGGAATATTTTAAAGGGATTGGTCTTAGTCATTGAACTGATACCTGCCGGGTACTGGTACTCTCCAACCTCATATACCCTCACATAATCTACAAGGAAAGAATCGGGATACACTGCTTTCCCCGGATCATTTGCCCACCAGTTGTTAATAGCCCATGACTCGGTGGATATCTCACCGGTTACTTTAACATAGCCCGGCTGGTTGCATACCCCACCTCCTTTGGATCGCCAGGTTTCTTTCCCGTCAATAAAGAATACATACATCTCAGGATACCATTCCATGGCAAACGTGTGGAACCCATCCCGGATGCCGGCAGGATTCAATTGTTTCCCTGTACTTTTGTGATCTGTCCCATACCCGTCCCAGTGAAACGCGTAGTTTATGAGGTTTGTCCACCCGAAGCCTTCCATAATATCCACTTCCACGCCATCAACACCCCCGTTGCCAACGGAGCCCACATTACCCTGCATCATCCAGAAAGCAACCCACCAGCCGGGCTGGGTAGGCAGCTGACACCTGATTTCAAATTTCCCATAAAGTTTGCTGAACTTTCCTTTTGAGCGAAGGGCTCCCACGCTATAGTCGCATGAATCCCCATCGTTGTTTTTATCGGCAATTTTACGAACCCGTATCACCAGGTTGCCATTTCCGTCGAGATAGGAATCCTCTTTGCTCCACCACCCATCCGGACCGGCAGTATTATTCCGGCGGTTGTATTCCTGGCGTTCCCATTTGGCGCCATCGGGAGCTCCTGTGCCATCGAACTCATCCGACCAGACCAGATCACCTGTGGTTTCCCGGGAATAATCCTGGGAAAACAAGATATTTCCTTTAGGGTAAAAGAACAGTACTATTAAAAGGGAGGGTAATAATTTACCGGTAAATTGCATAAGGTTTTTCATTAGGTTCGGTAGTATCTGAGATATGATCTGTGAGTCTTCGGTTCAGTTTTAGCACTGGTAAAGATAAACTCTTTTAAATAATTAGCATTATTCCGGGAGGTGTAGTTGGAACAGATACGAAGGATGCTGAAAAAGTATATCTGCAAGATCATATTGATGCTATTCCCTTTATCGATTGATATTTTTAAGAATATATAGTAATTTGCACAAGTATTGTGCAAATTATTTAGTATATTGCACACGAATTGTAAAATATATTCAAATGATCATACAGCGTTTGCTTTTTAAAACCTTGCGGGATGAGGTGAACAATCCGAAGATTACCGTTTTAACGGGCAGCCGACAGACAGGCAAAACCACAGCGCTTAAAAATTTGCTTGAGGAGCTACCCAATGGACGATACCTGAGTTTTGACAATATATCGGATCTTACCCTCTTTACAAATAACCCCGACCTCTTTGCGGAACAATACATCGATCCGTATGATCAGCTCTTCCTCGATGAATTCCAGTATGCTCCACAGGGAGGCAAAATACTTAAATACTTGTATGACAGGCTTCAAAAAGGAAAAAAATTGTTTATATCAGGATCATCAGGGCCTGACCTGGCTATCCATTCCCTGCAATTTCTTACCGGACGTGTCAGCCTGATCGAAGCTCACCCGCTTAGCTTCGCGGAATTTCTTTCATTTAAAGACAGCGAAAAGAAAGTTCTGCTTACCAAAGAAAGGACTAGTCAGGATTTTGAACAGATAAGCAATTACCTTGCTGAATACTTATGTTATGGAGGGTATCCGGGAGTGGTAATATCCGAAAACAAGGAAATGGAACTTGAGAACTTCATTAACATTTATCTGCTGAAAGAAATACGGGAGATTCTGAATTACAAAAACCATTTTGAATTTGATACCCTTCTCCGGCATCTGGCTACCAGGGACAGTCAGTTACTGAACATTTCAAACCTGGCTATCGATACAGGTATCAACCGGAACAAAGTGAAGGAGCTTCTTTCAATTCTTGAAAAGACTTATCTCCTGCATCAGCTGAGACCATACTTTTCGAACAAAACCAAGGAACTTATTAAGAGCCCGAAGACCTATCTTGCCGATCTGGGACTGAAGAACATCCTTCTCCGGAATTTTAACCCGATACATCTTCGCCAGGACAAGGGCGCCATACTCGAGTCTTTTATCCTTAACACGCTTACCCAGCACGGGAAATTGCCCCATTTCTGGAATGAGGCCAACCAACACGAAATGGATTTTGTATTGGCTGAAAATGGAAGAATCATTGGTATCGAGGTTAAATCCAATCTTCCTGACCTAAAACTAAGTCCGTCTGTGAAAACATTCATACAAAAACACCAACCGGAAATTGTATATGTTTTCAACCTGAATATTCAGGGAAAACAGCAACTTGGAAAAACAGAAATCATCTTCACCCATCTTCTCAATATTTTTAATTCGGGAATTCTGGATTAAGAATACTCATAGTTTTTTTATTGGAATTGATGACCTAAAAACTATGAATAACTTTATAATTACCCCATCATCTGACACATATCCTTTACGAAATGCCCAGGTTTGCAGTTTACAAAACTTTATTCAACATCATTTGGCGAAAATCTGAAGACCTGTTTATAAGGGTAATACCCATATATAATGTACCCCAATTTTAAGACAGTGATTTAAGATGTTAAAATAAATCTTATATTACCTGCACTATGGATAAGAAAAACCAAACAACCCATAAAAAATGCGACAATTTAGAAATCTTATAATCCTGACATTCTGCCTTGCCGGATGTCAGTCAACAATTAACCGCTCAGACCAATCAAATCCAAAAACATTCTGCAATCCTGTGAACCTTAGCTACAGGTTCTGTATCGATGAGCCCTCACGAAGAGAGGCCGCCGACCCTACTATTATTCGTTTCAGGGACAGGTATTTCCTGTTTGCATCAAAATCGGGTGGCTATTGGCATTCGGAAGGTTTAACGGATTGGAATTTTATTGAAACCGGCGAAATCCCTACCGAAGAATATGCCCCAACGGCAATTGTCATTGAGGATACTTTATATTTCCTGGCATCTTCAAACGAAAAAAGCACTTTATACAAATCTACTGATCCCTTTAGCGGCAAATGGAGCGTTGCAAGGGAGAAACTTGAAATTCCCGTTTGGGATCCTGCTTTCTTTCTTGACGATGATAACCGCCTGTATCTTTTCTGGGGATGCTCGAATGTAAAGCCCATTTATGGAGTTGAGCTGGATTACAGGAATAATTTTTCATTTATCGGGAAACCGGCGGAACTGATACATGCCAATCCCGGGCAGTATGGATGGGAAGTTCCCGGCGACTACAATACCCTGATTCGGCAAAGTCCATGGATAGAAGGAGCCTGGATGAATAAACACGGGGGAAAATACTATTTACAATATGCCGGACCGGGAACGGAATATAAAAGCTATTCCGACGCGGTATACGTTTCAGACAATCCTCTCGGGCCCTATGCTGTTCAGCCTCATAATCCATTTGCATATAAACCGGAAGGATTCACCGCCGGCGCCGGTCATGGCAGCACTTTTACCGACCCATACGGAAATTACTGGCATATCGGTACGATAACAATTTCCCAAAAGCATATGTTTGAGCGCAGGCTTGGTTTATACCCCACCTTCTTCGATGAGCAGGGCACACTTCATTCCACTACAAAATATGCCGATTACCCTTATATCATCCCGGAAAAGAAGATCTCCGGTTTTGAAGATATTTTCACGGGATGGATGATTCTTTCTTATGCAAAAAACCTTGAAGTATCCTCATCAGTTGATTCACTTCCTCCCGTGAATATGACCGATGAAGATATAAGAACTTACTGGGCAGCCAAAAGCGGCAATCCCGGTGAATTTGCCATTCTCGATCTGGGGAATTTATGCGATGTTTATGCTGTACAGATAAATTTCGCCGAAGACAAAACGGAAATTTATGGCAGAACGCCGGGTATCTCTCACAAGTACATGCTCGAATATTCAGACAATAAGGAAACGTGGTTAACCCTTACAGATAAGTCAAAAAACGAAACCGATAATTCGCACGATTACATACAACTCCCGGGTAAAATTTCCTGCAGGTATTTAAAAATAACCAACATCGAAGTACCCGGAGGAAATTTTGCGATAAGCGGATTCAGGGTTTTTGGCAAAGGAAATGGTGATGTTCCTGAACAAATTAGCAGGTTTGCTGCAGGGCGAAATCCTGCTGACAAAAGAAGTGTAAGTCTGTCATGGAATAAATCCGAAAATGCAGACGGGTACACGATCAGCTTTGGTATTAATAAAAACAGGTTGTATCACAATTACATGGTCTATAGCGATACCACCCTTACAATAAACAGCCTTGATGCTAAGCAGGATTACTATTTTACAATTGAATCTTTTAATGAAAATGGGATAACAAAAAGTGAAGATGTTTTTATTGCAAAATAATTCAACCAGGGGAATAAAACCAGTAACTACAATTATTTTAAACAAGTCATTTCTGTGGAACTTATAATAAATATGCCTTATTGAGGCACAATTTAATATTACCCTTTAGTCTATTAATGAAAACTCTGCCTGGACTGTGAGTTTTAATCCATATTATTGGGAAACAGGAATTAAGATTAAGTTGTAATATTATTTTTCTGAACTGATAGTATCTGTAAGTGATGGCGAAAGACGCATTTGAATAGTAACCCTTAGTTTTTCTCAAAATCATAAAAAACTATAGATTTGAAAAAAAATATAACTGCTTAATTTGATTCTTTATTAATTTAGGAAGGGGGATTTATGCGAAACTTTTACGTGATTATCGGATTAATCTTATTCACAATAAATGCATTTGGACAAAATCAAAAAGATACAAAGATGGAACAAAGAATCACCTTCATAACTTTGGGAGTAAACGATTTAAAAACATCCATTGATTTCTATGAAAACAAGTTCGGATGGAAGCGTTCAGAAATAAGCAATGACGATTTGATTGTTTTCCAGCTAAATGGAATACATTTAACTCTCTATTCAAGAGAAGAACTTGCAAAAGATGCAACTGTGAATCCTGCCGGAACCGGATTTAAAGGATTTACCATATCGTACAATGCGAATAGTGAAAAAGAGGTTGATGAATTAATAAATGGCTTAAAAACTAAAGGCGTTCAGATTATTAAGGAACCGCAGAAAGTTTTTTGGGGTGGATATAGCAGTTATGTTGCCGATCCGGACGGGTATCTGTGGGAGATAGCTTTCAACCCGTTCCTTAATAACGATTAAACATATAAGACGATATTTTAAACCTTAAAAACTTCCGTTGCGTGATGGACGTGATGGACGTGACGAACGTGACGGACGAACGTGACGTTGTTCTTTCGTACTCCTTGATTGTTACCTCGTTACCTGCTTTACGTGACGAGCGTGACGTTGTTCTTTCGTACTCCTTGATTGTTACCTCGTCACGTCGTCACTTCGTCACTTCATCACGTCGACCTCCCATCCCTCCCTAATAATTATAGAAATTCTCATACCCGATTCCCAGGTCAAACCGGCCATATGAAATAGCTACAGGTTCATCATTGAGAAAGGTTTTAAAATTGAAATAACCCGACATGATGCTTCGCATGGGCTCTTCATCAACAATTAGTCGTTGTACTCTTTTTATATACAGTTCTCCTTCAATCAGGTTAAGGACTTTTGTGTCATTACCAATTTTTAGTGTTACAAAGTGGCCACCTTCCTTAAGGTTGATGGTTGTATTGTCCAATTCTGTAAGATCAAAATTTGTAGCCGTGGAATATCCTTTTATGGAGAATTTCAGATCAACATTCTCAGCGCCCATCCGTCCCCTGAGTATCAGGTTCAGGGTGTCGGGATTAACAATGATTTTTACAGGAAGATCTGCTGCAGTTGAAATAAAGGGCTTCCTGTCAATATAGGCTCCAACGGTATTATATCCCCATTCGGAATAGATGGGTAAACCGGGATAGTAGGGATTCTCAATAAAAACCGTCTCCGAAAGACTGAAGTCCTCCATTTTTGAACAAGAGGAAAAAATAAGCGGGAAAAGGATGGCCAGGTATAATAATCTTTGGGGTTTCATCGCAAATAATGTTTTTAATTTATTAATGAAGGGGGAATTGAACGGAAAATTTAAATCCCTCGAAATGATCTACATCTGCAAGGGTAAAATTATTTTTAGTCAGGAACAGGGATGGCAGGAATACTTCAAATAAGTATTTCGCTTTGTTTTCGTTTCCGATAATCAACCCTAATGAAGCATAAAGAATCGAATAGAATTTGTTGGTGGAAAGGCCGATATTATTAAGGATGACTCCTTCGCTACCATCCATGTTGCTATCCTGGAATTGAATATGAGTGCCTTTCTTCAGGTTAAACATGCTCAATTCGGTTCCTCCCCGGGCAAATAGTTCAAAATACTTATTTTGTACCGGTACAATCCTGAATTCAAGGGGAATACCAATTAAGTTGTTGGTCTCTTTAATATTCTTCACCCGGGCAAATTTTGTGTCGCTGTTTAGCATGGAATAGCGGAGGTAAAAGAAATCGGCATTGCTTGCGCTGAATCCGGATATTTGACTGGAATAGCCGGTGTATCTCAGACCTGTTGAAATTCCGGATTTGTACTGTTTATTAAAGTATTCCCATCTCAGTCCCAGGATGAATCCTGAGTTTTCTGATGAAATTTGCCCGGTGGAGGATTGGTTAACAAAATAGGAACTGATATTTTGTCTGATCGCAATGCTCTCTTTAATCGTTCCTGAAGGGTATATAAAACCGGACTCAAGATGGATGGATTTTGTCCAGTTGTCCGATGGTTTAACAGGCAGTTCCTGCGAATACAGGCCTATACCAGGAATAACCAGGATGCAAATTTTAAGCAGGAGTTGTTTCATTTTGAGGTAATTTTTGTCTTTTTCAGGCATTTCAGTATCTTTATTGAACTTTAACCTGAATCAGCCGGAACATTATTATCCGGGGATTCACAGGAATTTAAAATAAGCTGAATAACTTTGTCGAAATCGAAATCAGGTTAATTGTTATTAAGGCTATTGTAATTTTACAATAGATGATTTTACCGGCATACGGGTTGCGTCACCATGAAGAATCCTTTGTTTAATGAAATTTTTAGGAAATATAATCTGGCTGCTTTTCGGAGGTATTGTTATTTCGGTTGAATACCTGGTGGCAAGCCTTATCCTGTTTGTCACAATTATAGGTATCCCTTTTGGCCTTCAGACCCTCAAGTTAGCCGTCGTGGCGCTATGGCCATTCGGAACTGAAATCCGTTCCACTGGAGGGCAATCCGGCTGCCTGTCCATCCTGATGAACATTCTCTGGCTTTTGATAGGCGGCATCTGGATAAGTCTTTCACACCTGTTTTTTGGGGGCTTACTTGCAATTACAATTATTGGAATACCTTTTGCTATTCAGCACTTTAAGTTAGCAGGGTTAGCCTTAAGTCCTTTTGGAAAGCAACTCGTTTAGAATCTTTTGCAAATTATTGCAAACAGGAATCACTTGTCCTGTTCTCTCGGTAGAAAATCGTTTTATTATTCATATTTAAGCGAGTCTGCCGGGTTGGTCCGTGCAATTGCCGTAGTATTCCAGGCAATTGTAACTGCTGAAATTACAAATATTAATAATCCCGACACCATAAAAAGCCACCAGTTAAATTCTATTCTGAAGGGATATTTCTCAAGCCAGTTTTTTGAAAAATACCAGGCCACCGGAGCAGCTATGAAAAGTCCTGACAAAATGAGCCTGAAAAAATCGCCGGAGATCAACAGGAGTATATCTGTGGCCGAAGCGCCGTTTACCTTGCGTATCCCGATCTCCTTCCTGCGCTGGATAATGATAAACCAGGATAGGCCAAAAAGTCCGATGCAGGCAATTGCAATAGCCAGGAGGGCAAATAATCCGAACAGGGTCCGGAATTGTTTTTCTGCACGGTACTGGTTATCATAATGGTCTGAAAGAAAGAAATAATCATAAGGGTTTCCCGGGAAAAACTGCTCCCAGTGTTTTTCAATATTATCGATGTTGTTCCGTGTCAAAGTATAACTATCGGATCCCCCTTGTCCTGCGACATTCAGCTTAACAGAAAAAAAGTTCCTTGTTCCCGGGGTAAACCTGAAAATCAGTGCGTCAAAGTCTTCTTTCAATGATTCCTGGTGGAAATTCTTCAGTACCCCAACAATCTTATAGTTACTGCCCCAGAAAAATATTACCTCCCCGATAGCGCTCTCAGGATTTTCAAAATCCATCAACTTAACGGCTTCTTCGTTAAATAATACAGATTCTTCATCAGAGCCGTATTCTTCAGAGAAATTCCTTCCCGTAACCAGCTTTAAATTGTAAGCATCCACAAAATCATAATCAATACCAATGATACGGTATTGGTTTGATTTTGAATCATCATCACTGGTACGTCGTATCCCTCCTGCGTTCCATTGCACTTTGCTGCCCGGTATGGAAGTTGAAGCGGTTATGGCTTTAATACCAGGGTATTTTAACAGCTCCTCCTTAAATGCAGTGAGTTTCTCGTTGTAGGTTGAATCGGCAACATCCGGACCTTTGATTATGAGTGTCTGGTCGATTGCAATTCCCGTTTCCTGGTCGCGCATATAAATAAGCTGGTTGTAAACGGTAAATGTCCCGGCGATCAATGCAATGGAAGCTGCAAACTGAAACATAACCAGTGTTTTCCTGATAAATGCACCTCCCGACGAGCCCACCGTCAGGTGTCCCCTGAAAATCATCATGGGTTTGAATGATGAAATTAAAAGGGCAGGGTAGATGCCCGAGACAATTGGTCCAATCAGGATAATTGAACCAAATACCAACCATATCTCAATGGAATCCAGGTTCATCTCCCTCCCGGTAAAATTCCTGAAATAGGGCATAGATAAAAGAACTATGATCAATGCAAGCAGGGACGCGATTAAATTTACGGTAAACGATTCTATTAGAAATTGTTTAATCAGGTTTATCCGCATAGCTCCCGTAATTTTCCTTATGGCCACCTCCCTCGAGCGAAACATAGCCTTTACAGTGGAAAGGTTGATATAATTTACCCAGGCAATAATTAGAATGATAAATGCAATGACCATCAGGAAATAAACGGTTTTGGCATCCCCGTTTACCTCTGCTTCCCACATTAGGTTCGAATACAGGTGGATACTCCGGATGGGTTGCAAAAAATAGTCGGCACTTTGATTGTACTGGCTGGTAAATTCTTCAATTTGTTTATCTGTAAAATCATTCATCTTCTTTTCAAACGCTTCAGCATCGGTTCCCTTTTGAAGCTGGATGTAAGTGTAAAACCCGTCCCAGAACCATGCTGTTTCGATATCAGGTCCACGCCACTGGGCATAGGTAGGCCATGAGATCAGGATATTATACCTGAAATGAGTATTTCCGGGTACATCCTCAAAAATGCCGGTTATTTTAAATTCCACCTCCTTATTAATCTCAAATGTCTGGCCAATAACATCCTCCCCGCCATAATATTTTTTGGCGATCGATTCTGATATAACGGCGGTATAAGGTTCATTAAGAGCAGTTGTGTCAACCCCCGCCAGGAGTTTAACCGGGAGCATGCTTAAAAAAGAGGAATTGGCTGCATACATTTTATCTTCCCGGAAATTTCTTTCACCGATGTTAATAATACCATTTACATTTGCCAGCCTTCCGAATGCAATTACTTCAGGAAACTCCTTTTTCAATGCAGGCCCTATGGCAGCACAGCCCGCACCCCAGGTTGTACTCAGTACTCCCTTGTCGTACCTGTCCTGCCTGATCCGGTAGACCTGGTCTGCATTTTCGTAAAAATTATCGTAACTGAGCTCGTATAGCGCATACTGGAGAATCAGCACGAAGGCGGCAATTCCCAGGGAAAGTCCGAAAATGTGAATACCCGAAAAAACTTTATTTTTAATAATCTCACGATAGGCTGTAATTAAGTAATTTTTAAGCATATGACTTTTTAATTTTTGAAGCGAATTAGTTTTAAAGCGCTCTTTCGTTGTTCAATTTTTAATAAAGGCAATACCAAACTCCCGGGTCCATCTTCATCTTTCAAAAAGCCAACCAGCCCTTTCACCCTCACGTCGTTACGTCCTCACATTGTCACGTCGTCACATCGTCACGTCATCACGTCCTCACGTCGTCACGTCGTCACTTCGTCACGTCCTCACGTTTTTCAGATATTCTATCTATCGAAGTAACCTCAATCCTCCTGAACTCAACTTCCGATCCTTCTGCCTGCAATGCAATCTGTCCTTTGCTTGCGGTGCATCCGGTTCCATGGTTAACAACAGTATCATTCACCCATACCTTTACTTCCGTTCCCAGGCATTCAATGATCATGGTGTTCCATTCCCCCACAGGATTTTCAGAATTGTCGGTCAGGTTTTTTATGTTCCGTTTTTTATCTTCAGTACCTCCCCAGGTTTCTTCCGGTCCGCGGCGCGCCACCATATCCGGAACGGTTATGTCTTCGACGATGCACCAGAAATCCCCTGCTTCACCGCTTTGCATCTGTACTTCAAGGGATTTCGGGAACATACCGTATAAGGCGCGGGGGGTGCTTGCATGGATCAGAACGCCACAGTTTCCGGGTTTTCCGGCAAAACGGTATTCGACTTCGAGGCGGTAATCCTGGTAAACCGAATCGGTAATCAGGTGACCCCCGGGCGTACCCAGGCTGACGAGCATCCCATTCCTGACAATGAAGGGATTAATAGTGTCGGGCTTCTGGTCCATGGCGGGGACATCAATGTGCCAGCCGGTAAGGTCGGTTCCGTTGAACAGGCTTTTAGTCTGGACTTGCGCGTCTTTTGCAACGCAGGAGAATAAGAAAAGTGACAGGATGATTAGTTGAGTTTTCATTTCCGATAGGTTTTAATTATGTCATCTAAAAATAATATAAATCTTTTTAATTATGAAGTAATTGTTAAGCGCGGAATCCCTTTATGCGGGATACGCGGTGACGCGACTGAAAAACGCGGTTTTTTGTTTTGTGTTTAACGAAATGTTTTTGCGTTCCCGCTTCTCCCCGGTTAATATTACCGCTGTGCGTGAATGTCGCTTTGTTCCGGTTTGCTATCCTGCTTTGTGGGTTCCAGGTTTAATTATTTCTGCAATTTAACGCTGATTTTTCAAAATATATTACATTAAGAGGTACATATGTTTTCTATTTTATCAAGGTTTAAATGAAATAATAATAGGAATATTCCTATTATTAACAGGTATAATAATAGGATATTTCCTATCTTTGGAAAATCCAACAATAAAAACTTTCATGAAAGTTATAAAGGTTGGTGAAATTATCAGGCGCTTAAAACAGGATGGTTGGTATTTGTTCCGTCATAAGGGCACGAGCCATCGGCAGTATAAGCATCCTGTTAAACAAGGGAAAATAACTGTGAATGGGAAACTTTCAACGGATATCAGCGGAAGTCTTTTAAAAAGTATTGAAAAACAGTCGGGGCTGATATTTTAGTTCCAGATAAATCATAAAAAATATGGCAAAAGAGGTAATTGTCAGAATAGGAAGGACAGAAAATAATTTTGCTGCCGTTGTGGATGAATTAGAAGGATTTGTTTGTACTGCCGGCACTTTTATGGAATTAAAGAAGGAAGTTATTGAGGGCATTGAATTCCATTTGGAAGGATTGAAGGAAGATAGTGATCCTGTTCCGGAAGTATTCCGATCCGGCTATATCCTTGTTTTTAAATGGGATGTTGAGAGTCTGCTGGAATATTACAATGGGATATTTACCAAAGCTGCATTGGAGCGGATGACCGGCATTAACCAGACCCAGATGGGACACTATGCAGCCGGTCGCTCAAAACCACGCTTACCGCAAGTCAGAAAGATCGAAAAAGCCTTGCACGACTTAGGTGAAGAGCTTTCCTCCATTTCATTATAGTATCCTTTGCCTAAATTCCTCAGTTCCTCCCGCCTGGGAGTAACTTTTTTTCTGTATTTAACCGGGCAGTCAGGTCGGCGAGTTCATCGCTTGTTGTCCGGGCATTGTCGAGTATGGCCAGGTCCATCCCGATCACCTGCAACTTGTTTTGATGCTTCCTGCCCAGTACAGACAAGTTATACAGGCACTGCACCAGTTGTGACCGGGTACCGGCCATTCCACATAACTTCATCTTTTTATATTCATCCGGCAGGGAATAAAGTACATTTTATAAGGAATGTACCATTTTATTTCGCATCTTCCGGGCAAGGAGGAGAACAACCTTTAACTTCTTCCGGAAGTCGGCAGTGCTATTGCGCTCATGCGACCAGCCGGCCGCGAGGATTAACCTTGGTCTTAACTCAGGCCACCCTGTTGCTCAAGTTTCAAACTCCAAACTGAATTAGTGTGAGTGTGAGTCTTGAGCGTGAATCTTGAGGAGAAGCACTTGGATCAGTCAGTCTCTCCTCTTGCTCAAAACTCAAACTCTAAACTGACAAATGGGATTGAGTTTTCTTTAACAATTTCTGAACTTTGCCTGAGGGTGAGCTTTTTCGATTTTTTTCCACGTATTCAATAGGGCCATTGCTTGACAGTTATTTCTCATGGATTCAGATTGATCAGTAGTTTTGGAATAGCATCTCTAAGATCTGAATTCACTTTGGTTTCATCTTCATATTCCGGTCAGAGCCTGACAACCTCGTTTATCTTATTTACAATATTTTAATCATTTGTCTATTCACTATTCCCCGGGAGTTTCTTAGGGATAATATATAAATTCCCTCGTGCAAAAAACTTATATCGATCTGGTTTTCCTCCTGGCTGAGTTGTTTTTGCAGGATCAGCCTTCCGCGGGGTTCGTAGATAATCAGTTCTGTTTTTACGTTTTCCTCAAGATGTATCATGATCAAATCATTGGCCGGATTCGGATAAATACTAAATTCTGTGGGTTTGTCAATCTTTTCAATTTTAATTGGGTCGGGGTCTTTAAGACAGCGAACCGAGAAACCTTCGCTATCACCCCCTGGTTCTATATATTCACCCAGCTGAATGGCAAATGGGACTTCATTTCCCATGATAACCAAGGTAATATTATCCGATTCAAAAGTACTCGTAAACCAGAATCCTGTTTCACCCAAAATACTTCCTATGGAATTATCACATCTTCCTCCGGGTAAGGCCGTAAATCCGCTTTCGTTGGTAGCACCTTCGTTGGGAGGGTACCAGTGAACTGTTCCTGCCTCTTTAAGTTTTGCTCCGGCTTCCATTTCTCCTCCATAATAATCAATCAATATTCCCCATTCAGCGATACCCGGCAAATGCCAGCCTTCGGGACATACTCCCTGCACTCCGCTTGGGATGCTGTTGCTTGAGGCAGCGCCTCTCAAAGCAGATTTCCAACTATAAAGCCGTCCGTAAATTGCAGCGAGGGAATCGTTATCGTTGTACTTCCACGCACTGGTGATGGCAACATTGTCGGAATAATGCAACGATTTCAGGTTTTCACTCATCCACACCTGCGAGCCAATTGTGACTGTCTGGTAAATGTTCCCGTCATTATCGCTGACGGTTTGAGACTGTATGTCATTTGTACAGGTTACAAGGAATAAATCAACCAACATGCTTAAACAGAAAGTTCTCAAGGGATTGGAATTTAAGGGAATGGACGTATCTGAAATATCTGAAGGTTAAATTTGAATGAAAAGTTACACCATTAATAAACTCAAGTCAAGGGAACAATGACAATGAATAATTTTTAGTACGTGAAATTAATAATTCGTGGTTCCAAATCAAAAATAATCCCCGTATCATATGAGGTGATAAGTTTTCGATACCAAGTGTAAAGCCATCGATGAATTTAGCTGCCGTATGGAATTGCAGGCACTCATCATAAGGAAATGCCGAAAGCAAGGCGGAACCGGCTATACTGTATCTCAGAAAATTTCTTCTTTTCATTTCCGCATGATTAAAGAGAAGTTTATATTATGTTGATTAAATTTATAACAAGACCATACCTGTTTTGTTTAAAATTCAAAAAACCGGCAGTATTAATAAATTGTACCAGAAAATTAAAAAAAATCAGAATAATTGAACAGAACCCTTATTAAAATAGTTATAGTTTCAGATATATAAAATGGGATCAAAGTGAATCAAACCTGATCGACTGTCAAATTTAAATTAACAAGAAAAGAAATGGTTCAGAATAGATTTAAGAAAATCTGTGTTTACACGGTTTTTCTGGCAAATTTGTACCCCGCTATGGCACAGACTCATCAGATTTATCCATCAAAGGATAATACCATTTATGATGAAGGAGACTTAAGTAACGCAAAAGGAATTTACCTGTTTTCCGGAACAACCAATACAGCGGGTGAAAGAAGAACCCTGCTTCAATTTGATCTTTCTGGTATCGGCAGCGAAGATTCCATAATAAATGTTAGTCTTCAGTTAACGATGAATAAAACCATAACGGGTGAACATCTTTTCAGCTTGCATAAGCTTAATTCAGACTGGGGGGAAGGAACATCCGACGCACCCTTCGAAGAAGGAGGCGGAGCCGATGCAACAACCGGTGATGCAACCTGGAATTATAATTTTTATAACGATCATGCATGGTCCGGTCCTGGGGGAGATTATAATCTTATTCCCAGCGCCGTAAAATTGATCCATGATGTGGGTATATATTCATGGACCGGAGATACTATGATCAATGATGTTAATTCCTGGTTATCTGATCCGGGAAGTAATTTTGGATGGATACTTTTAACCAATGATACAATTAGCTCATCCAAACGTTTCAATTCAAGAGAAAGTCCCCAGGATAAACCGGTTTTAAATGTGACTTACACTCCAAAAGTATCAGTACAAAACAGACTGGAGTTATTCCGGAATATCAATGTTTATCCTAATCCTGGCAATGGAAAGATTACTCTTTCGGGTATTGACCAAAGTGCAATTAATATTGTCAGGGTATATACTGTAACCGGTAGTCTGATCAAACCTGAAATCACCAGGATATCTTCTTCAGAAATTCAGCTTCATATTCCTTTTGCCGGTACTTATTTTATTTCAATAGATAATATGATTTATAAAAAAATAGTGGTGCTTTGACCACTATTTTTTTACATTTTTTTTATCTCAAAATTAACTTTTCGATAATTACCTCTTTTTCAGTTTCCATTTTAAGGAAATAGAATCCTCTGCTTCGTCCCCTGTAATCCAGGTTAATACTGTTTTCTCCCGTATTAAATTTTTCGACTGTTCTGCCGGTCATATCAATAACTTCAATATTCCGGATACCCGATCCATCGGGTGTTTCAATACGGAAAATTCCATTGGTGGGATTTGGATATACGTTAACGCCTTTCCCGGCCCTTTGATTAAACCGCGACGTGCCAATACTAATATCTGTGAAATTGGTATTATGGGTAAACGTAAGGGCTGTGTCGGTTACCACATTAATAAGTTCCATTCGCCAGGCGTGATCGGCCGGTGGCATATCATAGCTGCCGTTATTATTATGATCCGCATAAAAATCAATCCGGTAACTTCTTCCGGTCATAATTCCCGGGAGCGCCGCATGAAAATCGGGAGAAGGAATTGATTCTAAATGATATTCGCCGATCATTGAATTATCTGACTCATCATAAACTTTCAGGTTGAGCATCTGGCCAACATGTGGTGTCATATTCAGGAAATTAATGGTAAGCAGATAATTCCAGGCTATATCCGTAAAGGATGTATTATGCGTAAAAGTGAGGGTCGTATCACCAATAACATTATCGAGATTTAATCTCCAGGCATGATCGGCTGAAGGAGGATCATATTTCATGTTATGATTGTGATCGGCAAAAAAGTCAATCATGTAGCTTCCGCCCCACTCAAGACCGGGTAAAGAAACGGTAAAATCAGCGGATTGGACACTGGCAATTTTCCACCTTCCAATTTCCATATTGTCACTTTTATCCACCACGCGTAATTCGATAAGCTGACCCAGGTGAGGGGTCATATTCACAAAATGGATATTATGCAAATACGGCCAGCTGATATCCGTAAAGGATGTATTGTGCGTAAAAGTGAGGGTCGTATCACCCATAACATTATCGAGATTTAATCTCCAGGCATGATCGGCTGAAGGAGGATCATATT
>CAYGFI010000094.1:0-19192 GCA_964349045.1 uncultured Chitinophaga sp.
CGCCTCCGCAGAGTAGCTTCAGCGCTCGCGGAAAGCTTCGGCGACACGCGGAGTGGGAGACTTAATCACGTAATTATGATGTGTGGAGTTAGGATGAAGTAATCTCTTTAGGTAAAAGTGATACTGATATGCTGTTGGAAAACTTTTTCAACGTGATAGAAAAAAATTCCTTCCTTATTCATATTCAGGATTTCCAACTTTACCAATAAATAGTATCGCGTTGCTGGTTTTTTCGCGGATTGCAAAAACAAAGGGATGGTCAGCAGTAAAGTAAGTTTTATCGTCCGGACCTGCTGAAGTCAATTCTATTTCAACCACTGTAACAGCTGCTGCTTCAGTGCCTTTTTCATTTACATCAATAAATGACTGGTGAATGACCCTGGATATTAAAAGATCGCCTCCAGGGTTAATACCTGTAAGATCGGCCATATCGCTGAAGGCAACACCTAATCCCATATTCTTCAATGGATCGTTCAGAAGCTCCTTGTAACCAAATTTGAACTTTGGCAGTGTTACAATTACTTCTTTTTCAGAAAATCCGGCTGTCCAATCTGCAAAATTTTCGGCTGTCAATAGGGTAATAATATCATTCGTAGTCTTGTTGCTTTTGGGAAGAAGAATGCTCATGCTGAATTTTTTGTTTCCATAGGGCAGATCAATAGCTGTAAAAAGGTCGTTTGAGAGATATGCCACATCAGACTGCATTTTCATATAGCTGGCATCAGTGGATGACGCATCCTCTTTAATAAAAGTTCCGGTAAATGACTTTGTTTCATCAAACTGATAGGTCCATGTACCATTAAAATATATGGCATTGATAAGATACATAACCGCCTGAGCGGATATCTCATCCAGGACGTCTTTGATTTTGTCATGGGTTTTTAAGGCACACCAGTCATTTATGATATCTTTTGCACCCGGATCGCTGAAATCCAGATCCGTTACTTCAGCATTATAGAAAGTTTTATTGGTGTTGATAAATGTCGGCAAAACATCAAATCCCCTGCGGTACCAGATCGAATTGGCAATTTCCATGATTACCTTCGGGTCGGCCTGTAAAATATGGTTTATAAGCGCCTGGTGAATTGTGTTTATTTCATCCCGGGTGTAGCCGCTGAATCCCATAGTTTCTTCAAAAGCGGTTTTTGTATCGCCATTTGCACCATTGTAAGTCATACCTAGTGCAACTGCAACGCTTACAGGTGAAATCATCAGATTTTCAGGAGCTTCGTCCATATTAATGACTTCCCTGAAAAGTTCAAGACCAAACCGTGTATCTGCTTCAATTAACTCAGATGCTTTTTTATTATTCACCAGGTCAACGATGGGAGTATCGTTCGTTTTTTCTTTATTACATGAAAAGAATAATATTCCGGTTGCGATAAATAGAATTAGTTTTTTCATTTTATAGTAAGATAATCAATTAGTAAAATTACACTTTATCAGTAAGATGCACAAACATGGGTTTGAGTTGCGTTCTCTGAAATTTTTGTTTTAAGAAGATGAGGTTTCTAAATCGAAAACCAATAATTAATTTTTATCAGGAAAAAGTTTCCGGGATGTATTTTCCACATCTGGTTCATGGAAGTGAAAATATCGGAATCCACCGGGCTCGCGAATCCGGTGCGGTCGTCACTCCAAACCAGGTATAGGAAAGAACCCGGCCTGAACTCCCACTTTGCCACCATATTGGAACGGAATTGATGAAAATTGAAGTCGGGGTTCTCTAATGGATCCGTATAAGGGATAAACCTTGCGTTATAGTCATCAGAAAGCGGATCAGTGACCTGTTTGTATTCAGAGAAATTGCCTTTTGAAACAAACGGGCTTCCGTAATACTGAAATGAGAATTCAGGTGTGAGGCTGTAATCAAGCCTGAAAGTCAGACCCAGCGTTTGCTGGTCTATCTTTCCAAGAATATACCTGTTTCCGGCAGTCTCTTCCAGGGTTGTAACATATTGCAGGTGATCAGTATTCCGGTTGAATTTAGCGGATATACCTATCCTGAGAGTATTTAAGGGCCTGATGGTGATTGCCTGTGACAATGAATAAATCCTTGCAGAATTTTTAAACCTTTGCATATAATCATAGGAGAATTGGGCAAATACCGGTCTTGAAAAGTCGGTTCGAAGTTCTCCGAATGAAAGCAGGTATGATGGTATTTTCATATCATTTCCCCCCCTTAGAATGCGGGTATCCAGACTGTTTGAGTCCCATATAAGGTTCAGGCCGGAACCCCATTTATTCAAAAATTCGGAACTGAATGAGAGATGGCTTCCTGATCCAAGATATGTTCCGTCAAAATTCCAGCTGTTAAATTGCTCCAGGAAAACCGTATATGAACGGAATATTGAAACAGGCTGAACCACAAAGTATGATATTACACTTTCCTGCCTTACTCTGTCGGAAGCCTGCATATACCCCAGATCATTAAGTTCAAGTCCCGGGGAATACCAGCTTGCTCCGGTTGAATATCGCCAGAGCCCGGAACCTTTTCCAATTCTTGCCCTGCCCCCGAATCCGCTGAGTTGAGTAAGTGTTGTGTCATAACCCAGGTATCCTGCCCCGGGACGCTGATAATACCTGGCAGATGATTCCTGCAGAGTCCTGATAGCAGAATTTGCTCCCTGCACATAACTTCCAACCATTCTTGCATCAATGAAATACTTCTTTTCCTTCCACTGATGCAGGAGATCAACCCCGCCGGTATAGGAATCCCGGCTTAGAAAATCAAGATGGCTGTCATTTATAAACCGGTTTGCAGAGGTCAGTATACCCCCTATAACAGTGGTGCCTTCCTGATAATCCTGTTGAACCCTTGCAACTGCGTAACTGGTAAGAGGTTCACTTGCTTTTTTGCTCCTGTTCCCGTTAAGGTCACTCAACTGGGTATATTCCGGAGCGGTTATGCTCTGAAGAAATCCTACTGAAAGTCCTTTTGAGGTTTTTCCGCTTAATTTTACAGCGCTCAGGATTGTCGTACTGTTTGGGGATTTTGTAAATAAACTGTCATTCCCCCGGATTGAATAAGAGGGAGAATGGCCAATGCGCCTGGAATAAAAAAGGTTGAGATCATCAAACTCGTATTTAAATATATTTTTTGCTTCGAGGAAAAAGGGGCGTTTTTCGGTATAGAATGTTTCAAATGCAGTAAGGTTCATTACCGAGGGGTCAGATTCCACCTGGCCAAAGTCGGGATTAATGGTCATATCGAGGGTAAAATTGCTGGATAAGCCCAGTTTAACATCAAGTCCTGCATTTCCGTTCCATGTTCTTCCCTTGTCTGCAAATGGATTTCCCGCCTCTTTTTCAAAAGTACTGAGCTGGCCAAGGGCGTATGGCATAATTTCAAGACGCCGGGACTTTTTAAGCCCCCTGATCCCGCGCAGTTCGCCAAAATTGTAAAGCATTCCGGGTCCTGTAAGAGTCTGATATTCCCAGTCACTTTCTTCCGCTAACCTGCCAATCCATCGCCAGACATGCAAGCCCCAGACCTGTTCATGCTCATTGCTATAGCGGAGCTGGTTTAGCGGGATTTCCATTTCTGTTGTCCAGGCTGAGTCCTCGAAGGCCACTTTCCCTTTCCAGACAGGATTCCAGTTAACATCCATAACCATTGGATTTGAAAGCACCAGGTCAATCTTCTGACCATAAGCTGTTATGTCGAATTCGAAACCTGTTCGATGATCGTGGTAGCTGTCAAAGTTTATACCCATCATATCACCCATTAATTCATCGCGAAGGCCGGCGAATCTCTGAACTTTATCAACATCATCGTCCCGGGCCCTTATTGCAACGTATATGCATTTATCGTCATAAAGAACCTTAAATTCTGTTGGAAATGTCGGTGTTCCTCCCTCTAAAGGTATCCACTGAATGAAATCTCCTGCCCATTCGCCGGTATTCCAGCATTCATCGTCCAGGTAGCCATCAATTACTGGTTTATTGGTGCTGAGTCTTAAAGTGTTATATACCTTGAGAACCTTTTTGCTGGTGGGATTAAGTGTGCTGTCACTGGTTTGCCGGGACTGAGAATTTGCATTTAAAAAAATGACAGAAAAGGCAAGGATTAATAATGAGGTTTGAAAATTCATAGTAATTATAGCAGTCTATCCGTTAATTGGCTCATAAAGATAATATTTCAGAAATATCAAGCTATATATCCCCCGAAAAAAAATAATTACGCAACCCTTTAGTAAAAACTTTCATCTCTTATTAAAATAAAAGAGAATAGGTATTTGTCCAGCCTGTTCAATGTTATACTTTTAGATAAAATTTACTGAGAGTTGGCGGACGTACCTGAAAAAATAATTGAAGGCTGTAAAAAGGGACGAAGCCGGTACCAGGAAGAATTGTACCGTTTTCTTGCCCCAAGGATGTATGGACTTTGTCTGAAATATGCTAACGACAAAGACGATGCAAAGGATATTATGCAGGATGGATTTATAAAGGTTTTTCAGAAAATAGATCAGTTTGGTGAAAAAGGTTCTTTTGAAGGCTGGGTCCGGAGGATAATGATCAACACCGCGTTGGAAAAATATCGCAGCCAGGTGACCATTTACTCTTTGGATGAGAGAATGCCATTGTCGGATGAGGGTGTCCACAGTTCGGTAATTGAGGATTTATCGGTAAAAGACCTGCTGGGGCTTATCAGGCAACTTACTCCCAAATACCGCATGGTTTTTAATCTTTATGCCATAGAAGGGTATAACCACAAGGAAATAGGGGAGATGCTGGGAATTTCAGAGGGAACTTCAAAGTCGAATTTATCCCGGGCCCGGTTGAATTTACAGGAAAAAGTAAAAGAGCTCTATAGCATTAAAAGGGATGCAAAGTAAAATGACAGACGCAAATAACCATATGGACAAGATTTTCAGGGACAAGCTGGGTGATTTCCAGGAACAGCCCCCTGAAGAAATCTGGAATGGGATTAAAGCCGGGTTGAACGATAAGCCTCGTCGCATAATTCTTATCCCTCTCTGGCAGGCAGCAGCAGGTATGGCATTACTTATTACCGCCGGAAGTATCTTTTTTTATCTTAACCGCCCTGTTCAGAACCGGTTGGCTGATGAATTCTCAATTGTACCACAAAATATCCAGGCTCCATCAACTTTAGATAAAACGGTACTTCCTGAAAACCAAAATGAAATACTTACAAATTCGAAACCGGGAGAAAAGCAGGAAAATAATTTAGGCTCTGTTGAACCAGTTGAGGAGAAATCAAGTCTTATCCACATGGCAGAAGCTGAAAAGCTTATAATTACTGAAAACAGTAATGATGTTACCCGGGATGATTATAATACTGAACCTGGTTTTACATACCGGCTTTCACCTGATTTTATGCCTGATGCATATCTTCAGTCAGTGAAACAGGATGAAATCCCCCGAAATAAAAAATCCGTAACAGCAAGTTGGGATATGCTCACCCCATCAAGTAATTCAGATAATGAAGAGGAAGTAATAAACGACCGGTTATTGCTTACAGCCCAGGTTTCTCCAACCTATTCATACAGGGATATTGGAAATATCGGGTCAACCGGTTCAGGGCAGTTCAATCAATATGAGTCGGGTAAAATCAGTTATTCCGGAGGATTACAGTTTGGGTATAAAACAACCGAAAGGCTCAGTATTCATACTGGTCTTATGTATGCTCAACTGGGTTATAATGTTAACCAGGTGGGTAGTTTTAATGTAAGCAAATCGAATGCTGAGACTGATGTTTTAGCCGCTCCTGAGAAAGTCAGTACAGTATATGCCGCGAAAAACTCTATTGGAACGATTGGTTCAACTTCCGCCACAGAAGATTTTATTGGAAGTAATAGTAATAGAAATAACAGTCAGGATTTCTATTCAAATCTTCCATTAGGAGTTAGCCCAAACCTTGACGTTCAGTCGGTTGGAAAAATTGAACAGTACTTTCAATACCTCGAGATACCATTTCTTCTGAGATACAGGATTTTTGACCATAAGCTGGGAGTGAATCTTCTTGGGGGGGTGAGTACAAATATTCTTGTTGGTAACCGTGCAATCCTTACCACAGATGAACAGAGCAGCAATATTGGAGCTTCAGGTGATATCAGGTATTTTAATTACATGGGAAATATGGGTCTTGGCTTCGATTATAATATTGGAAAAAATCTGCTTTTCATCATGGAACCACAGTTTAAGTATTTCCTGAATTCCATCAACCAGAGTAAGCTTATTTCTAACCGGCCCTATATGCTTGGGATGTTTACGGGAATTAAATTTATTTGGTGACCTCCCCCGGCTCTTCCTGAGGAGGCGAGGCAGAATACTGAAAATCAGGTTTATTCTTTTTTTCTGCCTGTTGAGGAAATCCGCGAAAATTTTTGAATTTTAGAAACTTTCCCTACCTTTGTTCGGTATTTAACGAACTATATGAATAAAAAACAACTATTTACGGAAGAACAGAAAAAGGCAGCCCGTTATGCCAAGGCTATGGCACATCCGGTACGCATGTATGTTCTCGAACTATTATCGAAACAGGCCTGCTGCTATAGTGGTGATCTTACGGATGTGCTTCCTATAGCAAAATCTACTTTATCCCAACATCTGAAAGAATTGAAGGATGCGGGATTGATACAGGGTGAGATTGAAGCGCCGAAAATAAAATACTGCTTAAATAAGGATCATTGGGAGGAAGCAAAGCTTTTATTTAAAAAAAGATTTGATTTTTGATTTTTTTTAAAATACAGTTCGTATATTTGCGAACTACGAACAATAAATTATTTATTATGAACATTAAAATTTTAGGTACCGGTTGCTCCAGATGCAAATCACTCGAACAGGTTACCAGGAATGCCGTTGCAGAGATGAACATTACAGCAAATATCGTAAAGGAAGAAGATATTGTTAAAATAATGAATTACGGGGTTATGCACACCCCTGCCCTGGTAATTGATGAAAAAATTGCCCTGAGCGGGAGAGTGCCATCTTTAACGGAGATAAAAGAAATATTAACCAAATACACAAAGTAGATTATGAGAACTATTAAAATTCTATTCTCGATTTCCTTGTTTTTAGCAGTTTTTTCCTGCAATGGCCAAACAAAGAAAGAAGCAACCAAGGCTGTTTCAGCCAGTACGGTTGAAGCATATTATTTCCATTTTAATGCCCGCTGCATGACATGTAAAACAGTTGAGGCTCAGGCACTGGCTAATATTGAACTGCTGTATCCTGAACTGGTTAAATCCGGACAAGTCAGTTTTACCTCTGTAAATCTTGATGACCCGGATGGGAAAATTATCGGTAAAGATATTGGCGTCAGCGGTCAGACTCTTTTACTTGTAAAGGGAGATCAAAAAATCAATATTACCAATGAAGGGTTTATGTATGCTGTAAGTCAGCCGGAAAAGTTTAGAGCGATTATTAAGGAAAAGGTTGACGGATTGCTGGGAATTTAACAATTCAATAATTCGACAATGTGAAAATTTGATAATGTGCTAAGGTGACAATTCGACAATTGTTCAATTTAAGCATGAAATGGAAAGCTTAGTCCATTAGCCCATTAGCATATTAGCATATTAGCACATTAGTACATTAAAACATGAACGAATTTTTTACAAGCTTATTGGAAGGTAGTAATCTACCCTGGGTTTCAGCTTTTGTTCTGGGCCTGATGACCGCTATCAGCCCTTGTCCGCTTGCTACCAATATTACCGCAATAGGATTTATAAGCAAGGATATTGAGAACAGTAACAGGGTTTTTGTAAACGGATTGTTATACACCCTGGGTCGTGCCATTACATATACGGTTCTGGCCTTTATAATTTTCCTGGGAGCAGACCAATTTAAATTTGGAGGATTTTTCCAGCAATACGGTGAAAAATTTCTTGGGCCGCTACTGATTCTTATAGGTCTTATTATGCTTGATGTAATCAAAATAAAATTTCCCGGGATGAGTGGTCTTACTTCGAGGATGCAGAACAAAAAGCAATGGCGGTATATTGATGCCATATTGCTGGGTTTGGTTTTTGCCCTGGCTTTCTGTCCTTACAGTGGAGTATTGTATTTCGGCATGTTGATCCCAATGACCGTGGCAAGTGCATCCGGGCTTTATCTCCCGATAATTTTTGCTTTAGCAACGGGAATTCCGGTGATATTATTTGCCTGGGTACTTGCATATGCAGTTTCAGGGGTTGGCGGAGTGTATCAAAAAGTTAAAACATTTGAACTTTGGTTCAGGCGTATCATTGCGGTGTTATTTATTGCAGTAGGGATTTATTACATATTCAGGGCATACTTATAATTTTTTTATTGTAATTGTTCGTCATTTTACGAATTAAAAATTGATTTTCTGATTATCGCATTTTCAAATAATAAATCATGGAACTTAAAAAGGAATTTAAAATTCTTGCGTGGATTCTTGCAGTATTTGTAGTCGCATTCTTTCTACCCATTGAAAGTACAAGTTTTAATACAGCTATAGCAGCCACATTCGACCTGGTAAAATGGTATGCCCGGGAACATGTGATACTTTGCCTGATACCTGCATTTTTCATTGCCGGGGTAATATCAGTTTTTGTCAGTCAGGGATCGGTACTTAAGTATTTTGGAGCAAATGCAAAAAAATGGCTTGCCTATACGGTTGCCGCCGTATCCGGAACTATTCTGGCAGTATGCTCTTGTACTATTTTGCCGTTATTTTCAAGCATCCACAAGCGTGGAGCCGGTTTAGGCCCTGCCATTGCTTTTTTATATTCAGGTCCGGCCATAAATATACTTGCCATTATTCTTACCGCCCGTATTCTGGGTTTTGAAATGGGAGTTGCACGTACTATCGGAGCAGTAGGTTTCAGTGTCATAATTGGTTCCATAATGGCCATTATTTACCGCAAAGAGGAGAAGGTTAAAAAAGAAGAACAAATGAATATTATTCCTCCACCTGAGAAGCGTCCCATATGGCAAACATCCTTCCATTTTTTCACCCTGGTACTTATCCTGGTTTTTGCCAACTGGGGCAAACCCGCCGATGGTGATGTGCAAAGTGTCTGGTATTATATTTGGGCCTACAAATGGTACATCACTTCTTTTTTCGGATTGTTCCTGGTGTATTCACTCATTTTTATATTGAAGCTGAAATGGCAGTATGTTATAATATCTGCAGTTGCTGTGGGTGTAACCGGAATAGCATTTTCCAGCCCGTTAGTACCAATGATGGTGGGCGTTGCTGCCTTGAGTATTATTACATTACTTGACAAACGGCGTGAAGAAAATAAAGAATGGACTTTATCGACCTGGGATTTTAGCAAACAGATTCTTCCCCTTTTGGCAATAGGCGTTGTTGTTGCAGGTTTTCTGCTGGGTTCAACGCATGACAATGTTGCCATACCCGGAGTTATTCCCAATAATTGGATTTCAGCCCTGGTAGGCGGAAATTCTGTGTTTTCCAACTTCTTTGCATCGATAGTCGGCGCATTCATGTATTTTGCAACTCTCACCGAGGTGCCGATTGTTCAGGGTCTGCTGGCATCAGGTATGGGTAAAGGTCCTGCTATGGCATTATTGCTGGCCGGTCCCTCACTTTCATTGCCTAATATGCTGGTAATTCGTGGTGTAATCGGAACGCAAAAAACAATGGTTTATGTAGTGCTGGTTGTTGTTATGGCAACTATATCGGGATTAATATATGGGAGTATGTAGTTATATTTTATTAAAATGAAAACAACCGATTACAACAAAATTGCTAAGAAACTTTCGCCAATGCTTAATGCATTATCGCATCCGGCAAGGCTGCAAATCATGTTGCACCTGGCAAAATATAATGGTTGTCAGGCTGGGAGCATTTCCGGAAAACTGCCACTTGCGAAATCAACTGTTTCCGGGCACCTGTATAAATTAAAGGAAGCCGGTTTAATTACGTGCATTATCGATGGCACTTGCTCAAACTATCGCATCAGTGATGACGGTTATAAATTGTTCAAAGCAGTTTTTAAGGATTTTTTCGATTTAATTGAACGAGAACTTGCCGAACCAAGTGTTTGTTCCCCTGTAAGGCCAAAGGGCAAAAAAATATTCATGGATGTTTGAATTTAATTTTCTAATGCGAAATAAAATTGAATCACTAAGAATATTATAAAACTACTATCATGAAAAAACAGCTGCTTATTATCCTGACAGTTTTTTTATTGATGATCATTTTAGTCATCACTTTCACTCACAATCAACCCACTAAGGCCCCTATTGACCGCAATTTAATAACCAAAACCGGTGTTTGTCCGCCATTCAATTTGTTCGATGAAGATGGCAACCTGATTGATCCGGTTAATAACATCAATGCCGATAAACCGTATTCACCCCGGCAAACCTGTGGAAAATGTCACGATTACTCAAAAATTACCGAGGGTTTCCATTTTCAGCAGGGGAAAGACGAAATAGCAACCGGAACTTTTGCCGATCGTTACCAATGGGTATCGACTCCGGGAAACTATGGCGGAAACTGGTGTTCGCCTGCACCTCTCTACAACTATTTGTCTGACAAATCCAACTCCTCTGCTAAAGAGATGGACATGACTTCCTTCACGTTTATCACCAACGGATGCGGAACCTGTCACCCGGGCGGAGGATCTTTGGAATTCGACCGCGAAGGTCAACGGTACGATAAACAAATGATAGCCAAAAGATTCACTTCAGGCGGCACAAACAATTTCGATGGCGATTATTTCCAGGCACACTGGGACCGTTCCGGAGTAATTGAGGGCGATTGCAACCTTTGCCATTTGCCGGAATACGATTACAAAGGACGCAACGAGCACCTTTCGAAATGGAATTTCAGGTGGATGGCCACTGCCGGTTCAGGTCTGGCTAAAGTTACAGGTTCTGTTAAAGACTCCCTCGATATAAAAGTGGATTATGACAAATCGAAATTTGGCCCCGATGGTAAAATATCCATGCACCTGGTTCGTGAACCCCGCAATGAAATTTGTCTGAATTGCCACTCGAAACCACAATGGAAAAAGCGAGGGGCTTCCTTTACTGCATCGACCGATGTGCATATTGCAATGGGAGTAAAATGCGTTGATTGCCATGTTTCAGGTTCAATGGCCTCCGATTCAAGGATAAAGGGGAAAGAAGTACACCAGTTTGGAAAAGGTGATGATCCCTCCGGCAATGTTCGGAACGACCTGGACAACACTATGCGCACTTGCACTGACTGTCATGTCACTGGGTATTTAAACGCCCCGATTGCTAAACACGACTGGTTGCCGTCGCTCCACCTCGAAAAAATTGCCTGTCAGACCTGTCATATTCCCGAACGTCAAGTAAAATCGGCACTTGCTCAGGTAAGCGACGTTTACAATCCCGGGGTGAAGATTTCACCTCCGGCAAAGTATATCTGGACTTTTTACGATCAGAATATGAATTACTGGAACCATTACGGTGAGTTAACTCAATTTACTGCCAAAGATCAGCCTTCCGACCCATTTGTTCCTCAATACGCCTGGTATAAAGGACAGATTTTCCCTGTTAATGCGGTTCACAGTGCATGGCCCGGGATTTATACCGAAGGTAAGAAAGGATTGCACCAGCCTAAAATGAAAGATATTTATGCGATGTGGACCACACACCGGAAAGATAAAAGCAAATATCCCGAACTGGCAATAATTAAAGACAATAACGCAGACAGCATACCCGAAGTGAACAGCGCTGAGGAGATTGACGCATTTATCAGTTCAGTCACTGCTTATATGAGTGACGCCGGATATATGCTTGGAGAACGAAAAATTGTTTGGGTAAATAATGACCGGATGTATTTCAGCGGCAAAGATTATAAGATACTTGATAAAGAAACTTTCGAATCGTCTCCCTACGCATCGGTTTATAAATACAGTCACGATGTTGCGCCGGCACGTGCTGCCCTGGGCAGAACCGGTTGTACAGATTGCCATTCTTTCAACTCATCCTTTTTCTTTGCATCAAGCCTGAAATATCCTTTCGACGAAAATGGAAATGCGGTAACCGAGCCTCAGTATAAACGACTCAATATTTCAGGTTTTATGGCATATACAGGTGCCGGTCGTGAAAGTATTATAAAACCGTTGTTTTATTTCGCTCTGGCAGCATTTCTTATTTTTCTGCTGATGAACCTTTTATTGGCAGGCCTGATCCGGAATAGAATTATTTCCAAAAAACAGCAAAATTTGATTTCATGGTTGATTTCATTGGGAATTTTGGGTACCGGGATCTTTGGATATTTCGCCGGAGATCTTGGTCGCTATATGTTTCCAACCCGGATGTTCCTCGATGGCAATCATTTCATGATCAGCGCGGCAGTATTTTTGGCTGGTCTATGGTTTTACCTTAAATATGAGTTTGTTCAGAGGAGATTCATTCGTTTTACCACACTTTCGGTATCACTTTTAATAGCGGTAGCAAGCGGGATCCTTATGCTGGTAAAACTCGATTTTATCCAATCCATCAGCCAACTGGCCTACACCCTTTACGACTTAAGCTTAATAGCAATTGTTGTAATGTGTATTTATTATCTCGAGAAATTACAAACTGAAACCATGATCAAATTTGAAGATGCAAGGAAGATTGATGAAATTGACCCGTTTCAACTTTAAAAAGGAAACCTTTATTAAACCCTTTTATGATGCTCTAAATAGCAGAATAATTAATTTGCAAATTTCATTCACTACTATTTTGATTTGCTTAACACTTTTCTTCACCTAAAATAATTATCAATTATGAAAACAAAATCCTTAGGCTTTATCGGAGGTGGCAGAATTACAAAAATCATCCTCCAGGCTTTCGAAAACAATGGCATAACTTTCGAAAAAGTTGTTGTTGCCGACACCAACCAGGAAGTCCTGAATTCTCTGAAACTAAAGTTCCCAAAGATTATCGTTACTACTGATAATTTAAAGGAAGTGGTGCAAAATGAAATCGTGTTTATTGCCCTGCATCCGCCTGTATTGATGGACACTCTTGCAAAAATCAAAGATTTTATAAATAAAGATTCTGTATTGGTTTCTCTGGCTCCGAAACTCACCATTGAAAAAATGACTGCGGCGTTAGGCGGATTGTCCAATATTGCCCGGATGAACCCAAGTGCTTCTGCCATAGTAAACAAAGGTGTAAATCCCATAACTTTTTCAAAGGATATGCAGGTTGATATTAAAAACCAGTTACTGGAACTGATGCGTTCACTTGGATCTACCCCGGTTGTGAAAGAGCCTAAAATAGAGGCGTATGCTATGATAACTGCAATGGGTCACACTTACTATTTTTTCCAACTACAGAAACTTAAAGAACTGGCTGTGTCATATGGAATGGATGATATGGAAGCGAAAACCGCCATTACGGAAATGCTATGGGGAACAACGGAAACTCTTTTTAAATCAGGCTTGTCATACAGCGAAGTAAACGATTTGGTTCCTGTGAAGCCATTTGGTGAGGTGGAAGAAACTATTAAAGCCTATTACGATCAGTATTTAAATGGAATTTATAATAAAATAAAACCATAATTCTCATTGCAAAAGTTTTTCACATACCTGTTTTTGATCTTTACATTGTTGTTCTTTGTCTTGCTTTTTACTTTTAAAGACAAACTCAACAGCTACGCATCAAAAGCAATTCAGGCACAGGCCGGTTCCGAAATACAAAGCACGGGATCGGCTCTTATCGATTCATCCTATAACTACGCTAAAAACGGGTTAGGCTTCGAAGTTACATTTCTTGAGTTTGGTTCAAAAGGTTGTTCTGCATGCAAAAGAATGGAATCTGTAATGAGGGAAATTAGTGCACAATACCCGGATAGGGTTAATGTGGTTTTTATAAATATTCTGAAACCCGAAAATCAGCGCCTGATGAAATATTACGGAATAGCATCAATTCCCACGCAGATATTATTAAATAAAGAAGGAAAAGAGTTTTTCAGACATACGGGATATTATTCAACAATTGAACTGATAAAGGAATTTAGTTTTTAATTTTTTCCAATTTTTAATCTTCAGGTTATATGGGGCGGGTATATTTATTCTCGATATAAGTTAGCTGCAATTGAATTTAACGGCATTGCAAGTAAATCATATTAAGATTATCTTTGCAGCATGACTGAAAGAGAATCACAAATCGCCAATCTGATACGTTCCAGGATCAAAAAGCAAGATCCAGGAGCTGAAGTAATACTTTTTGGCTCCCATGCACGTGGGCAGTCAAATGAAGAATCTGATTGGGATATCCTTATTTTGATTGATCGACCAAAAGCTAACCGTTCCATTGAGGATATGTATCGATCTGAAATGTTCGAATTAGAGTTAGAGTTGGGCGAACCCATTTCCACATTTGTTTATTCTAAAACGGATTGGGAATCAAAATTCTTATTTACCCCACTATATCAAAACATCAAAAAAGAAGGCATTAAGCTATCATGACCGATTCAAAACAAGATTATATCAATTATCGACTTGAAAGGTCTGTTGAATTATTTCAGGATGCTATACTTTTAGCTGAAAACAAGAGATGGAGGTCTAGTGTAAACAGGCTGTATTATTCTTCATTTCACCTGGTAAATGCTTTGCTGTTTCAAGATGGTATAACGCCCAAATCTCATGATGGGCTTAAGACTAAATTCTTTCAACTTTACATAAAAACAGACCGAATAGATCAGGAATTCGGTAAGCTTTATTCCCAATTAATAGACTGGAGACAGGAAAGTGATTACTCGATTTATGTTGACTTTGATGCCGAAGATGTTGAGCCAATAATTGAAAAGGTTGAAAAACTTAATCATCTGTTAACCCAAATTATATCAACAAAAAGTTAGTCCTATCCATTAATGAAATAATTTGGTATTGCTACAATTCCTAAGTATCTGCAATTAAGTATGGCAGGGAAAGAGTTTTTCAGACATTCAGGTTATTATACAGAAAATGACCTGATAATTGCATTCGGGTTTTAATTTTTATCTACCTTTGTCCTTCTGGCTATGGGGTTAGCCATAAACCGCCTTAAATAAGCTGATAACTCCTGCTAAATTCTTTAATGTTAAACTTTAAAGTAATAGTAGGTACATGGTAAGAAAACTATTCATTGTTGGTTCGGGTAGCTTTATTGGTGGCGTATCCCATTACCTTATTTCCCGATTTATCCAAAATACTGTAATTTCTTCATTCCCTTTCGGTACTTTTTCTGTCAATATTATTGGTTGCTTTCTGATTGGTCTTTTTTATGGCCTTTCAGAACGTGGAAACTTTATGGATAAAGAATGGCGTATGTTTCTCACGGTGGGTTATTGCGGTGGGTTTACAAAGTTCTCAACGTTTGCCAACGAAAATGTGGCAATGACCAGGAAAAGTGACTTCTTTTATTTTGCACTTTATGCCGGACTTAGCTTTTTTATTGGACTTCTGGCCACATTTCCTGGCAACCATATCATTAAAATACTTTAAACCATGATAAGCATTGATATTCCTGAATACAAAAAAATTGAGGCGGCACATTTGGTCCTCGATTATAACGGTACCATGGCAATTAGCGGTATTTTAATTGAAGGCATAAAACCAATACTTGAAATGTTGAGCAGCAAATTGATAATTCATATTCTAACGGCCGATACATTTGAGACTGCAAAAAAAGAACTTTCTGGTATAAATTGTAAGCTTGAAGTTTTGTCGCCTGGATTACAGGATATGCAAAAAGAATTGTATATATTCAACCTGGGGGAGGAAAATGTAATTTCTATAGGTAATGGCATGAACGATTACCTGATGCTAAAGGCTGCTGCATTGGGAATTGCTGTTATTCAGAAGGAAGGAACTGCAATTAAAGCATTATTGAATGCTGATATTGTTTGCAACAGCATTTTAGATGCGCTTGAATTGCTTTTATATCCGGAAAGGATTGTGGCTACTTTACGAATATGAACTATGAAAAACATTAAGCTTTCGGATAATTTCAGAAGATCAGTATCAGGATCTATTTCCATGATTGAAAAGAGTATTATGGAACTTGAACAACAATTAAAAAGCAGTGAAGATGCAGTAATGTATAAGATTACTAATAACCTGGAATATAAAGACATTCAATCCGTTATTTCAGATATTGAAAAGATTAAAGCTTGTATTCGTGATCTTGTTGCTAAGTATAAACTCAAACCTACAGAAGTATTTTTAAGCCAGATAATTAATGCAAAAAAAACAGGAATGTGGGAAATATTATGTGATACAACATCAAAAAACCTTAAGGGATTTGGCAAATTTCCGGAGGAATACGCCAGGGAATTCGATTCAGATATTGATGTATTACAAAAATTAATAGCAGGTATTTAATGTTTAAAATCCAAATAATCTTTATTTTTAATTCAAAAAACAATTAATTATGAAAATCCAGGAAGTAGAAGCATTGGAAATACTCGATTCAAGAGGTAACCCAACAGTTGAAGTCAACTTAGAACTTGAAGATGGAACTGTAGCGCGTGCCATGGTACCCAGTGGTGCATCAACCGGCGAACGCGAAGCATGTGAGCTGCGCGACGGCGACAAAAAGCGCTATGGCGGCAAAGGGGTTATTAAGGCAGTTGAAAATGTAAATAAAATCATTGCCAGGGAAATTGAAGGTAAATTTATTGGCAGTCAGCGTGAACTCGATTACCTGATGATCAGCCTGGATGGAACCCAGAATAAATCGAAGCTTGGCGCCAATGCAATCCTTGGAGTATCCATGGCATACGCCCGTGCCGAGGCCATGAGCGCCGGAATACCACTGTATCAGTATTTAGGCGGATCCAATGCGCATCTGTTGCCTGTTCCCTGCATGAATATTATTAACGGTGGTAAACATGCTGACAATAACGTGGACTTCCAGGAATTTATGATTGCTCCACACGGCGCTAATTCTTTTACTGAAGCTATCCGTATGGGTATAGAGGTGTTCCATACCTTAAAAGCTGTGCTGAAAGCAAAGGGATACAGCACAGGCGTAGGCGATGAGGGCGGTTTTGCTCCCAACCTGAAATCGAATGATGAAGCCGTTGAGGTAATCCTTGAAGCTATTACTAAAGCAGGCTTCAAACCCGGTAAACAGGTTAGTATTTGCCTTGACCCTGCCGCCAGCGAACTCTGGGAAAAAGGCAAATACAAAATGTTTAAAAGTACGGGCAAACTTATTTCCAGCGATAACATGGTAAAACTCTGGGAAAGCTGGGTTAATCAGTACCCTATTGTACTGATTGAAGATGGTTTGGCTGAAAACGACTGGAAAGGATGGGCAAACATGACAAAGACCCTTGGTAACAAAATCGAAATTGTTGGTGATGATCTGTTCTGCACTAACAAAGCAATTCTTGCCGAAGGTATTGAAAAAGGAGTGGCCAATTCCATACTGATTAAACTCAACCAGATCGGATCGGTTACTGAAACTCTCGAAACCATTGAACTGGCTTATAAAAACAGTTACAACTGTTTCGTTTCTCACCGCAGTGGGGAAACTGCCGATTCGTTTATTGCAGATTTAACGGTAGCTGTTAATGCCGGACACCTGAAAACCGGCAGCGGATGCCGAAGCGAGCGAATTGAGAAATTCAACCAACTTATGCGAATTGAGCATGAACTGGGCAAGGCATCAAGCTTTGCAGGAAAGAAAGCATTTAAAAACGCTTAATAATGAAGGGGGAGAAATCCCCCTGGCTTTAAATACCAAACAATCCATTTCTTTCGAAAAAATGAAATAAATCTACATTGACAGGTTAATAAATTGTTACTATTGATAAAGCAACAATAAGCCTAACAACAGGTGAAGTCGTTAATACAGGAAACCAAATAACCACAATGGCAGCGCGTTACCAGCAGGAAACTCCATATCATCCCTAACTACAAGCGCATCAGAGAGATCTTGTATCTGCTTTCGGCTTTTTGAAAGACCACCCACTTCTATAACATAGCGGTTGTCCACTTCAAAATCACCTGTTTTTGGATGGCTTACCCTATGCTTTACTCTTAACTGGTTGAAAAGAAACGTCTCTCTCAAACTGCCTTTGTCTGGCTGGCTGGAAGCCAGTGCATACATCAGGTTGGTGTTGCTCAGATAGATCTTTTCAGGCTTTTGCAGGGTAGCAATGCTGATGCCGGAAGGATATAGCAAACAAATCAAGCGTGCTTCTTCTAAAAAAAATAGGTAATTGGCAATGGAATTGCGGTGAATCTGGCTTTTCTCTGCCAGTTTGATCAAATTAGGTTTAAAGGGTACCTGCTGACTAATGATGGCGAGTAATTGCAACATTTTTTTTGCATTTCGAATATCAAAACCCTTTAACTCTGCCATATCAAACTCAACAATGAGCCTGATAAGCTGTCGCAGGCGTGAGTGGAATCCTTCCAAATCTTCCGTTGAAAAGGGATAATAACCATAAGTAAGGTAGGATTCAAAATGTTCGAGCGGTCTGAACGTGCGGGGAAATAAATTTCTTATGTTCGTGTCAGAAGCGACAATATCTTGTAAGGTCAGGACTTTAAAATCGATTATGCCATTCATTTGCAGGTATTCTCGGTATGATAACCCATATAACTCATAAACAATAGATCTTCGGCTCAGATCCCCTTCCTGCCTTGAAATATCGATGATTGATGAGCCTGTAAAAATAATTTGAAGATCAGGGTAACGGTCATAAAGATTTTTAATTTCTCTTGCCCAATTGAGGTATTTATGTACTTCGTCCAACACAAGTATTTTCCCACCTTTGTTGTAGAAATCGCGTCCTGTTTCCAGCAAACTATGGGTAGAGAAATACAGCTCATCAAGAGAAAAATAAACAGCCTGGGCCGCACTTAAGTTCTTTTTACGAAGCCATTGCAACAAAAGAGTCGTTTTCCCTGTTCCACGGGCCCCCTTTATTCCTATCAGCCTGTTTTTCCAGTTGATTTCGTTAAGCAAGGACCGGCTAAAGTTCAAAGGCACTTGCCCGATTAGCCTTTCTGATAATTCTAAAAGATCATTCATTGCACATCCATTTGTGCAAATATATAAATTATATGCACATGCACTTGTGCAAATTGAAGTTTAATTTTTAAGCCTGTCGAACGAATATAGATTGATGATTATTAATCTCAGAAACTTTGTTTCGAATTAGTTCCAATTATTTATGTTAAGGAGTAAATGCTGGTAATTATAATTTTGACCTTTCACCGCTTAAGATCGCGTGGCAAGTTTCAAACAAAAATCAACGGGAGAA
>CAYGFI010000095.1:0-19093 GCA_964349045.1 uncultured Chitinophaga sp.
ATATAATTCCGACTCCCGACTCCCGACTCCCGACTCCCGACTCCCGACTCCCGACTTCCGACTCCCGACTCCCGACTTCCGACTCCAAATATTAAATATTTAATGTTTTGCAATAAAGTATTCCATATTGATAAACGAAATTAAGGAATGGTTCAGTTATAAATTTGTATTTAAATTTAGAATAAACTGAAAATGGAAAAACATCTTTACTATTTGATTACGGGATTTTATTTCCTTTTAATTGCAGGGTTACATGGAGTCAATGGTCAGTTTAAAGTTGATGCGCAATACCGCCCCAGATTTGAACTCCGGAATGGCTATCAGAAACTGGCTCCACAGGGCTCAACTCCTGCAGCGTTTATTTCCCAACGCTCAAGGGTGAGTTTCATCTACGAATCAGAAAGTTTTAAACTGAAATTCACTCCCCAGGATGTAAGAGTATGGGGCGATGAAGCCAATTATAATATCGGAGCTAATTATGGAGATAACTCTTCTCTGGACTTGTTTGAGGCCTATGCTGAAATTAAATTAGGTGAAATTGGCTGGATTTCTGTTGGTCGTCAGCAATTGGTGTATGATAATGAATGGCTTTTAGGTGCAAGAAACTGGAACCAGAACGGAAACTCCAATGATGCCATGGTTTTCAAATTCAAACCTCTCGGATGGAACCTGCATCTGGGAACAGGCTGGAATGCCCGGACAGAATCTTCATTTGACAATTTATATCCAACCGACCGCTATAAATCCCTGAGCTATTTGTGGCTCAACAAAGCAATTAAGGAGAACTGGAATCTTTCGGTTGTTCACATTGCCACAGGTTTAACACAGACAGATTCAACAAACAATATTAATTTCAGACAAACAACCGGTTTATATACTGATTTTCAAACAAACAATCTTAATCTATGGGGAAATGCCTATTATCAATATGGTAATAACCAATCCGGAAAGCCGGTTAGTGCATATTTATTTGTAACGGAGGCAAGTTACAAAGCCGGAAATTTCACTCCGGGCGTGGGAATCAGCTATCATTCAGGGAACAGTAAGTCGGGTGCTGCGTTGAATGAGGATAATCTTTTCGATCTGATGTTCACTGCACGTCACAAATATTTCGGTTTTATCGATTATTTCAGAACAATTTCCTCTCATACAAAGCAAGGCGGACTTATAGATTATTATCTTTACCTTGATTATAAATTTTCAAAATCAGTTAGCATCAGAAATTTCGGGCATTATTTTCAGCTTGCACAAACAAATCCGAATACTCCGACCGATAAAAACCTAGGTTTTGAAAATGACCTGGTGTTGAAGTATAAATTTTCAGATTGGGGAGCGCTTGAAAGCGGGTATCTGTTCTTTTTACCCACAGGTTCTTTGGAAACAATCCAGGGTGTTCCGGAAAGCAAATTTTCAAATTTCTTTTATTTACAGCTGACCCTTACGCCGGATTTGTTCAAACAAACTGTGGTGCAATAATTTGACAATTTTGATTGAAGGATATTACTGAATTCAATATTGCACATATAAAGGCTAATAATTCACCCTGGTTAAAAAATAAATATCATTTATACCTTAAAATCATGATACGTAATACAATCATTTATCTTCTGGCATTTGCACTTGTACTTTCTTCCTGTGCTTCCAAAAAGAGAAAGGCTGAAACCATCAGTCTCTCCGGCGCTTTTGCCTTATATCCCCTGGCAATAAAATGGTCAGAGGAATATAAAAAGGAACACCCTCAAATCAGGTTCAATATATCTGGCGGGGGAGCTGGTAAAGGGATGGCCGATGCTCTGGCAGGTACTGTTGATCTGGGTATGTTTTCGAGGGAAATATCACAGGAAGAAATAGATAGAGGTGTCTGGTGGATGGGACTAACAATTGATGCCGTTTTACCAACAATCAGTGCAGAAAATCCTTATCTGGATATTATTAAATCACGTGGAATAACCCGGGAAGAATTCAAAGGGATATTTATTGATGGGACAATTGATGATTGGGGTGCCTTGTTAAAAACCAATGGCAGCAAAGAAATTGCTGTTTATACAAGGTCAGATGCCTGCGGTGCAGCAGAAACCTGGGCAAAATATATGGGCGGAAAGCAGGAAAATTTACTGGGAATTGGTATATTTGGCGATCCCGGTATAGCTGAAGCAGTTACTAAAGAGGCCGGAGCTATTGCCTATAGTAATACAAATTACGTTTATGATATTAAAACAGGTGATAAGCGACCAGGGATAGAAGTGGTTCCGATAGATATTAATGGAAACGGAACGATTGATGCAGAAGAGAATTTTTATGATGAGCTTGACCATGTTTTAAAATCAATCGCCGGTGGTATTTATCCATCTCCACCCGCACGGGAATTGTATTTTGTATCTCATGGGAGGCCAATTAAAAAGCAGGTTCTTGATTTTATTGAATGGACTTTAACCGATGGGCAAAAATTTGTAGCAGAAGCCGGGTATGTGCCGATTGATCAAAATAAAATAAACAGCTATTTGGAGAAACTAAAATAATTGCATGTTATTCAGAAGAATCTTTTTGGATAAAATTTCCAGTATATGGATGGTTGCTTCAATGGCAACCATTCTGCTTATGCCTCTTATTATCGGAGTTGGGCTTTATATAAAAGCCATGCCCCTTTTTGAAAACACATCTGTCTTTAAGCTGCTTTTTTCTTCTGAATGGGCCCCATCCAAAGGAGCTTTTGGCTTTTGGCCATTTATTTCCAGTTCACTTTATGTAACGGGTCTTTCGTTTATCTTAGCTGCCCCGGTTTGTGTGCTGGCAGCAGTGTATTTAACTCAATACGCATCAAAACGCCTTGTTCAGGTTATGCATCCGGTTATTGACATTCTTGCAGGATTACCTTCTGTTATTTATGGCGTTTGGGGTGTACTGATCATTGTACCCTTTATTTCAAAATACCTTGCCCCTTTCTTTAATACTTCATCAGCAGGATATTCACTTTTTGCAGGAGGAATCGTTCTGGCAATTATGTGCATTCCATACATGTTGAACATGCTTATTGAGGTGTTTAATACGGTTCCTATAGGTATGAAAGAAGCATCTTTGTCGCTTGGTGCAACAGTTTGGGAATCGATTAAGCATGTAGTTATCCGTAAAAGCCGGCCCGGAATTATTTCTGCCTTTGGGCTTGGAATCGCGAAGGCTTTTGGCGAAACCATCGCGGTAATGATGGTGGTTGGGAACCAGATGATAGCATCCTTTAATCCTTTTGATGCCGGATATCCTTTACCCGCATTAATTGCAAATAACTACGGTGAAATGATGTCCATACCCATGTACGACTCAGCGTTAATGTTTGCTGCCCTGATTTTACTGGTGATCATTATGGCTATCAACCTTGTGTTTCGTTATTTCATTTACAAAACACAAAAGCAATGAACAGGATAAAAAGAATCGAAGAGATTATTTTTAAAATCCTCTCCTGGTTTGCTGCCTATTCCCTGATAGCCATCCTGATGTTTATTATTCTTATAATTTTCATCAAGGGATTTAACGCGCTGAATCTTGACATGATTATTAAAGTTCCTAAAGGCGGCTTTTATTACGGGGGTGAAGGTGGAGTGTTAAATGCAATTGTAGGTTCCCTGTATATTGCTGTTGGAGCCACATTGATAGCTATTGCTATTGGAATGCCTGCCGCACTATATATCAATGTTCACCTGATAAAACTGAAACGAACACAAAATACAATCCGTTATTTCCTTGATGCTCTCTGGGGAATACCTTCGATTGTCTATGGCGCTTTTGGTTTCACCGCGATGCTTTTTCTTGGAATGAATGCTTCCCTGATCGCGGGGATTCTAACCGTTGCACTTCTGATTACACCGATAATGGTTCGCACTTTCGATGAAGTTTTAAGCACTATTCCGAAAGGCTTACATGAGGCAACCCTGGCACTCGGCTCAACCAAAACCGAAATGGCATATAAAGTTTTGTTAAAACAGGGATTTTCGGGCTTTATTACTGCTATTCTGCTCTCTTTTGGCCGTGGAATCGGAGATGCGGCTTCTGTACTTTTTACAGCGGGTTATACCGATCTTATTCCTGTTAATCTCGATGAACCTGCAGCTACTCTTCCTCTTGCAATTTTCTTCCAGCTGGGTTCTCCAATCCCGGAAGTCAGGGAAAGAGCTTTTGCATCTGCAGCAATTTTAACTATTATCATATTGATTATTAGTTTGGTAGCCAGATTTCTATCCAAGAAATATTCAAAATCGAATCTTAAATAATCGGAGTAATGGATATGTCAAAAATAATTGAAGAACAATATACTGAAGACATGTTAAATACAAGGGAGTCATCATCGATATTGCGTATTGTTGACCTGAATGTTTATGCCGATAAACACCATATCCTGAAGAATATAAATCTTGATATTCCAAAAAATAAGGTTACCGTATTGCTTGGTCCTTCAGGTTGCGGAAAAACGACCATACTTAAATGTATGAATAAACTGACAGATCTTTACAAAGAGCTGAAAGTCAGCGGTAGTATATTTATTGAAGAAGATGATATTCTGAATACTACTACTAATATCTCAGTGTTACGACAAAAAATGGGACTCCTTTCACAAAGGCCATATCCTTTGCCTGTTTCAATTTACAAAAATGTTGCATACGGTATAAAATTAAAGGGAATCAGGGATAAAAAACTTATTGAGTACAGCGTTGAGAAAAACCTGAGAGAAGTCGGTTTATGGGATGAAGTAAAAAACCGCCTGCATTCTCCTGCTACAAGTCTGTCTGTTGGTCAGCAACAGCGATTGTGTCTGGCCCGTGGTCTGGCTGTTAAACCGAGGATCATTCTCGCTGATGAACCCACTTCTGCCCTGGACCCCATTTCAAGTAAAATTATTGAGAATCTTTTTAAAGACCTTAAGAAACATTATACAATAATTCTTGTTACTCATGTTCTCCGGCAAGCGATGAGACTAGCTGATCATGTTGTTTTTATGTCGTATGGGGAAATCATTGAACAGGGACCGCCTGAGATATTATTTAAAAAGCCGAAAACGGAGAAATTGAAGGAATATCTGATTGAAGGGAATTAGGATAATTCGACAATTTGAAAATTTGACAATGAGGTTATTCGATAATTTTGAGCTAATTTTGCTTTTTTTTTAGATGTTCAGAATGAAAAGATAAACTCAAAATTGTCACAAATTCACTGATTAATACTTAATAATTTTCAATCTGTGACACGATTACTATTTAATTATTCTCAGGTGCTGAATAGTCACGATTTTTTACTGATACTTTCTAAAGATGAAGTTTAATCACGAATTGATTTTTTTTGTAGGTTTTACGGTTTTTATTCTTACCGTATTGTTAATTGATCTTTTAGTAATCGGCCGAAAACGGCACATTCTTTCAACAATTGAGGCTACCATATGGACCTGCGTCTGGGTAAGTTTTGCAATAGGCTTTTATTTTGTCATTTATTATTTTGGAGATAGACTTCACACTATAGAATCATTTGAAGATCTTCAAAGTGTTGCGGCTAAATATGCTCCGCATCTTAAGTTTTCCACCACCGATCTGACACAGGGACTTGCGGAATACCGAAAAAATATGTCTACAGAATATATTACCGGTTACCTGATCGAGTATACTCTTTCGCTTGATAATGTTTTTGTTATTCTTATGATCCTTACAGGTTTTTCAGTACCTGAGAAAAATTATAAAACCGTTCTTTTCTGGGGAATTCTGGGAGCCCTGATAATGCGTTTCATTTTCATATTCCTGGGTGCGGCTATGGTTCAGAAATTCCAGTGGACTCTTATACTTTTCGGAGCATTTTTAATTTATTCCGGAGTTAAAATATACGTGGAAAGAAATAAAAAGCAGAAAATAGAGGTTGATAAACATCCCATTGTGAGGGTTTTATCCAAGTGGTTCCGGATTCATCCCCGGTTTGAAGGAAATAAATTTATCCACAGGGAGAATAAAGTATATTATATCACCCCGCTTTTTATCGTCCTGGTAGTAATTGAATTCACGGATCTCATCTTTGCATTTGATAGTATTCCTGCCATTTTCTCGGTTACCCGGGATCCATATATTGTGTTCTTTTCCAATATTTTTGCTATAATCGGACTTCGTTCTTTGTTTTTCCTGGTTATAAAGATCTTTTATCTTTTTACCTATCTGAAAGAGGGGATTTCCGTGTTACTCATTTTTATCGGTCTGAAGCTTGTATTCCACCATTACCTGGAAGAAATCGGATACAAGAGTATTTATTCCCTCTATTTTATTCTGGCAGTTTTGGTCGGAAGTATAATATTATCGCTGCTTTTCCCGCGTAATAAGACTTTAGTTCCGTAAGAAAGTATATGGATGAAAAGGTGAATGAGTGAATGAGTGAATGAGTAAATGGGTAAATGGGTGAATGAGTGAATGGGTGAATGGGTAAATGAGAGACAGTCTTACCGGAATTTTTTAATAAAGGAAACGTCCTGAAGGTTTTAACTTCAGGACGTTTCTAAATATTTGTAAGATTATTTTCCTTTCTCAATACTCCATCCGGTTTTTAAACCGAATATAAACCAGGTAAGACTAACTGTACCTGCAGCGAAAATGGTGTCGCCAAATACTCTGAGCCATTTGAATGTCAGAATATAAGGTTGTTGCATGAATTCTGCTGACCTTGCATACCATAATCCATCCTGAACGCTTGCAACGGTTTGAGCGAGACCTACAGGTAATACGCTGATAAATACCATGGCTGCAAGTCCGATGTTAATGCTCCAGAAAGCGAATTTAATCCATCTTTCTTTCCAGATCACTTCTTTGTTCATATCTCTCAGAACAAATAGCATCAGCCCGATACCCAGCATACCATATACACCAAACAGAGCGGTATGCCCATGAACAGGGGTAGTATTTAATCCCTGCATATAATATAATGCGATCGGGGGGTTAATAAGAAATCCAAATATTCCTGCCCCTACCAGGTTCCAGAAAGCGACCGCGATAAAACTGTAAATCGGCCATTTGTATGCTTTGATCCATTCCGCTCCGCGACTAATTTTCAGACTATCATACGCTTCAAAACCCATTAATACAAGAGGAACCACCTCCAGAGCGCTGAAAGTAGCTCCAAGCGCCATTACTGCTGTTGGCGTTCCCGTGAAATAAAGATGATGAAATGTTCCAAGGATACCTCCCGAGAGGAAAACAATTGTTGAGAAAAGTACTGCAGTTGTGGCGGTTGCTGTTTTTACCAGTTGCATTCTCACGAACAGAAACGCGGTAACCACGGCGGCAAACACTTCAAAAAATCCTTCTACCCAAAGATGAACTACCCACCAGCGCCAGTATTCGGCAATGGCAAGATTCGTCTGCCGTCCCCACATGAGCCCGGCTCCGTAGAAAGCAGCAATGGCAATAGTAGAAATGAGAAAGAGGATCAAGAGATTCCGGCTCTCCGTTCTTAAACGGATGGCAGGTAAGATTGCCCTTCCCATGAGAAATAACCAGATTATCAGACCGACAAAGAGAAATATCTGCCAGAAACGTCCCAGATCAACGTATTCATAACCCTGATGCCCAAACCAGAAATTCTGTATTAATCCTAACTTCTGCATAACACCCAGCCATTGACCGATTAATGAGCCGGTAACAATAATGAGTAAAGCAATAAAGAGAAAATTCACTCCAAGCTTCTGATATTTCGGTTCCTGGCCGGAGATTGCAGGAGCATAATATAAACCGGTCGCTAACCAGGATGTAGCAATCCAGAATATCGCTATCTGTATATGCCAGGTACGTGAAATAGAATAGGGTAGCCATTCGGAAAGTGGTATCCCGTAAAAAGCCTGTCCTTCCACTCCGTAATGTGCGGTTATTACCCCCATGATTACCTGCACCAAAAGCAGGGCTGTTACAACCCAGAAGTATTTTACGGTTGCTTTTTGCGAGGGAGTCTGTATGTCATTTAAATTCGGAAATATTACCGGCATGCTTTCTGAAGATTCTTCTCTCCTGCGGGCATAGTACCATCCCATCAGGCCAATGCCGGCAATTAACATCATTACACTAAAACCTGTCCACAAGAGCAGCGCTCCTGTAGGGTGATTGCCAACTAATTCTTCCGCTGGCCAGTTATTGGTATAAGTAATATCCTGCCCGGGACGTTGCGTAACACATGCCCATGAAATCCAGAAGAAAAAAGTATTCAGTAAGCGAACACGTTCCGGGTCTTTCAGGGAATTTTCGGGAATGCTGTAAGCGTCGCGCAAACCGTCGAGTGCCGGGTCGTTTGTAAATAATCCGGCATAAAAAATACTGTTTTGAGCAATTGCCTCTGCCCGGATACCGGAAACAACCAGGGTTTTAGTAGCAGGATCATAACTGTTTTTCCGGAGATCTTTCTGAAGAGTGATTTTTAAAGCAGCTTGTCTTTCTCCGCTCAGTTTATCGAAAGGTAAGCTATCAATTTGCATAGATAACCGGTTCAGAATAAAAACAGCTTCCTTGTGAAGCCAGTCAGCGCTCCAGTCGGGCGCCTGGTATGCGCCATGGCCCCATACCGTTCCCATTTCGTGACCTCCAAGACTTTGCCATACGTTTTGGCCGTCCTTTATGTCTTGTCCGGTAAACAATACAGTTCCGTTTTCAGTAATCACTTTATCAGGTATAGGAGGGGCCTGCCGGTATATTTCCCTTCCATAATAAAGTAAAACAGCAAAGGAAATACACATGACGGCAATAAATCCGATCCAAAGTTTTTTTGTTGTCATAGAGTTTAGTTTTTTTGTATAGATATGGGTTAGTTCATTATAATTGCCTGACAAATATATAATTAATTTACAAAAAGACAAAAAGGTCTTTTAATTAAAAATTTAATTTATCTTTGTGGGAAGAAAGTGAAATAATATAAGGAACATTGTTTAACAAGGAAACAGAATACGCTCTCAGGGGATTGGTTTATATTCAGGTACAGAACCTGAAGGACCGAAGGCCCGGTATCGCAGAAATTGCAGTTGAAATTGAGGCGCCCCATTTTTTCACGGCAAAAATACTTCAACGGCTCGTGAAGATGGGTTTTGTATCTTCCTGTAAGGGGAAAGGAGGGGGATTCTTTTTTGATCCTGAAAGACCCGAACTTCCAATAAAAGACATAATTATGAGTACAGAAGGGAACAAAACTTTTACCGGATGCGGCTTCGGTTTGAAGCATTGCGATGAATCAAATCCTTGTCCTTTGCACATTCAATATGCTCCTATCCGGGAAGCTATAGACAAACTGGTTTCAGGTGAAACAGTGCAGAGCCTGGCACGAAAAACAATAGAAAGGCAAGAAGTATTGTCTTATTTTGGGCAATAAGGATTCAACAACGATTAAGCGCAATGACTATTCAAATAAAATATGCCACAGATTCATTGACTAAATTAAACTGTAAGTCTGTGGCGGTTTTTCATCCTTCCTCAAGAATTGCGGAAGACCTGGATAATTATAAACTTATCACTGCCTGTATGGCAAAAAGCACATTTATCATCCATTGTTTCTTTCTCGCAGTTGTTTCCACATACCGGGCAAACTGCAAATTCGAAAACTAATGTATTTTCAGAATTTGCATTCAGATCCACCAGAGCATTTTTTAAGATATAAGATTATCACTTATTTCTTCAGATAAATGTTTCTTGTCCTGAGGTTCAGCATGAATAAAAATCTCGCTTCTTTTTATTATACGGCTTATTTCCTTTTCAATCTTATTGCATAATTCATGCACCTGATTCAGGTTAAGCTCTGGTTCGAAATGAATATTGACCTTTATAAATGTATCTGCTCCTGAATTGCGCACTTTCAGATTGTGAAAAGATTTCACCTCGGGAAAAGCAGATAGCGATTCGATTACCCTGGCAACTGAATCTGCGGGAGCTTTATCAAGCAAAACATCAATGGCTCTTTTGCCTAAGCGTACTGAAATAAAAATAACAATACCGGCAACCGCTAATGCAGCAACCGAATCTGCAAAGTAAAAACCGAAATTGGCCAGAATTAGACCGAGAAGTACAACTGCTGAACTCCAGATATCAGTCGAAAAATGCAAAGCATCAGCTTCTAAAGCCTGACTGTTGTGCTTTTTTGCCACCCTTGATAAGGCCCTTGAACGCGATATATCTATGATAATTGAAGAAATCACAACTATATAACTCCAGATATTGACTTTAATATGTGTTTCACCGCTTGATAACCTTGAAATAGCCTCATAAACAATCCATACACAGGTAACCAATAATAATAATGTCTCAAACATTGCAGACAGATTCTCAATTTTACCATGCCCATAATTGTGCTCCCGGTCGGCTGGCTTGTCTGAAACTCTTACTGAAAAATAGGTTATTACTGCAGCAATTAAATCCAGACCTGAATGTAATGCTTCAGATAAAATGCCCAAACTACCTGTCAAAAGGCCAATTAAAAGCTTGAAACCAGTTAAAAATATTGCAGCTAAAACAGAGAGTAATGCGACCTTCGTCTTTTCTTTTTCCACCTTAAAAAATTTGTGTATAAAAGTAGCTGGTTTTAGAAATAGTACTGTTGATTTGGGATGAATTCTTTTGTACTTTTACAAAAATTAAAATTTTATAAAAGTTTAATAAATTCGAACTTATGAAAAGACGAGATTTCATAAAAACAACAGCTCTTAGCCTACCTCTGGCAGGAATGTTTCCGGCTGATCTGTTATCTCTTGAAAGGGAGATGGCAAAGGGAAAGATGGAGAAAAGGTCCCTGGGCAAAACCGGGGAGAAACTTTCCATAATAGGTTTTGGCGGAATTGTTGTTATGAATGCAACTCCTGAGCAGGCGTCTGCCCGCGTTAAGGAGGCTATTGATTATGGGATTAATTACTTTGATGTTGCACCTTCCTATGGCAATGCCGAAATTATGCTGGGTCCGGCTCTTGAACCTTTTAGAAAAGATGTTTTTCTTGCCTGTAAAACCGGCGAGAGGGGAAAGGAAGGCTCAAGGAAAGAGCTGGAACAGTCGCTCCGGAATCTTCGGACTGACCACTTTGATCTTTATCAGCTGCATGCTGTTACAACTTTAAAAGATGTTGATAAAATATTCAGCCAGGGGGGAGCTATGGAGACTTTTCTGGAAGCCAGGGAAGAGGGGAAAGTACGTTTTCTGGGTTTCTCCGCCCACTCTGTTGAGGCGGCGCTGGAGCTAATGAGCCGGTTTAGTTTCGACACGGTATTATTTCCCTTTAATTATGCTACCTGGTACGCGGGTAATTTCGGCCCGCTGGTAATGGAAAAAGCTAAAGAGCAGGGTATGGGAATACTTGCTCTTAAGGCAATGGCCAAGCGCCCATGGCAGGAAGGAGCCACTAAAACTGTTTCTAAAACATGGTATGAACCAAACACGGATCCTGAAGAAGCTAATATGGGTCTTCGTTTTACACTTAGCCATCCGGTAACCGCGGCAATCCCTCCCGGAGACGAAAAACTTTTTTCTCTTGCCCTTAAGCTTGCCCTGGATTTTAAGCCCTTAAATAATGATGAAATTATAAAGGTTAAGGAAAAAGGACTTATTACTGAGCCCCTATTTCGTTACCCGATGAATGGCTGACATCTGGCCTGGAAAATTTTATATTTACCGGTGATGAGGGATATCATTATTGAAAGGAAAACCGGAATATTTTTTATGTGCATTTGACATGACGATACTTAGCAATTAAGTGATAAATTTGATTTTACTGCTTACATGGGAATTTAATGAATTTATTCCAGACTGAAAATAGTGGGAAAGAGAAAATCTTCTGACTCTTCTGAAAATTTGCTATACTGAATTCTTTAGTAATTCTCTGAATTTCTCCGGGCTGGAGGGAATTGGTAATCTTTTATACAATAACCGACGAAACACCCTATGAATAAGAAGATTATAAAAATCCTTGCTATTGATGATAATCCTGAAAACCTGATCAGCCTTCATAAAATGATTCGTAAGACCTTTCCGGAAGCCGTAGTTTTATCTGCTTCAGATGGTCTGAATGGAATAAAACTGGCAATTTCAGAGGATCCGGATATAATTTTCCTTGATGTACCGGGGCCAGGGATTAATGGTTTTGAGATTTGTAAGAGGCTGAAAACCAACGAAAAGTGTATTGAGATACCGGTAGTTTTTCTGATCCCTCAAAAAGCCGGAAAAGAAAACAGAATTCTGGCGCTTGAAGCGGGTGCAGAGGCATTTCTTTCAAAACCCATAGATGAAAGTGAACTTTCTGCCCAGATTATGGCAATGGTAAAAATAAAAGCTGCCAATCTCAATAAACGCGACAAAAGCGAATATCTTAAAAATTTACTGGCAGGACAAACCAGGGCATTGGAAATAGAATTGGATGAGCGCAAACTCGCTGAAGAAGCCCTGCGTGAAAGCAACGATATGTTTTCGCTGTTTCTGAAATACTCTCCGATTTATGCATTTATTAAAGAAGTAACGCCCACTGAAAGTCGAGTAATCAGGGCCAGTGAAAATTATATTGATATGGTTGGAATCCCGGGTTCTGAAATGGAAGGGAAAAGCATGGAAGAACTTTTCCCGCCGGAACATGCTGCAAAATTTACAGATGACGACTGGAAAGTTGCCTCCACAGGTAAGGTTTTAAAACTGGATGAAGAATTAAACGGCCGCTATTATACCACGGTCAAATTCCCGATTTCCCTGGGTGGTAAAATTTTACTCGCCGGATATACTATCGATATAACCGAACGTAAACTTGCAGAGGATGCAATAAAAGTTAGCGAAGAAAAGTTTCGTAAGGCTTTTTTAACCAGTCCGGATTCGATCAATATAAATCGTCTTAATGATGGGATGTACATTACCATTAACAAGGGGTTTTCACAGATCATGGGATATTCTGAGGAAGAAATAATTGGTAAAACATCTCTTGAACTGAACATCTGGAAAAACCCGGAAGACAGGAAAATACTTGTTAAGGGTCTGAAGGAGAATGGTTTGGTTGAAAACCTGGGGGCTGAATTTATTACAAAAAGCGGAGAGGTAAAATACGGTCTGATGTCCGCCAGTGTTATCGAATTTGAAGGTGAATTGCACATATTAAGCATTACCAGGGATATAACCGTACGAAAACATTTACAGGAAGAAGTCAGGAAAACAGGTTTGCATTACCAGGCTTTGATTGAAAAAGCTTCGGATGGGATCGTCCTTTTGGATGCAAATGGTAAATTTAAGTATGTCAGTCCCTCAGCAAGAAAAATCTTCGGATTCAGGATATCAGATGAAATCCATGATGATCCGAATGATTTAACTCACCCGGCTGATTTACCAATGGTTTTGTCGGAATTAGGTCATGTCTTTAAGGATCCTTCTTATGTTCCAACCCTGCAATACAGGATCTCTGATAGAAAGATGAACTATAAATGGATTGAAAGCACGATCAGCAATTTACTGGCAGATCCAAATGTTGCCGCTATAATTATTAATTTTCGCGACATTACCGAACGTAAACAGGCCGAAGAAGCTATTCTAACTCTCAATACAGAACTTGAAAGGCGGGTTGAACAGCGTACGGCACAACTTGAAAAATCAAATAAAGAACTTGAAGCATTCAGTTATTCCGTTTCTCATGACCTGCGGGCACCCTTAAGGCATATTACTGGGTTTATTGAACTCTTCCTGCAGAATAAAACGGCCTCTCTGACCGGAGAAGAATTGGGATTCCTTACTACAGTGGTCAATTCAGCCAATGAAATGGAGAAATTAATAGATGCCCTTCTCGTATTCTCGAGACTTAACCGCACCGAACCTCAAAAAACTATACTCGATACTTCTCTTTTAATCAAACATGGTTTGCAGATTTTTGAGTCAGAAATCAGGTATCCGAAAACGGAAATTCATATCGACCGCCTTCATAAAACATACGGGGACCTTCAACTTATGAACCAGGTATGGGCCAATCTCATCTCAAATGCAATTAAATATACAAGAAAAAAAAGATCCCCTATTATTGAGATAGGGAGTTATATTAAACAAAACGAGACGATTTTCTTCATTAAAGATAATGGCGCAGGATTTGACATGAAATACGCGGATAAATTGTTTGGTGTATTTCAAAGGCTGCATAAAACGCGTGATTTTGAAGGTGTTGGGATTGGTCTGGCCAACATAAACAGCATTATTGTCCGGCATGGAGGCCGTTGCTGGGCAGAAGGCAAGGTTGATAAGGGAGCAACATTTTATTTTAGTTTACCGGGGGAAATAAGAAAATAGATTGTTTAAAATGTCTGGAGTAGTTAGAGTTTATTAAGTTGTAATTGAAATTGGGCCGTGCAGGTTGGTAATTATTGAATATCCGGAGTCTCAAAAGACTGTTATAAAAAACAATTTAAAACAATCAACAAATGTCAATAGAACCCATTATAAAAATCCTTCATCTGGAAGATAATCCAGCGGATGCCCAATTGGTACAATCGATGCTTAAAAGAACTACTATAAAGTTTGAGTATTTTTTTGCAGACAACGAAAAGGATTTTCATTCCATACTTAAAGAACAAAAGATCGATTTGATTTTGTCGGATTACCATCTACCCGATTATAATGGCGGGGATGCATTGTTATTCGCAAAAAGCAATTATCCCTTAATTCCTTTTATGTTTCTAAGTGGAGCTATGGGTGAGGATGCCGCCATAGAATCTTTGCTAAACGGGGCTACCGATTATGTTTTAAAAAACAAAATGGATCGCCTGGTACCTGCTGTGCAAAGGGCAATCAGGGACGCCCGGGAAATGGAAGCCCTGCTCAAGGCTGAAAATGAAAATAAGAGCCTTTCCCGTGCTGTTCAACAAAGTCCAAATTCTATTATTATCACGGATATTAACGGAACAATTGAATACGCAAACCCATGGACTCTCAAATTAACCGGGTATTCGCTGATTGAATTGTTGGGTCAGAATCCAAGAATTTTCAGTTCCGGGGAAAAGACAAAAGAAGAGTATGCCAATCTCTGGGATACCATTAGTTCAGGTAATATTTGGGAGGGAGAATTCCACAATAAAAAGAAAAATGGAGAATTATACTGGGAACACGCTTCCATCTCTTCGATAATTGGTAACAATGGCATAATAAGTAATTACCTGGCAATTAAAGTTGATATTACTGAACGAAAAAAACTGATCGGTGAGTTAACTCATGCAAAAGAAAAAGCTGAAGAAAGTGATCGCTTAAAAACAGCTTTTTTGCATAATATTTCTCACGAAATACGCACTCCTATGAATGCTATCGTAGGATTTTCAAGCCTTCTGACCGACCCGGAATTACTACCGGAAAAACGCAAATATTTTGCCGATATTATCGGACAAAGCTGTACTCAGCTACTTTCAATAATTTCTGATATTGTGAGCATGGCAACCATCGAAGCGGGCCAGGAATACATCGTTGAAAAACAGATTGATGTAAACTTTTTAATGCAGTTACTTCATGAACAATTTCTGTTAAAAGCCAATAAAAAAAATATTTACCTGAAATATGAAAATGATGTTGACGATAAAACAGCAAATTTTATATCCGACGAAATAAAAATAATTCAGATTCTTTCCAACCTTATTGGTAATGCTCTCAAATTCACCCAGGAGGGAGGAGTTATATTCGGTTATAATTTAAGGCGGAACGAACTCGAGTTCTTTGTTAATGATACCGGTATTGGAATTCCGGTTGAGTTGCACCAGGTGATTTTTGAACGTTTTCGCCAGGCCGAAGGTTCTGCAATGCGTCAATACGGGGGTTCGGGACTGGGCTTATCGATCTCAAAAGCCTATGTGGAATTACTGGGGGGTAAAATCTGGCTGGTTTCTGAACCGGGTAAAGGTTCGACTTTCTTTTTTACTATTCCTTATAAAAATACGGAAAAGAGTTTATTACCAGAAGAAAAATCCGAAACTGCAAGGGATACCAGGGGTGAAACACATAAAACCATTTTAGTTGCTGAAGATGAGGATTCTAATTACCTGCTTCTGGAGGAACTTTTAAAGGTTTTAAAAAGCAACCTGATCAGGGCTAATAATGGTTTGGAGGCTGTCGAAATATGCAAATCAAATAATAATATTGATTTGGTACTAATGGATATTAAGATGCTTGTTATGGATGGTTTTACAGCCACAAGGCAAATCAGGGAATTAAGACCTAACCTGCCAATAATTGCTCAAACGGCTTATTCCGAATATTCTGAAAAACATAAAGCCATGGAAAGCGGGTGCAATGATTTTATCAGTAAACCTTTTGAGAAAGATATTTTGCTTTCAAAAATCAGGGAATATCTGGGATCATGATTTTGTATGGGGGCAAAAGATAGGGTTGATTATTTTTCCTTGTTTATTTCATTAAAGAGCGACCTGAAACAATTTACTTCCGAATCTTTACCTGGCACTTCATCCTGGTTAATCTCTTCCATGAATTTCTCAGCGCTGAACCACACGGTCTGCATCATCCCCATGTACCGTGATTTCATTTCCGGAGTTGCCATTCCCTGAAAATGGAGCATATCACGCGCTTGTAATACTGCGACCTCAGGTTTACGCCAGGGACAGGTAATGACATTAAAACCTTTCATCGCAAAATATACCGGAGTCTGGACAGGGCTTTCATAATGCCAGTCGCAAATCATTACATCCTTGTTTATAAGGTCAATTGCCGGCCATGTGTCATTCTCACTGGCTTCCCATAATCCTATCCCGGTTGTTTTTCCATCAATCAGCCGGTCACCCCAAATCCAAAGCTTTCTATTTTTCAGGGCCAGGTGATCCCTGATTTTGTTGACTTCACCGGCAAACAGTTCGGCTTTATTTTTCCCGGTACATCGTGGACAGCTCTCATGTCCAATATAAAACACCTCATCCATCCCGGCATGGAAAGCATCTGCTTCGAATGCATCGCAAATCTCATCAACCAGTTCAAAAACAATTTTATGAACATCAGGATGCAGGGGGCAATAGCTTTTGCAGTATAGCCCATCGGGGTTTGGCCATTCGTATTTTTCCGGCATTTTTATCAGGGGAGTTTCATCAAATTCAGGATAAACCCGGAGAAGATTGCCAATTTTCTCAGCCCATGACTGGTGTCCCAATAAGTTTATCTGGGGAATCAGCCTGATGTTGTTTATTCTGCATACGGCGACCAGTTTTTTCACATCTTCATTTGACAAACTGTTGCTGTTGCTCAGTTCCGGATGACTTTCGAACTGGTAATTATAGTCGACCCGGAGAATAAGAGTATTTACATTCCGGGGAGCAAGTTCCTCATTGATGAATTTAATAAATGAACCGAGGTTCTCAGCTTGTGGAGCAGCAATGCAAAATCCCCGGACAGGGTATGAATTCTGCGGGAACAGGGTACAATTGCCAATTATTGTAAATGCGAATAATACCAATAGTTTTTTCATAATAGACAGATTAAACTTTAATTAACTCATGTTGTAAGTTATACAAAAAGTTGGAATTTCGAATGAGGATTTTTTCAGCGACTGCGTTCGCATAATGCTTAAGCGGTTGCGAAGCTCGTAAACTCAGTTAACGATTTATGATTCACTGTCGTTTATTTAAGTCCTTAGTGCAATCCAATAAACCACTTAAGCTGGCTTAAGGTTTTAGCAGACACTCATTATTTGCCCCTCCCCAACCCCTTTAAAGTTTTAACCTTATATTTATTTTTGCCAGCAGCGCTGCAAAACCAACCATAGCAATGGCCCAGACAAGCGAACCTCCAACGGCTAACAACTGGCTGGTTTCCTGTTTATAAAAAAACAAGGGGAGACTTAGTCCCCAGATCAGGTAATAAATTATATCAGGAGCCAGGTAGGTGGTAAGGGGATTCTGTCCGGCAGGTCTAAAGATAAAAGCCCACTTTTCCCTCCCCCGGATATCAATAATCAGGTACAATAAAGCGAATACTACCATGCTTATACCGCAGCAGATCATAACCCAGCTTGGAGTTCCCTGTATTTTCGAGATAATGAACCAGTTACGAAGAACAAAGCCCAGAATAAAGCATATGACTCCTGCCAGAATAATAATGCCAGCTGTCTTAAGCGGCTTAAATGAGCATTGCTTCAGGAAAAGGCTTACAAACAGTCCTGCTAAGACTGTAGAAGGAACATTGCCACTGATGATAACACCAAAAACCGGTTTAAGAAAATCAAGTATCTCGAGCAATCCCAATTGCGAAAGAATATTTAGACCGATAAAGAATAGCCACATAAAAAAAGTAACAACAAGTTTTGACCCGGCAAAAAGGTTGATTGTTGCAGCCACAAAATATCCCCAGCCTATCAATCCAAGGATTCCCCACCAGCCTCGTTCGAGCTATTGCACATTTCCAGGTTCTCCAGTTCTGAAAATGGCAACGAGCAAAACAAGTCCAAGTATTCCTGCAACTTTTAGGATTATGAAAAGTTTCTTGTATTTTTCGTTCGAAGGATAATTATTGAAGATCAGGAATACAGAGAGATACATTAGGACTGCCCAGGCTGATTTACCGATCCCGCTCAATTCCGGATTCAAGCGTCCGGAGTTCATCATTAGCAGGCCAATAATTAGTAAGCTAAGTGTACGAAAGATAATATGAGCAAAGATCTTTTTTTTCGACTGTCCTGCCTGGATCCGCGAGTTTATGGCATATTGAACAGACATCCCCACAATGAAGAGAAATCCGGGAAAGACCCAGTCTGCCAGTCCCATCCCGTCAAAATCAGCTTTAGTGTGGACAAGCCATTCCGGAACTCCAGGGTCAAAAAGGTCGTTGACAAATAGCATCAGAAAAAGGGTTAATCCGCGCATGATGTCGATGGAGTGGATGCGGGTTGTTTTTTGGATAGGAATAGCTGTGAAAGTTAAAGGGTTTGTATACGGGGAATTTCATTTAAATCTGCGATAGACAAAGCACATTCCGGGCTTCAAAATTATTGTGATCGCCGGTGAGAGAAGATAAACTCTAAATAATTTGGGTTTCGATATTTTCCTTTATTAAAAATTGCCTCATTTTTTCGGAAATTAGAGTTAATGTTTCATTATTAAAATCGAATTTATAAAATGCTTTGAAT
>CAYGFI010000096.1:0-19085 GCA_964349045.1 uncultured Chitinophaga sp.
GTATATCAGTTTACTTGATTAAAATGTTACATTAAGACCAAGAGAAATTGTTTTTTGCAGAGGATAAAGTGTACCGCTTCCGGAATAACCACCAGTTACTTCAGGATCGAATACAGTTATTAGTTTGGTGAATGTAAGCAGGTTTTCGCCGGCTGCATATACCCTTAAATTGCTTATTTTTACCTTTTGAGTCAGTTTTTCCGGAAGTGTATAACCAAATTGTAATGATTTCAGGCGCAGATATGCTCCGTTTTGAAGGTAACGGGTTTGTGTCTGGTGGTTCTTGTCCTCCCAGTTTTCAAAATAAGGACGGGGCCAATAGGCGTCAGTATTTTCCTCTGTCCAGTAATCCATATGTTCCTGAAGACCAATGTTCCACCATTTATTTCCGACAATACCCCAGAACAGGGACCCGTTTAAGGCAAGGTCCCGCTTTGCTACTCCCTGCCAGAGCATGTTATAATCAAATCCCTTCCATGAGGAACTAAACATGGCGCTGAAAGTGTACCTTGGTGTTGAGTTACCTATGATCGACTTGTCACCCGGATCGTCAACGGTATTTTTCCCCACATCAATTTTTTTATCGCCATTAATATCTTTATAATAAACATCTCCGGCCCTCCATAATTCAGGAGATAAATAAGACTGATCATGGGATGGATCCTGCGCCTGTGCATCTGATTCAAATAAGCCAACGGTTGTGTATCCCCAGATATCTCCCATTTGTGCCCCTTCATAGTATGCACTGCTAAGCAATTTTTCCGGGTTATAGAAACTGGTTATAGTTGAAGTATAGTCGGCTACCAAAAATTTAGTTGAATAAGAAAAATCCTGAATCCGGTCTCTCCATTCCATAACAAATTCAAATCCGTTAGTCTTCATGGAAGCATTATTCGATTTTGGCACCTCAACTCCCAAAACAATAGGATATTGTTCGATATCACCAAGCATATCCAGGGTATTACGAATAAAATAGTCGAATGAAAAATTAAGCCTGTTATTTAAAAAACCTGCATCTATACCCATATTGGAAGTTCTAACTTTTTCCCAGGTTATTCCTGGACTGATTAAGTCTGCCATTTTCACATAACTCGGACGTTCATCCCCCAGAATATAGGCAAGATTCTGATAATTTTTCAGGCGTTCCACATAGAGATAATTAGACACATTCTGATTTCCCAGTGAGCCATATGATGCCCTTATTTTAAATAAATTAACTACGCTTTTTAAAGGATCCCAGAAATCCTCTTTTGAAATGATATAGGCAGCAGAGCCGGAAGGAAACACGCCCCAGCGATAGTTCCTGGGGAACTTTGAAGAACCATCATAACGTGCTGAAAATTCAAACAGATATTTTTCAAGAATGCTATAATTCAAACGACCAAAGATACTTCTTGTTGAGAAATGGCCCATATCACCAAGTATCTCCTGCCTTCCGGTTGCAGTCCGGAGGGAGGGAATATCATCGGTTACGAGGTCATACTTCTTTGCGTAAAACTGATTGGTTTTGCTTAGTTCCTGTTCAAAGCCTGCCAAGATTGTAAAATTATGATTCCCAAAGGTTTTATTAAAAGTAGAATATACATTTGGTGAATTATAGGTGCTTTGGGCGGAAGCCATTGTAAAACTATTTGTCCCCGGTGGGAGTAACATACGGTCACTATATGCATCCGTCCCATATACTTTTGCATCATGATTTGTATAGCCGGAAGGATTCATTTTCCAACGATAATTCGCATAAATGATCCAGCCCTTAATGGGTTCAATTTCAACTCCCGGTACAATGGAATATTCATTTTGATTTTCATTATACCTGCCTCCCTGTTCAAGCCATATCTGAACAGCTTCACCAGCTAAATTGCCATCCGGGTAATAGGGTCCATTAGTTGGCCATTGACGTGAAAGATTATAGTAAAAATTGCCTTTGTTATAACTGGGACGGCTAATATTGGTCCGGCCAAATTTGCTTGAAAAATTAAACCTCAACCAATTATTTACTTTGGTATTTACCTTGGCATTAATGGTGTTTCGGGTATGATCATCCTCACCATATCTAAGCAATCCTTCCTGGTCGAATGTTGAACCTGAAATATAGAATTGAGTTTTTTCATTTCCCCCGCTTATACTGATACTATGCGTATTATTCGGAACCCATTCTTTATAGGATTCCTTGTACCAGTCGGTATTAGCCCAGGCTCCATTATAACTCAACCACCATTGTGGGTTCAATGGGTAGGGTATTGTCCAGTAATCAATCTCACCTGCCTGATACTTTTCCATGTATTCAATGATTATGGGTGCAAACTGAGGAAGGATATTAGAATTTGCACTGGCATCATTGAAATATTTAGCAAAATCCAATGAGTTTAAAGAATGAGGGACAATGGTTGGTGCAGCGAAGGAATAATTGTTCGAATAACTTACCTTTATACCATCAGTTCTACCCTTTTTTGTTGTAACCAGTATTACTCCAAAAGCCGCGCGCGCACCATAAATTGCAGATGCCGCAGCATCTTTCAATACGGAAATGCTTTCGATATCGTTAGGATTTATTTTGTAAATATCCTGTTCCATCCCATCAACCAATACATAGGGTGAGCCACCCTCACTGTTTATTGATCCAAAACCACGGATATTCATATTCATTTTACCGCCCACTTCACCGCCATCAAGTCCTACACTGATATTCAGGTTTGGAGCCAGACCCTGGAGGGCCTGGGTGACATTTGTAACGGGGCGATTTTCAAGCTGTTTGGAAGAAACAACATCAACTGCACCTGAAAGATTGATCTTTTTTTGAGTTCCATAACCAATAACCACGACCTCATCAAGACTTTTTGTATCCAATATCATTTGAACATTGATCACGGTTTGCCCGTTTACAGGAATCTCCTGGCTTACATAACCAATGTAGGAAAACACAAGGATTGCATCCGCAGCGCTGATCTCCAAAGAGTATTCCCCCTGTAGATCAGTTATGATGCCATTCAGGGTGCCTTTAACAAGGATGTTTACTCCCGGAAGGGGTAATCCTTCTTCTGCTGATGTGACGGTTCCTTTAACAATAAACTTCTGAAACGATTCAGCAGAAAATTCTGCTGCTGAAAGTGACAGGATGCTTGTCATACATATAAGGAATGACGAAGCTATAAGCAGTCTGATTCCAGATAAAAGATGACTAAATAGTAGCTTTAGTTTTTTGGTCATAACATTAATAATTAATTATTTTTTCAGAATAGCCATGTAGATAGGTTTTTAATAAAAGAATGGTGTCATTTTAATTAATTTTCAGAACATTACTTCACAAATTGTAAACCCTTAGTTAAAACCCCTCAATTACAAGAACTTCTCTTTCTTCCAGATTCTTTTGTATGTCGGCTTTTTCTAACAAAGCCGGACGTAATTTCTTTTCAGACATCATCTGAAGCTGATCACCAATGTGTTTACTGCCCGGCTGCGTTGCATTTCCATAACCCAGGCTGAGCATCGCCTTTACCTTGTCTCCAAATTCAGTAATGGCAATAAAGGTTTCGCCTGCTACTGCATATTTTTTATTATCTTTGTCATCTGCAAAATAAACTGTCCTGAAGATGCCATAATCACCCGCGCCACCATTAGCGGGGAAATCAATTCCATTAAGGCGAAACCTGTGTACATCTCCCCATGTAACATCAGATGAGCCGTATTTTTTCTGAACTTCACCAAAGGACTTAACCAGCAACTCAACAGCCTGTTTTTTATCTTTTAAACCATCAGGTGTTGTTACGGGTTCTTTTGCATTCCAGGGGATGGCAAACATATTACTTCTGACCTTATCCCACCAGCTTGCAAATAATACAGCTCCATGGCTGTTAGCATCCGTTGTTTTATCCCAGGCTTTAAGTATTGCAGCAGCCTTAAGTGCAGTTGTATCGGAATAAGCATCCACGGCTTCCAGTAAATCGTCAAGGAACCTGTCAGCGGCTTCCATGCCGGTATTATGCTTGTAGTTAATGAGTTGTTCAAAAGAAATGGAAGGATTATCTTTTATCAGGTTAACGGCACGCTGGGGTCGCAATGGCATACCCTGTGAAGAAAAATAAGCCGGAAAATCTTTTGGATCGAGCACAGCCGGAAATGTGCAGGTCCACGGAGGATCGTTACAGTTCTGGACAAAACCGGAAGAAGGATTTAATACTTTTGGTAAGTCCTCATAAGGGTGTGTTTTTTGCCAGATATATTTTGATTTTGTTCCGTCAATTGTCCCTTTCCAGAAATAAAAATCCCCTTCTTCTCTAACAGGGATATTTCCATTGAACAGGTAAAAAATAATCCCATCCCGGTCAGCATAGATCACATTAAACATCGGGTTTTGAAGGATTTTGCATGCTTCTTCAAATTCGGCAAAGTTTTTCGCTTTTGCCATTTTATGATATTGTTCGAAAATTCTCACATTGTCAAGTCCGGCAATTCTTACGGCGTATGCTTTATTATCCTTTTGCCCTATAACCGGGCCGTGTTTCGAATATTTGAATTCAAATTTTTGCGCAAGCAGGGAACCATCATTTTGTCGCACATTTATTTGTACCGGTTTCGTTTCAAACGGTATGGTTTTACCATCCAAAAGATAGCCATCATTCTTCAGAGTAAGTTCATAACGGTCTGAAGCATCAATAGGATTTACTGTATGAGCCCAACCCAGGTTATCATTAAAAGCCATAGTAAGTGTAGGAATACCAATGAGAGAAACGCCATAGGCATTAAATTCATTTGTGCACAGGTGCGCTTCAAACCATAGAAAAAAATCCGACCAGGGAAGATGCGGGTTAATCAAAAGCATGGCATTTTTTGATGCGGATTTTGAGGGAGCAATCGCTATTGCATTTGATCCGGGATCTGATGTCTTTTTCGCGATATAAACATCTTCTGCTGCCAGGAATTCCAGACAGGTGATCCTTAAAGTATGAGCAATCACATCATCAACAGTCACGGGCAAAACCTGTACGGCAGTTTTATCGATTCTTTCGGGACAGGCATTTGCATAATCATTAATTCCTTTAACAAAAGCATCCAGGTAAGATTTATATTCAGGCTCATTTTCCCCGTAAACTTTTTTTGCTTTTGCAGGAATATCATACAGGTGGATCAGCTTATCGGAATTCAGAAATTCAATTCCCCAGTATTCTGCCGCCCGACCCCTTCCCTGGGCATATAGTTTTAAAATCAGATCGGCGTGATTATGCATTTGCGCCCAGCCGAATGCATAATACATTTCGTGGTTATTCTTAGCAAATATATGAGGTACCCCAAACGTGTCCCAGAATATTTCGGTTTCTTTGTTCTGTCCATCCAACCCACAGCCGGAAAAGGAAATCAGGAGAATGAAAGCCAATATTTTGTTTAAAGTAATTTGCAGAATTCGGCTCATCATAATCATTACTATTTGTGGTTAGATTGTCGGCAAAGATTTTTTACGGGAAACGATCCCACTATAATATGCAATTATCATAAACGCAATTGCGGGTACCCAGTAAGCAATTTTTATGTCACCAGACTGATCAGAAACAATTCCCTGAATCTGGGTCAGAAAGGCTGCACCTGCAATTGCCATTACCATTCCGGCGCCACCAATTTTGGTGTCTTCTTCCAGACCTGAAATGCCTAATCCGTAGATTGTCGGGAACATAAGCGACATACAACCTGATATACCAATGAGAGCATAAATACCAAACCGGCCTTGTCCGTATATAGCTATCAAACAGCATATTACAGCAAGTATTGCCAGGGCGGTCAGTAAATTCCGGGGTTTAATCAGGTTCATCAGTCCCGTGCAGATGAAGCGGGATAAAACAAAAAGGATCAGTGAAATAATGTAGTATGTTGCACCGGCCTGTTCGGCAGTGCGGGGCAATAATGATACAAGTCCTAACCATTCACAAACATTATAGAAACCGGCTGCAAGAGGTTCAACATTTCTAAGTTTCGCGATAATTTCGGCAGTTGTAGCATTTCCTCCTAGTTGCGACAGTATATTATCCAGCTGCAACTGTTGAATGGCATACCGGATAATAAATGACCATACTGCAATCTGTGCTCCAACATAGAAAAACTGGGCAACAACGCCCCATACGTAGTTTTTATTTTTTTTCAACCTTTGGAATGCAGCTTTTAAGTCCATATTCTTATCATCTTCTTTTAACTTTGGCATTTTCGTAAATAATATTGCCAATAAGAGAAATACCATTACCAATCCTATAGCCACATATGTCATTGTCACGGCATTTAACTCTGCTCCCTGAATTTCAATAAGTTTATCTTCAGGAAGAGCGCTCCTTTCTGAAGAATTCAAAATGTTTAATTGCGAAAGAATAAATACCTGGCTGATAATAACCCCGGTAATTGCTCCAAAAGGATTGAATGACTGGGCAAAATTAAGTCGTTGAGTGGCTGTTTCTTCAGGACCAATAACACACACATATGAATTGGCTGATGTCTCCAGAATTGAAAGTCCCGCGAATAGTATAATTATGGCAAAGAGAAACATAAAAAAGCTGACATTAATGTTAACTCCGGAAAACAGCATCGCCGGATAGAACATGAATGCTCCCATGGCATACATTCCCAAACCGAGCATGACTCCTGACTTATAGGTGTATTTTTTAATGAAAAGGGCGCCAGGTAAAGCAAAACATCCATATCCAAACAAGTAACACGCAACCTGTATCCATGCTGTTTTTGAGTCGGAAAGGCTCATTATTCTTTTAAATGCGGATAGCATGGTATCAGTCAGGTTATTTGGCACTGCCCATGCAAAAAACAAAGTTGAAAGCAGAATAAATGGCAGAACTATTCCTTTTGGGATGATGCGGACCTTTTCCATTCTTTGTCAGGATAATTTTAGTTTTCTTTTTTAAATGCATTTTTTATATCTGAAACAGACAAATTAAAAAGTTTCAGTATAATGTCGTTTAATTTGGATTCATCGCCGGTTATATGAAAAATTCGCTGAATATGTGTAATTTTTTCACCTGCTGAGAGCAAGGCAGCAGGTGAGGAACTCTCAATTTCATAAAAGGGGCCCATTATGGATCCATCTTCAACCGGTCCGTCATTATAGGAATTTACAACATCACCGTTTAACGGATCACTCTGGGGTCCCCATTTCGAATTTACATAAACAGATGGTTTTTCAGGCGGGGAGTACCATAGAATGGTCAGGGTGTGGGAATCAGGATCATAGCTTCCGCAATAAGGCAGAGCCCGTTTCGGAGATATTCCGATTTTGCTACGGAATTTCCCGTCGGTTTTGAAAAACAGGATTCCATCAGATACTATCAGCCTGTCAAAAGGAACCTTTCCAAAATAATCATCTGTCACAATCTTTCCCAACCCGGTTTCACTCCCCTTTTTAAAAGGGATGAAAACAACTCCATTAGCTGAAGGATTAAACATAGCCAGCATCCAGACAGATAAGGCGCCTGATTTGTCAGTCCAGGCAGATTGTCCCTTATTGATCAACGTGTTTTCTGATTCATATGCTACAAAAGATATTGAATCATCCATCTTTAGATTAAGGACGTTTTCAGTTTTTTCCCGGTTCAGGATTTTCACATTTCGCTCTATTCCAATCTTCATCTCTGTTCCTGATGCATTTGTCAGCCTGAAATCTTTCCGAAATCTTACACTTTCTGTAGTTTGGGCCACAATATCAAATGCTTCGGTGTCAATTTCCTTAGGAACTACCCAATTCGGAAAAACCTGTTCTGCATCTTTTTTAAAATAAACTGAAAAAGGTCCGCCTTCGGGTCCCAGCCAAAGACGTTCTTCTCCTCCGTAAGGATTAAACTGACTGCTCTGTTTACCGGATTCTATAAAAGAATAATTAATCCAGCCGAAACTTGCTCCTTCATTCCCGTTGGTCGTGCTGGTCATTACACGGCCCTGGTAACCTGGTACGAGTAAAACTTTTGCATTTGATCCGGGGTCTTTTATTTCGATGATATTTACCTTGTTTTTGGTAAAGAACTCTACATCGAAGCCATAGGTTCCTTTAATGGTACTAATTTTCATTTGATTGGAATTTTTGTCCCCGGATGAGGTACACGCCGTTAATAAAAGAAGTGAAGGGAGAACTATTAATTTACTGATATTTTTCAATTGTGATCTTATCATCTCTGTCAGAAATTTGAAATGATTAAGAATAGATCGGCCCATAATTCCGACAGGCATTGAAATCAGATGATCCAGGCTCGGTTCCAAATGCGCTCCATGCACTGGGTCTGAAGATCAAATCTTCGGAAACATTATGCATATTCACAGGGATTCTTAATATAGACGCAAGGGTAATCAGGTCTGCTCCGATATGCCCGTAAGAAATGGCCCCATGATTAGCTCCCCATCCGGCCATTACAGAGTACACGTCTTTAAACTGGCCTTGACCGTTGGTTCTTGGTACAAACCATGTTGTGGGCCAGGTTGGATCGGTTCGTTTGTCTAGGATATCATGTATATCCTGGGGAAGTTCGACTGTCCAGCCTTCAGCAAGTTGCAAAACCGGACCGAGTCCTTTAACCAGGTTTATACGGCACATGGTAACCGGCATTTGTCCTGCAGTTTTAAACTGGGAAGAGAAACCACCTCCCATGAAATACTCCTTATTTCCCGGACACCAGCGGGTATTTTTCAGTGATTTAGTGACTTCATCAGAAACAATGTCCCACCAGGGTTTCATTACCGGGTTTCCCTGTTTATCGCGCTGTTGAGCAGTAGCGTCAAGGGTGGTTGAACCTGAATTAATTAAATGGATTATCCCATTCGCGGCTAATCCGGTTAGTTCTTTGCCGGTAACCCGTTTCACTGATGCGGGACTCCAGTAAGTGCGCACATCTGAGAAGATCTGTGAGGTATTTGTCAGTAAATGGCCAAACAACATCGATACCCCGTTCAGACTGTCATTCTCAGTTGCAAATACAAATGCTTCCCTGATGCCATTCCAGTCAAATGATGAATTTAAGATGGCTTCCGTAAAATCAGCGTTTGGATAGTAATCTGTCCAATGACGTTGCCCCTGAAATCCACCTGCAATCGCGTTTCGCCCTTTGGCTTCCTCACCAAAACCCATATCAGCAAGTTTCGGGTTACCAATCATCAGATCCCGGGATATAAGTGTCATTTTCACAACAACCTCCCATTCCCAGTCTTTTCTTTTGCGATCGGAGGGTTTTTTATTCAGGTCAGGTCCTTCAATACAGTTTGTTTTCACCCATGATAATGCTTTTTCATATTCCTGCTTATCATAAATTCCCTGGTCAATCCGGCGAAGAATTTCCGTCATATCTACAAATTCGGTTCTCATCCCCAGGTAATCCTGGAAGAAATCCGGATTAACTGTTGAACCTGCAATACCCATAGAAGTATATCCCAAAGAGAGGTATGACTTCCCTTTCATCTGGGCCACAGCCAGTCCGGCATTCACAAACCGGAGGATTTTTTCTTTAACATCAGCCGTTATTGACAAATCTCCTGCATCCTGAACATCTCTTCCGTAAATACCAAAAGCAGGCAGTCCTTTTTGTGAATATCCTGCAAGTGCTGCCGCGAGGTAAACGGCTCCGGGCCTTTCAGTTCCATTAAATCCCCAGATTGCTTTTGGAATTAATGGATCGGTATCCATTACTTCCGTACCATAACACCAGCAAGGAGTCACAGTCAGTGAGACTCCAACGCCTTCCCTGGAAAACTGGTCGGCACAATGAGCTGCATCAGCTACACCCCCGATGGTTGAATTTGAAATGACACATTCAACTTTTTCACCGGAAGGAAACCTCAGGTTCTCTTCAATAAGACGGGCGGCCATTTTGGCCATGTTCATGGTTTGAGTTTCAAGGGCTTCACGCACACCATGCTCCCGCCCGTCAATCACGGGTCTGATTCCTACTTTTGGTAGTCTTCCTATTAATCTGTTTGCCATAGTTATTTTTTTAAAGGATTAATAATTATTAATATTAAGGTTACACATGTAAAATGTGAATACCGCCATAAAAATGGTGTTTTATTTTTGTTATTCATAATTGAGATACTAAGTTTTATAATCTTATTGAATAATCGATTAAGCAAGACAATAAAAAAAAATCTAACACTCTCTTGGATCCCTGGCAATTAAAGTTGGACTAAGCATGATTTGGCTTATTTTACTTGATCCGTTCATTAAATCCATCAGAATTCTGAATGACTCTTTGCCCATTTCTTCAAGAGGTTGTTCTACAAAACTCAGGGGCGGTGTGAATAAATCAAATACATCACCCCCGTCGAAGCCTATAAAAGCCAATTTTTCCGGGATCTTAAGGCATCTTTTCTGAATGCAGTATAAACCAAATATTGAAAGAGTATTGGTTGCAAAAACAAGAGCGTTTATATTTATATTTTTATTTTCAAAATTGTCAAATACATTCTCAATATCCTCGTTGTAGTGATCAAATCTGATTTCTTCAACACAGATGTTATCAGTTAAATTGTGATCTGCCATTGCCTGGGTATATCCCCGGATCCTTTCTTTCATATGAATAAGAGAGGATTTATGAGCAATCATGGCAATATGATTGAATCCATTTTCAATATGATGTATAGTTGCATCATATGTAGCCTGGTAATTATCAAGAATAATATGACTGGCATTTATTTCCGGAAAATAACGGTCAACCAGAACCAATGGTATTTTCTTCTTTAGCAGGCTTTGTATTTGTCCGCTGCTGCCTTCTGCAGGGACAATAATAATACCATCAACCTGGCGGTTAAGAAAGGTATTAATTAATACTGCAGATTTAGTCCCGTCTTCATCCGAGCTGCCAAATATTACCGTATATCCGAATTTACCTGCTTCATTTTCAATAATTCTTGCAAGTTGACCAAAAAACGGGTTTGCTATATCAGCAACGATTAAACCAATTGTTTTAGTGGTTTTCATCCTTAAGCTGCGGGCAATCTGGTTGGGCTGATAATTTAATTCCTCAGCCGCCTCCTTGATTTTCTTAACGACTTCTGCACCAACTCTCTTTTCTTTTTCCTGCCCATTCATTACATAGGAAACAAGTGCGATTGAAACTCCGACCTTGTTGGCTATATCCTTCAATGACACCCTTTTCTGCATAATTCTACATGGATAGGTTTATTTAAGACCAGAAAAAATATAATTTCTACTTTGAATTTCAAAGATATGCTTAAACGTTTAAATTCACAAATTATTTTTTAATTTTTTAGAAAAAATTTCTGCAGTTCCTTATGGAATACATGATCCATGCTATCAGAAATTTACCAGTGTGGGTTATCTTCGGAATATATCTTCAGGATGTATACCCCGGAAGTTCCCGGTGTGTATCATCACAAAAGGGAGGTGTTTTAGTCTGCTTACAGGCGCACCATTTTACAAGCTTTTTTTCATCAATTTTAACCTCCAACGGAAGGAATGTGGTAACCCGGTGCGAACCATCGCAAAAGGGTTGATTTTTGCTACGTCCGCATGCACACCAATTATAGGTTCCGGGTTCGGTTACCAACTTAATGGAACGCAGGCCGGCAATTGTGGGTTTTTCTTTATCGCTCATAATTATCGTTCAATTCAATCGGAACTTATCAAATGTAATTTTTTTTCACAGGTTAAAAAATTCATATCTTGCGAATAAGGTGGAAAATTATAATTCTGCCCTGGAATATTTACCAATCAAAAAGATAATTATGCAATGGAACCGATTGTATTAACAGATAAATCAGTAAAACCAAACGATGATATTGTTTTTTCAATTATCGGAAACAGGAGTATCCTCTGGCAGGCTATAATGAATTATAATTATCAATTCCAAACTTATACCATTATCATGAACCTCTTAAGGAAATACTTTATTCCAGTTTTTTTTACCTGTATGTTTCTGGTCATTACATTATTGCCACTGCCAACATTCAGCCAATCGGTCTATGATGCAAAACCAATAGATAGCGAAGCCGTTTATTTTACTCCTGAAAATTTCAGTATTAAAGCCGATGGAAAAACAGACGTTAGCGAGAGCTTGCAAAATGCCATCAACCAGCTTAAGAAGGAGAAAAACTTTGGTATTCTGTTTATTCCGGAAGGTAAATACCTCATCAGTAAAACCATCTATATTCCTCGGGCTATCAGGCTTATCGGTTATGGGAAAGACAGGCCTGAAATTGTCCTGGGCACCAATACTCCCGGATACCAGGAGGAAATCAGTTCAGATAAAGGCAAAGCGAATTACATGTTTTGGTTTACATCCCCTCTTGTTGAAAAGGATGAACAGAATATTGAAGATGCCAATGCCGGAACATTTTACAGCGCTTTCTCCAACATAAACATTAAAATTGAAAATGGTAATCCGGCTGCAGTCGCTCTCCGTACTCACTTTGCTCAGCATTGCTTTATTTCCCATTGCGACATCCGGATCGGAAGTGGTAAAGCCGGAGTGTACGATGTAGGAAATTTCATGGAAAACGTCAGGTTTTTCGGGGGGGATTATGGCATCTATACCACAAAAACTTCCCCGGGCTGGCAATTCATGATGCTCGATACTTACTTCGAAGGACAAAGGAAATCAGCCATTATGACACAGGAAGCCGGACTTACAATTGTGCGCCTCCAGGCTAAAAATGTTCCTCACGTTATCGAAATCAGACCCGACTATTGGGAAAAGCTTTATATGGAAGACTGCCAGTTCACAGATGTAAAGGAAGCCGCGATTGTGATCAGCAATGAAAATAACGATAATACCCAGATCAGCCTGTTTAATATTAATTGCAAAAATGTTCCCTTGCTGGTATCTTACCGGAAAAGCGGACAGTCAACAAAAGGTGACGGGAAAATGTATACAGTAAAAAAATACGTCTATGGTTTGCATATTGCCGACCTGGGCGAAACTCCTGAATACAGAACAAGTATTGAAATGGTTCCGTTGAAGGTTTTTCCTGATCCGTTAAAGTCAGATATTCCCAGGCTCCCCGGAATGAGTGAATGGGTAAACTTGAATGATATTGGAGCTGTCGGTGACGGTGAAACTGATAATACAGAAATATTGCAAAAAGCTGTCGATAACCACCGCGTAATTTATGTTCCCCAGGGATGGTACCGCCTTTCTGAAACAGTTAAGCTCAAACCAAACACCGTTCTTATTGGACTTTCTCCCATTGGCACTCAGTTCCTGCTTAAGGACAATACCCCTGCTTTCAGTGGTTTCGGGGGACCAAAAGCTATGATCGAAGTACCCAAAGGAGGGAATTCAATTATAAGCGGTATTGGCCTTTCCACAGGCGATTATAACTCGCGTGCCGTGGCATGTAAGTGGATGGGCGGCCCTGAATCGTATATGAATGATGTGAAATTCTTAGGAGGACACGGCGACATGAACAAAGGCCCGGAAATGGCAAGGCAAAGGCAACCCAGGGTGGTTACCCGAGAAAGCCGCATCCGGCAGGGTGTTGATCCTGCATGGGATACTCAATACTGGAGTCTATGGGTAACCAATGGGGGAGGAGGAATTTTTGCAGACATCTGGACAGCAAGTACTTTCGCAACAAACGGAATGTATGTTTCAAATACAAGTACTCCCGGACGAATTTACGCAATGTCTGTTGAACACCACGTTCGTAATGAAGTCCGGTTCAATAAAGTATCCAACTGGAAGGTTTATGCCCTTCAGCTTGAAGAAGAAAGCAGGGAAAGCCAGTACTGTCAGCCTCTTGAAATTCAGGAATCGGAAAATCTTGTTTTTGCCAATCTGTATACTTTCAGGGTTATCCGTTTAAAAACACCCTATCCGTATGCAATACGCAGCTGGAACAACCGGAATATCGATTTTTTTAATTTTCATAACTACACGCAAATTAAATATACCATTACCAATTCGTTATATGACATAAGCAGCAAAATTCAGGTTTGCCCCTGGGAATTTGCACACCTCCAAATAAGCGGAAAAGATGTTCAAACCGGAACAGGAATAAACGGAAAAATAAAGGAATTGGCCGATGGATTTGAATTTGCTGAAGGAATTTGTGTCGACAGCAAAGGGAATGTTTATTTCAGTGAATCGAGGTTAAAACGGATTTATAAATGGTCAGCAGAAGATGAGAAAATAAGCCTGCTTGCCGATTTCCAATGGGAACCGCAGGCTCTTGCATGCGATTCCGAAGATAACCTGCTTGTGGTATTCCGATACGATCCGCAACCCGGATACCTGGTGAATGGGATACAGGAAAAATTCACCAATCCGCCGGATGCAAATGGAACCTCCTACAGCGGCTGGGGAAATTCAGGATTTGCCATCTGGGTGTACAGCATCGATCCTGATAATCCAGAAGAAACAATTCAAAAACTTCCGACAGTGAAAATGGGTTCAGTGAAAAATATCCACAAAGCCATATATCCCTCCAATCGTTGGAGAGACTCGCATGATTTCAATGAAATCATCCTGCAAAAAGCCACTGAATGCTATGTCGCCCCGGATGGGAAAACCATTTTCCCTATCTGTTATGATTTTGCCCGCGCCAATTCACTGATTTCTGCTTATCCCGGGAAACCGCTATATGCAACCAATGAATATGATAAACGGGTTGTTCGTCTGAATGTAACTGCAGAAGGATTTCTTTCTGATCCCGCGTACTTTGCGGAAAAAGGAGAATTCAGCGCTGCGGTTGATGATACTGGAAATGTATATGTTGCCGATGGGAATATTTACGTCTTCAATCCGGCCGGAGAACAGGTAAATTATATCGAAATTCCGGAAAGGCCCGTTACAATTGCTTTCGGGGGAGATGATAAATCCACTTTATTTGTAACAACGGCGGGGAAGTTGTATAGCCTGGTAATAAAAGATTAGGAAATCAGACAAAACCGGCCCGCGTTCATAAGCTTAGCGTAAAAGTTTTTTCCATGATGATTTTCCCGGATGAACAGTCTGGTGAAAAAATTACTCATTCTCAAAGAATTCCCTGATCAGCCTGCAAATCTTCTTAATCTCCCTGCTGCTCAATTCATAATAAAGTGGCAGTCTTACCAGGCAATCCGAATAATAATCGCTCCATGGCAATGGACGACCGTCATGTTTATCTTTGTAGTACATAGAGTCGTGCAGTGAAAGATAATGGAACACCGCAAGAATGCCATTATCGCTAAGTTTTGCGATAAGCCTGGTTCTCTCTGCGGGGTTTCCAAGGATCAGGTAGAAGATATGCCCGTTATTAGTTGCATTTTCAGGAATACGGGGGAGTTTCACATTGTATTTTCCTTCCAGTTCCTTAAGTAATTCATAATAAAGGTTCCAGTTCTGAACCCTTTTAGCCTGGATTTTTTCAAGGCAGTTTAGCTGGGCATACAAAAAAGCTGCAGTGACTTCAGAAGGTAGCCAGGATGAGCCGATGTCAACCCAGCCATACTTATTTACCTCTCCCCTGAAAAACTCGGCGCGGTTGGTACCTTTCTCCCATATGATCTCGGCCCGTTTTTTAAATTGTTCATCATTGATCACGAGCATTCCTCCCTCACCGGCATTTATGTTTTTCGTTTCGTGAAAGGAAAAGGCTGAAAGATGACCGAAGCTTCCCAAAGGTTTTCCCTTGTAAAATGAATCGATTGCCTGGGCAGCATCTTCAACCACGAAGAGTTTGTGTTTGTTTGCAATGCGCATGATCTCGTCCATGTCGCAGGCCATCCCGGCATAGTGGACAGGAACAATAGCCTTGGTTTTTTCGTTTATCAGGCTTTCGAGACCACCGGTCGCCATATTCGGATGAAATTCGGTACTGTCGGTAAAAACAATTTTTGCTCCCCTGAGAATAAACGCGTTTGCTGTGCTGACAAAGGTATAAGAAGGCATAATAACCTCATCGCCGGGTTGGATATCGATCAGAATTGCAGCCATTTCCAGCGCATGGGTACAGCTTGTGGTAAGGAGCACATTCTGAAATCCGTACTTCTTTTTTACAAACTCATGACACAAAGCTGTAAACTGGCCATTTCCGGAAATTTTACCGGCTTTGATGGCTAAGCGGATGTTTTTGGTTTCTAAACCTGTCAGGTATGGTTTGTTGAATGGGATTTTCAAGTTAGTACTATTTTAAGCGCAAGGTCGCAAGGGCGCAAAGTTAGCGCAATTTTTTATTTGCGCCTTGGCGCCATTGCGCTTATTTTTTTTATCAATAAATTACACGTTCCAAAAATGAAAAACATCCTCAACGCTCCTCAATCCAAACCCAAGCTTCTCATAAAATGCGCAGGAAGCCTTGTTTTTCATCTGAGTCTGAACGTTTAGGATTTTTACATTTTTTCCCTGGCAAAACCGTATGGCAGCATGCATCAGCAATTTCCCAACCGATCTTCCCCTCGATTCCTCATTAACGGCTATGATGCCTATCCAACCTTCGTTTTCGCGAGTGTCGATGCTCACCATTCCAAGTTTGTCCTCTTCAGACTGGTATGTAAAAACCTCTTTGGCAAAAGTCCCGTTAAGTGAATTCTTCATCCATAAGCGGTATAATTCTTCAAATTTATTCCGGGGGATCTGCTGATCGGTCCGGAAGCGACTGTATTTCCCGCTTTCAATGGCAAGCGACTCAAGGTCTTTATCCATTTCCTGTCCAAAACATGATCGGATAAATTCCGAGGATAAGGGAACCATCCCGTCGATGTTCATGGAATAGGTCACTTTTTCGTCAGTGAGGGTTCCACCTGTGTTAAGGATTATTTCTTTCAGAGGTTTATCATCATGACCAGTAAAAATATACACCAGCTTAAACCCTTCTTTTTTAATGCTTTCGAATTCCCCTGCCAAATCTTTTTTTGAAAACCTGGTTGCATCAATCCTGCCGGTTTTAAACCCGAAGAAATTACTATCCCATTCCAGAGGCTTTATCATAATCAGGATTTCAGATTTAGCCTGTTTTTGATAATATACTGCGGACGGTCTTTGACTTTTTCATAGGTTTTGCCAATGTAAAGTCCGACAATTCCAAGGATCAGAATAATAATACCCGAAAAAAACCAAACTGAAATAATAAGACTGGTATAACCAATCACTTCAATATTACCGGTCAGGTATCTGATGAGGGTTACTAATGTATAAAAAACTGAAAGAACAGAAATATATACACCGAGTTTTACGATAATTTTCAGGGGACGATCGGAGAATGCAAGCATCACATCCAGGGCCAGATTAAGGGTTTTACGGAAGGAGTAGCTGGTTTTTCCGATGGTGCGTTGCGAATGTTCTATTTCAATGGAGGTATGTTTAAAGCCTACCCATTTCACGAGGGTTGGGAAAAACCGTTGCTGATCACCAAGACTGCATACGGCTTCGATTACCGATGCTTTGTAAATTCCAAAATTCCCGATACTGCTGTCCTGTTCGGTCCGGGTAAGGTAACTCAATACCCTGTAAAAAGTTTTGGAAAGAAACCTCTTGATATAAAGGTCTTTTCTTTCCTGTCTTTTTCCCAGTACAATATCAAAGCCTTCCCGGGCCTTACGGTATAGTTTAATGATCTCCTCCGGCTGATCCTGCAGGTCGCAATCCATTACCACCACCCATTCACCCTGCACATGCCCGAGTCCGGCGGTTATGGCGTTATGCTGACCGAAATTTCTGGAAAACAGGATGCCTTTTACCCTGTTATCGCGTGAGGCCAGTTCCTCTATTACAGACCAGGATTCATCAGGACTGCCATCGTCGATAAGTAAAATTTCAAAGGATATTTTTTCGGCTTCCAGAGCATTTTTGATCCTGAGGTATAACTCGATCACGGTCCCTCCGCATCCGTAAACCGGGGAAACCACTGAAATCATGGGTTGATGATGTAACATTATGCTTTTTTTGCTTCGCGGGAGGTTTTGGTAATCGGGTAAAATCCCCCGAAAAAACTTTTTTTTGTCAAATGTAAATGAAAAAAACCTTTTTTCAGAATACAGGGGATTAGTTAGGGTCTGCGGGTTGACTTAATTAGCAGACCCTGTTTAGTAATATTTGTATTTCTATTCTTTTTTTCGATGATATCTCCAGCATTTTCCAAATAACAGAAAAGCCCGGTTTTGCCAGACTTTTCTGTTTAATATTCTTTTCGATCATTCCAAATCTTTGGGTCACATCTGGTATGGAATAGCGCTTCCACTTTTACTGTCTGGGTTTGTTCATTAACACGGTAATGTATCAGGTATGGGAACTTGTCAACTGGTTAATACCTGTTATCCTTAAAACCTGGCAGGTTTGGTAAACGGAGGATTTATTCACATTCCAATTTTTAGAAATAAATTAAATATGTAGAGCAGAAAAGGGAAAAAATATTTTTGGACGCCAGTTTTTCAATTTTACTGGTTTACATTGGTTCCTATCTTATGTGCGAATTTTTTATGAATCGCAGCCAATCTTTTTTCGCGTAATTCAGGATTTAATTCATATTCTTTATGATGTTTATCGCGAATGGCTCTCATCATTTTAACCGCATCAAAACTTTTATTAGTTTTCATCTTCTTCAAATTTAAGTATTTCCCTGGGAGTTCTTATTTCCGGCATTGAAAATCCGTTTTTCAAATTATGTCCAGCTATTTGGGAGGTTAAGACAATGGAGAGGAAAATATCCATTTGCTTCATTTTATCAAGTGAAGGGAAGTTATGCATCTCCAGAAAGTATATTATCTTTATTAAGTCAAATAATTTTTTAATATGAAATTTATTTTGGGTATAGTGATTTTATTTTTAGGTACTTGTATTGGATTGGATCAAAAATATAAATTCAAAAATTGCACAGATATTTCATGCTTAGATTATAAGTATGAGGTTTTAAAGAAAGTGCAATTAGAAGATAGTTTATACGAAGCTTATATAATAATTAATTATAGTTTTGGAGTGAACAGTTTGAAAAGGGGCTTAAAAATTCTTATAGTTGCGCTGATTGTTATTGCGGCTGCGTATTTTCTTTTTTCTTTTTTACAACCGCAAACTGTAACCCAAACTTTTCAAAGTAAAGGTTTTCAGGAATCTGATTTAATGGGTTCAGGTTTTGTCGTTTACGGTTTTTACGGGCATGAAGAATTGGCTTCACGAGAAAGCATGCGC
>CAYGFI010000097.1:0-18956 GCA_964349045.1 uncultured Chitinophaga sp.
CATTTCGTTATTTTGTTATCAGGTGAAAAAATGGATTGGGGCTTTTGCTGCTGCACTTGGAGGACTGGACACCCTTATTTTTGCAGGAGGCATTGGAGAAAATAGCTCGATTGTTCGTTCACGCATTTGTGAGGGGCTTGAATTTCTGGGAATTGAACTGGATAAAAAACAAAACGAGGCAAACGCGCCGGTAATCTCAACAAAAAAAGGGAAGGCGGTTGTTCGTGTCATTCGTACCGATGAAGAAGGAATGATCGCAAAAACAGTTGGTCAAATGATCGGTCACAGAAAGATTAAATCCGCACTGAAGAAAATTCAAACAGTCTCATAGCATTAAAAACACAGATAATATGAAAACAAAAAAAGATTCAGGCAAGAAAACCGTTGACAAAACAAAAAAGAAAGAAACAAAGAAGAATCCACTTTCTAAGGATCTTCTGAGTAAAATGAACGCCTATTGGAGGGCCGCGAATTATCTTTCAGTCGGCCAACTCTATCTGCACGAAAATCCTTTGCTCCGGAAACCGCTAAAACTTTCACATGTAAAGTCGATGCTGCTGGGGCATTGGGGCACCACGCCGGGGCAGAACTTTATTTATGTGCACCTTAACCGTGCCATAAAAAAGTATGATCTGAACATGATTTACATTTCCGGCCCGGGGCATGGCGGCCCGGCATTGGTGGGCAATACCTATCTTGAAGGTACATACAGTGAAATTTATCCAAACATTACTCAGGATGAGTCCGGACTAAAAAAACTGTTCACACAATTCTCCTTCCCGGGAGGAATACCGAGCCACGTATCTCCGGAATGTCCGGGATCGATTCACGAAGGCGGTGAACTGGGCTATTCACTCAGTCATGCTTTTGGAGCGGCATTCGATAATCCGGACCTGGTTGTTGCCTGCATTGTTGGTGACGGCGAAGCTGAAACGGGCCCGCTGGCTACAGCATGGCACTCCAATAAATTTTTAAACCCAATCACCGACGGAGCTGTGTTGCCTATCCTTCACCTCAACGGCTACAAAATTGCCAACCCAGCCGTGTTGGCCCGCATTCCGCACAAAGAATTGGATCAGTTGCTGAGAGGATATGGCTGGAAACCCTATTTTGTTGAAGGCGATGAACCTGAAAAAATACATCAACTAATGGCTTCCGTATTGGAAAAGACGATTTTGGAGATCAAACAAATTCAAAGCCATGCCAGAAATAAAAACGATGGTGACCGACCGCAATGGCCAATGATCGTCCTCAAATCGCCCAAAGGCTGGACGGGACCTGATGTTGTCGATGGAATTCAAATCGAGGGTAACTTCCGGTCACATCAGATTCCATTGTTGGTCGATTCGGGGCATCCAGATCATCTGAAACTTCTCGAAAACTGGATGAAAAGCTATAAACCTGAAGAACTTTTCGACGAGAACGGTCGTCTTTTACCGGAATTGGTCGAACTGGCGCCTGAGGGCAACCGGCGGATGGGCGCTAATCCGCACGCGAATGGCGGCTTGCTGCTTCAGGATTTAATCATGCCTGACTTTCGCGACTTTGCTGTGGATATGCCGTCACCAGGGTCAGTTGAAGCTGCCGATGCTCATGAACTTGGAGAGTTCCTTCGCGAGGTGGTCAAGCTTAATAAGGAACAAAATAACTTTAGAATTTTTGGTCCGGACGAGACTCTTTCCAATCGGTTAAACGCCGTTTTTGAAGTAACCAACCGGCAATGGATAGCTCGTACCGATAAGAACGATGAATTTCTGGCAACCGATGGTCGGGTCATGGAAATGCTCAGCGAGCATCAGTGTGAAGGTTGGCTCGAGGGTTATCTGCTCACCGGAAGACACGGACTTTTTAACTGTTACGAGGCATTCATTCATATCATCGATTCAATGTTTAACCAACATGCCAAATGGTTGAAAATTAGTGCTGAACTGCCTTGGAGAAAGAAAATTGCATCACTGAATTACCTGCTCGCCTCACATGTCTGGCAACAGGCTCATAATGGTTTTACTCACCAGGATCCCGGCTTTATCGATCATGTGGTAAACAAAAAAGCCTCGATAGTAAGAGTTTATCTTCCACCTGATGCCAATTGTTTGTTGTCGGTTTGGGATCATTGTCTGAGAAGCCGGCATTACGTCAATGTCGTTATTGCGGGCAAATACCAGGCGCCACAATGGTTGAGCATGGAAGAAGCAATCGAGCATTGTACCAAAGGAATTGGAATCTGGCAATGGGCCAGTAATGATCAGGGTACCGAACCCGATGTGGTTATGGCCTGTTGTGGCGATGTACCCACACTCGAGACACTGGCTGCAGTCACCATCCTTCGGAAACATATTCCGGAGTTGAAAATTCGCGTGATCAACATGGTCGATCTGATGAAACTGGAACCGGAATTAGAACATCCTCATGGGCTAAGTGATTCGGATTTTGATGCTTTATTTACGAAAGATAAGCCGGTCGTTTTTGCTTTTCACGGTTATCCCAAGCTGATCCACCAATTGGCATACCGACGTACCAACCACGAAAATATGCATGTTCGTGGTTACAAGGAAGAAGGCACCATCACAACTTATTTCGACATGACCGTTTTAAACGATTTAGACAGGTTCCACCTGGTTCAGGATGTGATCAAACGTTTGCCAAAATTAGGAGCCGAAGGTGATAAACTGAGTCAGCTGATGAAGGACAAACTCATCGAGCACAAAAAGTACATTGATAAACACGGACAAGATATGCCTGAAATACGAAACTGGAAATGGAATCAAGACAGAACATAGAGAAAGAGAATAATGCGCACGATAAAGAACTGATGCGCATTGGTATAGCTGCTGACCATGGTGTTTTGAATTGAAAGTACAATTGTTGGCCGCACTTATTCTTGCCGGTTACATGGTAAAGGATTTTGGCGCATGGGAGTTGGTAGATGGTGACGACTATCCTGACTTTGTGGTACCGTTGGCGAAAGCAGTTTCAAGTGGCAAAATGAACCGTGCCCTGGCTATCTGTGGCAGTGGTGGAGGAGCTTGTGTCGCGGCCAACAAGGTGCCAGGAGTGCGGGCAGCGTTTATCTCAGATACATTCTCCGCTCATCAGGGCGTTGAGGATGATGACATGAATGTAATGTGCCTGGGTGGCCGGATTACCGGTTCTGCCTTAGCCTGGGAATTGGTTCAGGCATTCCTAAATGCTTATTTTAAAGCAGAAGAACGGTTCATCCGTCGATTGGATAAAGTGGCAGCACTGGGAAAAGACGGTTTGCATAAACCATAACTTTTCAATTACAGAAGAATTTGGAGAACCACATAAATGAAAAGACTAATAGTTTGTGATCTGGACGGTACACTTGCCGAAAGCAAATCATCGCTTGATGCCGAAATGTCGGCATTGTTGCATGATCTTCTCGGGATTATCAAAGTAGCCGTTATTTCCGGTGGCGATTGGCCGCAGTTTGAAAAACAACTGCTCTCCAACCTTCCCCACGACGAATGTCTGGAAAATCTTTCCCTGCTGCCAACCTGCGGAACAAAGTTCTACCAGTACAGCAAGGATTGGGAAAAGCTCTATTCCGAAGATTTCACTTCAGATGAAAGGAAAAAAATTATCAGTTCTCTGAATGAAGCCATTGATAAAACGGGGTTCAAAGTTGAAAAGGTCTGGGGTGAAACCATTGAAGATCGGGGTAGCCAGATCACATTTTCAGCGTTGGGTCAGCAAGCTCCCATCGAAGGAAAGAAAAAATGGGACCCTGATTTCGCCAAACGAAAGAAGATCAAAGCAATTCGTGATAAGGATATTCCTGAATTTTCAGTGCATTTGGGTGGAACAACATCGGTTGATGTAACCAAACCCGGCATTGATAAAGCTTATGGAATTGAAAAACTCCGCGATACGCTGGGTATTTCAATTCATGAAATGATTTTTATTGGTGATTCTTGCTTCCCGCGAGGAAACGACTATCCGGCCAAGGAAGCAGGCGTTGTCTCTATCCGGGTATAAAATCCGACTGAATCGAAACGGGTAATTGAAACCATAATCGCTTGTTTGGATGATGTTTATGATTCACCAGTTTACATGGAGGAAAACAAATGAGTGGATTAAAATTGCAGCGCATTGGACAGATCATGGAGCCGGAACCCGGCAATCCGGTGGAGGTGGAAGGTGTTTTGAATCCGGCTGTCATTCGTGGCCCTGATGGCAAACTTTATCTGTTTCCACGACTCGTCGCAAAGGGGAATTATTCGCGAATTGGCATTGTAAGTGTTCTGTTTAACGATGCCGGTAATCCGGTAGGCGTTGAAAGGCTCGGTATTGCCCTGGAACCTGAAGCTGATTATGAATTTCGGGCAGAAGGCAGCGGTGGCTGCGAAGATCCACGGGTAACTTTTGTTGAGCCGCTCAAACACTATTTGATGACTTACACGGCGCATTCGATCATTGGTCCGCGGATCGCTATTGCCGTGTCGGAGGATTTGTTTCACTGGAAGCGTCTGGGGCTTGCTACCTTTGCTCCGTATCGCGGCATTGATTTTGCTCATGTAAACAACAAGGATGCCAGCTTTTTCCCCATCGCCATTCCCAATCATGCCGAAAAAATGCAGTTGGGTATCATTCACCGACCGCTTTTCCCAGACACTCTTCCGGAGGAAACCGCCTGCCAGGCTGCGTGCCGTGAGGTGGATATCGAACATGAAAGCATCTGGATATCTTACTGCCCGATGGGCTTAGACGGCCCCGAACCACATCGCTTCGGACTGTTTAACTCCCATCACCGGTTGGCGTCTCCTGTTTCACCATGGGAGCGACTCAAAATCGGTGGTGGCACTCCGCCCATCCTTACGCGTCATGGCTGGCTGATTACTTACCATGGTGTGAACGAGGTGTCGGAGCCAGGTAGCGGGGAACTTCATCTGCAATATTCGGCAGGGGTAATGATACTCTCGAAGGAGCATCCGCGAAAGATTCTTTACCGTTCGGTGGTGCCGGTACTAACGCCCCAGATGCCTGAAGAACGTAACGGAATCGTTCCCAATGTCGTGTTCCCCACCGGTATCGACCGGCGCGATGATCTTGGCTTACCCGACCGCTACGATGTCTATTATGGAATGGCCGATAACCGGATTGGTGTGGCACGCCTTGATTTGCCTGATGTCTTACCAACAGAAGGAGTTGCTGATCCGCCGGGAACAAAAGTGTAATGCGCCGGGAAGTTCAAGTCAAAGGGCAAGCGTATCGGAATATTTGGAAATGTGTGAATGATGTAACTCTTTCGAAAAGTTGTGTAACACTTTTCAGAACCGATGAACTCACCTTTGTTAATGAGATATAATTCACAATTTAAAAATGATAATTATGAAAACATTACTAAAAATTACACTTTTTATTGCTTTTGTTGCAGTTTTTGCTTCGTGCCAATCCTGTACTGATGTAAATCAAATTCTTTCAAATCAGGATACAAAAAGCGCAATTATGGACTCAATTGCCAATGACAGTAATCTGTCAAAAGAAATGCTCGGATTAATGCTGAATAGCAGGAATAGTAACCTGATAATGGGTGAAATTCACGAAACAATGATGAAAAAGATGAAAGATAATCCGCACATGATGCAAAGTATGATGACCGGTATGATGGAAACATGTAAAGGTGACTCAGCAATGATGTCCTCAATGTGCATGAGTATGATGGAAAATCCGGAAATGATGGATATGATGCATAAAATGATGGGCGGAAAAATGGATATGAAGGGGATGAAACATTAAAAATTAAAATCATGAAGTATTACATCAGCAAGAAAATAAATACGGATTTCGATCAGGCAGTTCTACTTGTAACCGAATCGTTAAAAAAAGAAGGCTTCGGAGTACTTACCGAAATTAATATTCAGGACAAACTAAAAGAAAAACTGAATGTTGATTTCAGAAAATACAAAATTCTGGGGGCCTGCAATCCGGCTTATGCCTACAAAGCATTGCAAATGGAAGACAAGGTTGGAACCATGCTACCTTGCAGTGTTATCGTTCAGGAATTGGGAAACAATGAAATTGAAGTAGCTGCAGTCGATCCGATTGCCTCAATGATGGCCATTGAAAACCCAGCTCTTGCTGAAATTGCCGGAGAAATAAAAGGAAAACTCGAACGGGCTATTGCATCATTGTAACAAGAATTTATAAAGATCTAATTCATTAATTCAAGGAGGTATATTATGATGGATGGAATGAATAATGGTTGGGGAATGGGATATGGTTATGGCTGGATTATCGGCCTTATTGTCCTTGTTGTAGTTATTGGAGTAATTGTAAGTGCTATGAAGCACAAAAGAAAATCGACCAGTCCAAAGTATAATTCGCCACAGGATATCTTAAAAACAAGATACGCCAAGGGAGAAATAAGCAAGGATGAATTTAATGAACGCAAGAAAAACTTAATGTAAAATAATAGCATACAAATACGTACAGGCAATAGAAAACAAGGAATTAAAAAGCTTTAGCAGACAAAATCACAGCAATGAATTCCTGGCAAATAAACGAAAAATGGGATACAGATATTCTTTGATTCTTTTCACATTAATTGTATTGACACAATTACCTGCAAGGGCACAGACTGATACAACTACTTATCACCTTAGGCTCAAACAGGAAAAAGTGAATAAAGCTGGCAAGGAAGTTTTTGGAATGACCATTAATAATAGTATTCCCGGGCCAACACTTCGTTTTACCGAAGGTGGTTACGCGGTTATCTACGTGAAAAATGAAATGGATGTGGAAACCTCCGTTCACTGGCACGGTCTGTTATTGCCTAACTTTTTCGATGGGGTACCTTACCTTACCACCCCACCCATAAAATCCGGGGAAGTGCAGAAGTATGAATTTCCGCTGAAACAATCCGGTACTTATTGGTATCATTCACACACCATGCTACAAGAGCAAAGTGGGGTTTATGGGTCTATGGTCATTGAGCCAAAAGAAAAAAAACTTGTCTATGACAAGGAATTAGTGATGGTATTGGCGGATTGGACTAATGAAAATCCTGAGAATGTACTGAGATTTCTAAAAAGAGGCACAGAGTGGTACAACATAAAAAAAGGAACCGCTACCCCACTCAATAAGGTAATTGCCAGGGGGGCGCTGGGCGCACAGTTTAACTTTTGGAAACAAAGGATGGAAGGAGCCGATATAGCAGACATCTACTATCCTGCTTTTTTAGAGAATGGCCGGCAAAAACAGGAATACACTGAATTTAATCCTGGTGAAAAAGTAAGGCTTCGTATTATCAATGGGGCGGCCTCTACTTCATTTTGGATGACTTTTGGAGGGGAGGACCCAACCCTGGTTTCGGCAGATGGGCAGGACGTAGTGCCTGTCAAACACAACAAAATCTTTATTGCCATTGCAGAAACATATGATTTTATTGTCACCATTCCTAAAAAAGGCAAGATTGAATTCATGGCCACAGCCCAGGATGGTTCAGGTCATTCATCAGCCTACCTGGGAAAGGGAGATATAATCCCTGCCCCTGAAGTATCGCGTCCCGATAAAATTGGCATGATGATGCAAATGGCTAAAATGGATATGCGAATGGGAGCTCCGGCTCTCAAATTCAGGCAAAAAAAAGATGAACCTACCAAAATGATGGAAAATTGGGGGATGAAAATGGATAAAGAGATGGAAATGAAAGATACGGACAAAATGAATCATTCCAACAAGCATACAATGGATGATATGGCTATGGATTCAACAATTGTAGAAAATAAAATGGACGACCAGACTATGCCCGGTATGGATATGTTTTCCGAATATAATTACAACTATTTAAAATCTCCTGGGAAAACCAATTTTGCTGACAGCATTCCAGTGAAAGAAGTTTTACTGAACCTCACCGGTAATATGCAGCGCTATATCTGGAGCATGAATGGGATACCCTTGTCAGAAACGGACAATATAAAGATCAAAGAGGGCGAAGTAACCCGTATTACCCTCAACAACCTGACAATGATGCACCACCCTATGCACCTTCACGGCCACTTTTTTAGGGTCATCAATAAAAACGGGGATTATTCTCCTTTAAAACATACCGTCAATGTACCGCCCATGCAACAGGTTACCATAGAGTTTTATGGCAACGAATACGGAGATTGGTTTTTCCATTGTCACATTCTTTATCATTTGATGGGAGGTATGGCACGTGTATTTAGTTATAATACCCCCCGTGACCCAAGACTTAAAGGGTATCCGGTATCCAGACAGGTTCACGAAACGGATCGAATTTACACCTGGGGTATAGCAAATATAGCCTCACAAATGTCAGCCGTCAACCTGGTCTCTTCTAATATCCGAAATCAATTCAATTTCAGTGCCGCGTATGGCTATAATAAAAATTTTGAATCGGAATTTACCTATGAAAGATACCTGTATGATTATTTTAGGGTATTTGTTGGCATAAACGCGGAGAATAATTTAAAAAACAACCTTGACGATATCAAGACTACTGCTGTAGCCGGTATTCGCTGGTTTACACCATATATGTTTAACCTTGACCTCCGTTTGGATAATGAGTTGAGGCCTCGCATAGGAATCGGCAGAGCATTAATGTTATTTTCCCGGTTTTCAGTATTTGGATATTACGAATATCAAATTGATTTAGGATGGGTTAATAATCTGAAAGGTGAGGCCAATTTCGGACAGGAAACCGTCTGGAATGCTGGTGCCGAATACATGCTCTCAAAGAATTTCTCTTTGAGAGCGAGCTATGACAATCGCTTTGGTGCCGGTGGTGGCTTATCTTTAAGATTTTAATTTTATGAATGAATATAAAAAAATAGTCTTTCATTGACAGGCGCAGTTTCTCCTGGAGCCGGTGTTAATACAGGAGTAGCTGAATGAACGCAGTGGAATCGTACCCAATGTAGTGTTCCCCATACGTATAGACCTGCGCAACGATCTTGGCCAACCCGACCGCTTCGATGTCTATTATGGTATGGCCGACAACCGGATTGGAGTGGCACGCCTTGATTTGCCGGATATCATACCAACAGAAGGAGTTGCTGATCCGCCGGAGGTAAAAGTGTAATGTGCTGGGATGTTCAAGTCAAAGGGTAGGCGTATCGGAATATTTGGAAATGTGTGAATGATGTAACTCTTTCCAAAAGTTGTGTAACACTTTTCAGAACCTATGAACACACCTTAGTTAATTGAGATTTTATTCACAATTTAAAAATGAAACCGGTAATGTCCACCTTTATTTTGAGGCTGCGGCAGTTATTTTAACATTAGTAGATCCTTACAATATATTAATTATTAACCATTAAAACATAAAGTCGGGACCAGACCTTTAAAGAAAGATAAATTTGAAAGAAACCAGGTTATAAATTTTTACATTATATTTACCGTAATATTTTTTTATGATAAAAAAAAGTACAGCCATATTTTTCATTCTGTTAGCCAATATCATTTTATTGGCTTATGTTGTTTTTCCACATCATCATCATGAATCGCAATTTTGCATTATTTCCACCCATTGTCAGGCTGACAGCAAGACTCATAAACACAATACTCCCGAACGCGACCACGAGCACGATGGTAACAAAAACACAGAATATTGCTTCTTAAAACAAGTAGTTGTAATTCCCGCAAATTCTGTAAGGATAGTGTACAAATCTCCTGTTTGTACAGATCATTATAGGCCATATATTGATTTTCAGTCTGTGTTATTTAATAATGAATTAAAGCCATTTGTTTCAATTTTTTTAACAAATGCAGATATTCCGTTAACAGGATCTTCTTATTCCCGTTTCGTAAGTACTTCATTAGGTTTACGCGCTCCCCCTTTAGTTTAAGTTTTTAGTTTCTCTGTGAATGCACGCGATAATTTTCTTATCGCTCAACAACTGTTGTACATTCATAAGGATATCATTTATAAATCTTAAACAATATTATCAATGAAGAGCAAAATAATCTTATTTGCATTACTTGCATATATTTTCGTGAGATGCGATCCTGGTCATGACAATGAAACGCATGAAGTACAAGATGCAGCAAAAATTCAACTCACCGAGTATAGTAACGAGTTTGAACTATTTGCAGAAGCCGACCCTTTTGTAAAAGATAAAACATCTAATGTATTGGCACATTTCTCTGATTTGCCTGCATTCAAAGCCATCGAAAGTGGAAGTATAACAATTTGTTTAATCGTAAACGGCAGGGAGACAAAGCAAACACTTGAAAATCCAACCCGAAAAGGTATTTACAGTTTTGATATAAAACCGGAAACAACAGGCAGCGGACAAATCATATTTGATATTAATACCGAAAAAGGTAATTTTCAGATTATTGTAACTCAGATTACAGTTTTTGCCAACGAACAGGAAGCAACCGAAGCTGCAGGTAAAGATATTGTATCAAATACTAACACAACTTCTTTCACCAAAGAACAATCCTGGAAAATTGATTATTCAAGCGAACTTCCTGTTACAGAACCATTCGGACAAGTTATAAAAACTACTGCTCAGGTGAAATCAACGCCAGGACACGAGGTTATTGTACCTGCCAAAACAAATGGAATTGTGATGCTCTTAAACTATAATGTTTTAGAAGGAAATAATGTTTCGGACGGACAAATTTTATTTACAATCTCGGGAAATGAATTTGCCGATAATAATTCTTCAGTTCGATTTGAAGAAGCTAAAAATAATTTTGAAAAAGCAAAAGCTGATTATGAGCGGCTGCAAGAACTTGTAAAAGACAAAATTGTTTCGGAAAAGGAATTACTCATCGCAAAAAATCAATACAATAATACTAAGGCAACTTTCGATAACCTGAATAAAAATTTCAGTTCCACAGGCCAGCATGTTTCAAGTCCGATGGGTGGATTTATAAAGCAATTATTGGTTCAGAATGGTCAATATGTAGAAGCCGGTCAACCGCTTGTATCCATATCTCAAAATAAAACGCTTATGCTTTGTGCCGAAGTTCAGCAGAAATATGCTTCATTATTGGGTTCTGTTTATTCGGCAAACATCCGGACCCTGCATGATAATCAAAAATACTCATTCGAAGAATTAAACGGGAAGGTTTTGTCGTATGGACAAAGCGCCAATTCTGACAATTATCTCATTCCGGTAAATCTTCAGATTGACAATACAGGGAGCTTTGTTTCGGGGGGATTCGTTGAAATCTATTTAAAAACTCTCACCAATATAAAAGCATTGACTATCCCGAATACAGCATTAATGGAAGAACAGGGCAGCTATTTTGTCTTTGTGCAAATAACTCCTGAACTTTTTGAAAAACGGGAAGTGAAAGCTGGAGCCACTGATGGGTTAAAAACCGAAATCCTTAATGGAATATCTCACAATGAACGAATAGTATCTAAAGGCGCTATTTTTATCAAACTGGCTCAGGCTACAGGTAATTTAGATGCTCATTCAGGACATGTTCACTAATTTAATTTAAAATTTCATATCGTGTTAAATAATACTATCAGATTTTCACTGAAAAACAAGTATTTTATTTTGCTCTGTTCTTTAGTTGTGGTGGTTGCAGGGATCATGACCGCCTCAAATATGGATGTAGATGTATTCCCTGATCTTACCGCTCCAACCGTAGTAGTTATGACTGATGCTCATGGTATGGCTTCGGAGGAAGTTGAACGATTAGTTACTTTTCCGATTGAAACGGCTGTAAACGGAGCTACAGACGTTCGAAGGGTGCGTTCAGCCTCTTCACAAGGATTTTCTTTTGTGTGGGTCGAATTTGACTGGGGGACAGACATTTTTAAAGCACGTCAGATCGTAAGCGAAAAATTAATAAGTGTTTCAACTCAGATGCCGTTAGGAGTAGGACAACCAATTCTTGCTCCACAATCAAGCGTGATGGGTGAGATATTCTTTATTGGTATTCAGGCCGATAGTACGAGTATGATGGATTTACGAACCATTGCCGAATGGAATGTTAAACCCTTGATTCTTGCCACTGGCGGAGTTTCTCAGGTTACAATTATCGGGGGCGACTATAAACAATACCAGATTCTGGCAAATCCCCATAAAATGAAATATTACAATGTTTCAATGTTTGAACTTGCCGAAGTATGTAAAGGAATTAGTCAGAACTCAATAGGCGGTGTAGTCAGGCAATTTGGGAACGAATATGTTGTACGCGGAATCGCCCGGACTTCCGACATTGAATCTTTGGGAAGTTCTTTTATTAAATCTAACAATGGAAAACCGGTAAGGATAAATGATGTATCAGAAGTACTTATTGGAAGTGGTATTAAAATGGGATATGCTTCCGAAAATGCAAAACCGGCAATTATTATATCAATTTCGAAACAACCAAATGCCAATACACTTGATTTGACAAGACGCATTGAAACAAATCTGTCTACACTTCAAAAAACATTGCCTCCCGATGTGAAATTAGACAAAACAATATTCCGTCAGGCAGATTTTATTGAAACCTCGGTGAATAATGTCAAAAATGCTTTACTTGAAGGTTCTGTATTTGTAATTATTATTCTTTACCTGTTCCTGGGAAGTTTCCGTACAACTATTATTTCGTTGCTGGCAATACCTGTATCATTGTTGGGAACTATAATCGTAATGAAACTTTTAGGTTTGAATATTAATACCATGAGTTTAGGCGGAATGGCTATTGCTATCGGTGTATTGGTTGATGATGCAATTATAAATGTTGAAAATGCATATAAACGACTCCGTCAAAACCGGCAAATACCCAAAGATGATCGCAAATCAGCATTTACAATAGTGTTTGAAGCTTCCAAAGAAATGCAGGCATCCATCCTTAATGCAACTCTTATTATAATTGTAGCTTTTATTCCTTTGTTTTTCCTTACCGGAATGGAGGGTCGAATGCTTATTCCTTTGGGGATCGCATTTATTGTATCATTATTCATTTCCCTTATCGTTGCAATGACACTTACACCCTTATTGTGTAAAATGTTGCTTTCAGATGAAAAATATCTTGCTAAAAATGAAAAAGATAAATGGCTTACAAGTAATCTGACTTTCTATTATCAAAAAACCCTTGGATGGGCATTAAAGCATAAACGTGTAGTAGTTTTTTCTTCATTAGGACTGTTTATCGCATCTCTGTTTTTATTTTCAACTATGGGTCGCAGTTTTCTTCCTGAATTTAACGAAGGTTCATTAACATTATCTGTAGTTTCAAAACCCGGTACTTCATTAGAAGAAAGTAACAGTTTGGGTAATTTAGTCGAAATTGAATTATTGTCTATTCCGGAAGTTATAAGTACAGCTCGCAGAACAGGGCGCGGCGAACTTGATGAGCATTCGCAAACAGTAAACAGCGCCGAAGTTGATGTCAATTTTACGTTGAAAGACCGAACCCGTGATGAATTTTTGGAGGATGTGCGAAAAAAAATTGCCGGTATTCCGGGCATTGCTTCAACGGTTGGTCAACCACTCGGTCACCGGATAGACCATATGATTTCGGGAACAAGAGCAAATATTGCGATTAAACTCTTTGGTAATGATTTGAATAAAATGTTTACCATCGGGAACCAAATAAAAAGTTCGATTGTTGATATTGAAGGTCTGGTAGATGTGAATGTTGACCAGCAGGTTGAAATACCGCAAATACAAATCAGGGCAAATCGTGAAATGTTGGCTCAATATGGAATTACTATTGAGCAATTTAATGAGTTTATTGATATTGCCTTTGGTGGTGAAAAATTATCTGATATTTACGAGGGACAACGAAGATTCGACCTTGTATTACGTTTGAATAAAGATTACACCGAAACAATGGAGGGCATACGTTCTGCCTTGATTGATACTTGGGATGATAAAAAAGTACCTTTGGAACAGGTTGCTGAAATTGTTTCCGTTTCCGGGCCAGGTTCAATAAGCAGGGAAAATGTGCAACGTAAAGTCGTTGTATCTGCAAATGTTTCAGGACGTGATATTCGAAGTGTGGTACAGGATATTCAGAAAAATATAACAGCTCAGATTGAATTTCCCGAAGGTTATCGTGTTGAATATGGAGGACAGTTTGAAAGCGAAGCAAGTGCATCTAAAACATTACTTATTACTTCAATTTTAGCAATTTTGATTATTTTCATATTGCTATTTCAGGAATTCAGGAACTTTAAATTAGCTGGGGTTGTTTTACTTAATTTACCTCTCGCATTGATTGGCGGTATCTTCTCACTCTATTTTACCTCTGGTGTTTTAAGCATTCCTGCAATTATTGGTTTTATCACACTTTTTGGTATTGCAACCCGCAATGGAATTCTTCTGATTTCGAATTACCAGAAGCTTCAGTGCCAGGGTGTTTCGCTTTATGATACAGTAATTGCAGGTTCTTCAGACCGATTGAATGCTATTTTGATGACAGCGTTAACAGCAGCTCTCGCGCTTATACCATTAGCGCTCAGGGGCGATTTATCGGGAAATGAAATTCAAAGTCCCATGGCGAAAGTGATTCTCGGAGGTTTGCTTACTTCAACCTTGCTCAATATATTTATTGTGCCAATAGTTTACAGTATTTTGAACAATCATGGAATCATTAAAAATCAAAAGATATGAAAAGCACAATTCTGATTCTCATCAACATAAGTTTGTTCGTTTTTAATCTGTATTCACAGAATAACATTGATAATATATTGCATGAAATTGAGAGAAACAACACAACACTTTCCGCCTTGCGAAAAAGTGCAGATGCCGAGAAAATCGGAAATAAAACAGGAACTTACCTGCAAAACCCTGAATTGGCATTTAACTACTTGTGGGGTAATCCTTCTTTAATTGGAAATAGAACGGATATTAGTATTAAACAAACATTCGATTTTCCCACCGCGTACAGTTATAGAAATCAAATTTCAAATATCAAAAATGAACAAGTTGAACTTGAGTATCAAAAGCAACGAAAATCTCTACTTTTTGAATCCCGTTTAATTTGCTATGATCTGGTCTATATCAATGCTTTAAAGTCAGAACTTTCAACCAGGTTGCTTCATGCTCAAAGTATTGCAAATTCGTATAAAGCTAAATTTGATATCGGAGAATCGAACATCATTGAGTACAACAAATCCGGATTAAACTTATTGAATATCAGCAAAGAAATGGAATCTCTTACGATCAGAAGAAATGATTTGTTAGGTGAGTTAGCTAGGTTAAATGGTGGTATTTTTATTGACTTTTCCGATAGTCTAATACAGGTTTCTGCTATCCCGGACGATTTTGAACAATGGTATTCTGTGGCAGAACAAAGCAATCCATTGTTAAACTGGTTAAAAATGGAGATCGGGATCACCCGGAAGCAGGTAAGTTTGAACAGGGCAATGAGTTTACCTAAACTTCAAACCGGGTTCATGAGTGAAAAGGTTATAGGGCAGCATTTTCAAGGTGTTACGTTAGGGTTAAACATTCCACTATGGGAAAATAAAAACATGGTAAAATATGCAAAAGCAAATGCTGCTGCATTTGAAAATATTGCAACCGACAATAAATTGCAGGTGTACAACAGTTTAAAAATATTACACACCAAAGCTATCAGTCTTCAGAATAATGTAACCGATTATCGTTCAAAATTGCAATCTTTTAACAATTCGGAATTATTAAAAAAAGCATTGGACAAAGGCGAAATCTCCCTGATTGACTATATAATTGAACTTTCTATATATTATGAAAGCGTCAATAATTTAATTCAATTGGAAAGGGAAATGAATAAAACCCTGGCAGAATTAAATCAATACCTGTAAGTGTTCACCACAAATTTAGATTATAAACAAATTCTCCTGGAATCGGATTGGCCCTCAACAGACAAATACCCGCAAAGTACAACTCCGGTTCAAATCTTTTTTTAAATTTGTCCTGATCTAATTTTTAGAGAAACAGCTCAATAAAAACCATGTTTTACCTGATTAAATCACGACTTTCGACCAGAATTTGCAGCAACAGATTTTGGACGACCGTAAGTGAAACAAAGTAAGGTGGTTATTAACCTATATAAAGATATTTCAATGAAAACCATACGATCTGTCAGCCGGTTAATTGTAGGAATTGTATTTATATTTTCAGGATTTGTGAAAGCCATTGATCCTCTCGGCTCCACTTATAAATTTACCGATTATTTTAATGCTTTCGGGCTTGACTTTTTTGTACCTCTCGCATTACCCCTGGCCCTGGTTCTTTCTGCCATTGAGCTTGTGATGGGAATCAGCCTGCTTTTTGGCTACCGCATGAAGATTGTGTCATGGGCAGTATTACTTTTCATGTCATTTTTTACCGTTTTAACATTTATCCTGGCGATTTATAACCCGGTTACCGATTGTGGATGTTTTGGGGATGCGCTTATTCTTACCAACTGGCAGACTTTCTGGAAAAACATTGTACTGATGGTTTTTACCTTACTTATTTTTTCAGGAAGGGATACATTTCCTTCCATCCGGGGAGCTTTTGCCGAATGGGGGATATTATCTTTCTTTTTTGCATCAGTAATGGGTCTGTCCCTTTATTGCAGCAACCACCTCCCGATACTCGATTTCAGACCATACAAGACAGGAACTCATATTCCAACAGCTTCAGCCATCCCTGAAGGGGCAGCAACCGACGTTTACGAAACCCGCTTGTTTTACCGGAATATTTCCGATGGGAAAACGAGTGAATTTACTATACAAAATTTCCCCAAAGATTCACTTTGGGAGTTTGTCGATTCAAAATCAGTACTGATTTCAAAAGGATATGAACCTCCGATTCACGACTTCTCAATTGCAGCGCCAAATGGAGAAGATCTTACTGAAACCATTAAAAACAGCAAAGGATTCATGTTCCTGCTGATTTCTTATAATCTAACGGATGCCGATAAAAATTCCCTGAAAAAAGCAGGCGATTATTTTAAACTTTCAGGCATTTTCAGTGATGTTCAGTTTTTTGCTGTTTCAGCTTCATTAAATGACGATGTGCGCAAAATAAGGGACAGCCTGGGATTGCAATTTGATTTTGGTACTGCCGATGAGATTGCTTTGAAAACCATTATCCGCTCAAATCCGGGTATACTCCTGATTAAAAACGGGACCATACTTGGAAAATGGCATTACAACGATTTTCCCGATGTTACCCGGTTAGATCATGAATTTTCGAGGTTAATGAATGACTTTCCTTTCGCCGAAGGAGTTAATCTCAGGAATCTGAATACGCCTCCGGAAGGTGCGCGCGGTGATGTTTATCATACTAGTCTTTTATATAGAAATACTGGAAATGACAGTGTGGTAAGTTTCAGCTTGGAGAATTTTCCAAAAACCCTTGATTGGGAATTTGTAAGTTCACGGTCAGAGAAAATTGAATCGGGTTATGACTCACCCCTCGAGGATTTTAAAATGATAACCGCTGAGGGGAAGGATATTGCGGAAAGTATCCTTCAGCAAAATGGCGATGTTTTCCTGGTCTCGGCAAGTCAGCCACAAAATCTTGATCCTGATATTCTGGAAAGGTTGAACAGACTTTCGGTCATCGCTGCTTCAGGTCCAAAGGGACCGGTTTATTTTTATGGCATGACAGGCCTGGCTGCTGATCAGATCTATGGATTTTCTGATTCTTTCATTTCCCCGATTATTTTTTGCTCAAGTCCTGTACAATTTGTTACTTCGGTTTCAGGGGAGGGAGTTTCACTGATCCATATAAAAAATGGAAAAGTTTCTGGCAGATGGGATAATAATTCAATTCCCGGGACTGAAGGATTTCAGGATATTATATCCCGGTCTGTAGAAACCAGGGAATTTGAATCATTCGTAATGCCTTATCTGATAAGAAAATACAGCGCTTCAATAGAGGATAAATGGATTTACTTGTGTATTCTTGGATTCCTGTTCATTGCACTTTTTATCCGCGTCTTTCTGGAAGATCCGTTTATTAAAAGATAGTCTGTCAGGCCATAGGCTATTTGAATGTCAGGCTGTATATTCGTAATTTAAAATCATAACCCGAATTAGCTGGTCATTCCGAGCGCAGCGAGGAATCTCATCTGTTTTACCGGACAACTAATCGCGATAACAAAAACTGCAAAATTAACTGGCAGTTTACGTATAAGGAGGCAAGAATAAAATTGAAGAGATTATACACGTCAATTCATAATTAACTTAACAATAGTTTTAAGTCAATTATATGAAACATGCAGAATTATTTAGGCATGTGGAAAAACCTGTATAACTTGTCCTCCTTTTGGTGATAACTATGATTAGAAATGAAAATAAGCTGATTTTCTCCCTGAAAAAAGGAAATATTAGTGCCTTTGAGCAACTGTTTCATGGGTATTATAATAAGGTACATTATTTTACCAGAAGCTTGCTTAATAACCGGGAAGAAGCAGAGAATCTTACACAGGAAACATTTATTGCGCTTTGGGAAAACAGAAAAAAGTTGAATGATAATACTGTTATTGGCAGTTACTTGTATAAAATTGCCAGAAACTTGGTCATGAATCATATACGAAAAAAGGTCAATCATCAAACCTATATTGAATATGTATACAATCACTCAAGCAATGAAGATAATTCAACTCAGCATGAAATAGACAATGCGGAATTGGAAGAAATGCTTTTAAAAAATATTGATCAGATTCCGCCGAGAAGAAAGGAAATTTTTTTGTTAAGCTTTGAAAAAGGGTTGACATATAAAGAAATTGCAGAGAAACTGAATATTTCTGAGAATACCGTTGATACTCAAATTAGAAATGCTTTGAATTTTTTACGTGAAAATATTTCCAAAATGTTTCCTCTCTTCATTATGGTATTATTAAGGGGATTCTTATAAAAAAATATCTGACTATTTTCCTGTAAAACCTATTTATTCAAATTAACATATTAATTATGAAGCGAATAATCTTAGCTTCTGAAAAAAAATATTAACTCCTTCACGGAAGAATGGCTTTTAGGGTATTAATACTATAACAAGGATATATTATGAATACGATTGAAATAACAG
>CAYGFI010000098.1:0-18834 GCA_964349045.1 uncultured Chitinophaga sp.
ATATGGCATGGCGCCGGTTACGAAAATCAATTACCAGGAGATCAGCTTGTTTTAGAAGACCTTCGTTACAGCCATCAAAAAAAGTACGAAGAAGAGTATCCTCATGAATTTTTATCAGAAAGTTGAAGTATGTAACCGGTGAAAAATAAAACAAAACCTAATTTAAAATCTGCGTAATAGCCTTCATATTTCTCTCATTGTCAATAATTTTTGCTTCCGGAGTATATAAGAAATCAATCAGGTTGGCATATACTTCCATAATTTTGGGCCGAACCATTTTCATAGTTGAGTTCATCATACGGTTTTCTTCAGTAAAGCCTTCCGGTAATATTGCAATCGCAGGTGGAAGCCAACGTTGCGGAAACAAATCGCCGTGTTTACCGTTTGTGCGATATTCATTAAGCTCGGATTCAATAATTTTAAGTGCAGCTTCGCAACCTTCAGAAGTGGCCGGATCTTTACCATGGTCACGGATAGCCCTTTTCAGGTTCTCTTTATTCGGATAAACCATAACCACAGTATAGGGTTTCTGGTTATTATAGAGCATTACCTGTTCGATGTATTTTGATGTTTCAAAGGCTTCTTCAATACCTTCAGGACTGTATTTCTCACCATCATCGGATATCAAAAGACTCTTGAACCGTCCTAAAACATAAAGGAATCCGTCTTTATCCATATATCCCAGATCACCGGTATGCAGCCAGCCGTTTTTAAGGGCTTCTTTGGTTGATTTATCATTTTTCCAATAGCCCAGCATAACATTTTCTCCGCGTATAACGATTTCACCTTTTTCTCCCTGTGGGAGCAAATTTCCATCTTCATCACATATTTTTAACTCAAGGTTTTTGACAAGATATCCGGATGATCCCAGCTTATGTCTTTGTGAAGAATTACCGCTGATGATGGGTGCAGCTTCCGAAAGACCATATCCCTGGAACATGGGAATGCCAATTGCATAAAAAAAGCGCTGTAAATCAATATCAAGCAAAGCGGCTCCGCCTACAATAAAATCCATTTTCCCTCCTAATCCCTCTCTAACCTTTTTAAACAGGATCTTATCAAAAAGTTTATAATAGGGTTTAAAAGCAATCCGCCAACCATGTCCACGGTCGAATCCCAATCCGTTATATTTATAAGCAACCTTAAGCGCATGACGGAAAAGCCCTTCTACAACCGGACCCTTATCGCGTATTCCTTTCTCAATATTTTTACGAAAGTTTTTTGCAAGCGCTGGAGCGCTTAGAAGAAAATTCGGTTTAATTTCTTTAATATTTACAGGAATATTTTTCAGGGTTTCCATAGTATTTGTACCTGCCTGAACAGAAGCTATACTTGCTCCGGAGGCGACGATAGCGTAAATCCCGCATGTGTGGGCAAAGGAATGATCCCAGGGGAGGATAAGCAGTGTGCAGTAATAGCTTGGGATATTCATGATTGTCAGACCCTGTGCTACATTGGCAGTGTAGTTTCTATGGCTCAGCATAATTCCTTTCGGATCAGCAGTCGTTCCTGATGTGTAGCAAATGTTTGCAACATCATTTTCAGCTACCGATTGCCATGTTTCATCGAATTTTTCCCTGTTTTCAGAAAGATACTTTTTCCCCGATTCAAGTACATCGCCGAAAAACAAATCTTTTGGGCCATAAGCGCCACGCGGGTCAAGATAAATGAATTTTTCAACCGCTTCCAGATCATTTTTAACACTTTCAAGTTTACGGCTCTGATTGCCTGATATAATTACCATCTTTGAACCGGAGTGGGTAATCCTGAACTTAAGATCAGTACCTTCCATTAATTTAACCGACAAGGGAACATTAATAGCGCCGGTATAGAGGATTCCAAGTTCACTTATTGCCCATGCATTGCGACCTTCAGAAATCAGCGACACACGGTCGCCATGTTGCAACCCGAGGGATATCAGACCAGCAGCAAACTGATGGACTTTTTCCCTGATCTCGGAGTAACTTGAACTTTTCCATGTATCACCAATTTTCTCAAGCATCATGGGATTATTAGCATACTTTTCAGCATAAACTTCAAAGAACTGGTTAATGGTCTTCATAGTTGTTGTTATGAGTTTAGGTACGAATATAGGAATTATTTTTGAAGGTAGAAGGAGGAAATTTAGAAGGTAGAATTTAGAAGGTAGAATTAACTACATAATAAAGTAAGTTCTAAATTCTAAGTTCTAAATTCTAAATTCTAAATTTATCTCTACATTTAGCATCAAAATAATTTTGAAAATGAAGGATATCCAAAAACTAATGAGTGAATCCCCGGTAATACGCTGGACAGTATTGGTACTGGTGAGTTTTACGATGTTTGCAAATTATTACTTTTATGATGCTTTATCACCTCTTAAAAGTATTGTCCAGGAAAAACTACTCTGGACTTCATCCGATTACGGATTCTTCATGTCAGCATACAGTATCTCAAACGTATTTCTATTTATGGCAGTTATCGGGGGAGTAATACTGGATAAGTTAGGAATCAGGATTACCGGTTTTATGTTTACGGTTTTCATGGTTCTTGGTTCAGCGCTAACAGCCTATGGAGCAAACGAGTTATACCTTAATGGTGGTCCGGGTTTTCACCTGATGTCCTCTTTCATGACAAGCTATTCTCCATCGTTAAAAATGATGTCACTTGGGTTTTTATTTTTCGGCCTGGGAGCTGAAACCAGCATTGTGGTGTTCACTAAAGCCATTGTGAAATGGTTTAAAGGCAAGGAACTTGCCCTGGCATTAGGTATGAACCTTGCATTTGCGCGACTGGGCCAGGCAGGGGCCATGATCATCTCTCCAAAACTGGCAAATCCTCAAGGCGACTGGACAGTTGCCATCTGGTTTGGGACATTGCTTTTGCTGGTCGGGTTATTGACCTTTGTTGGATATATGATATTTGATTCGAAGCTGGATAAGCAGGTTAAGATAAATGTAATGGACGAAACTTATATATTCCGGATTTCTGATCTGGGAAAGATTATCACCAACCGTTCTTTTCTTTATATAGCTTTATTATGTGTGACATTTTACAGCGCTGTTTTTCCATTTATAAAATATGCCCCCGACCTGCTTTCCAATAAATTCGGGATGAATGTTGAGAAAGCCGGGTGGATTGTTTCCATTTTACCTTTTGGGACAATATTATTTACTCCCTTATTTGGAACCTATACTGACCGCAAAGGAAAAAGTGCAAGTTTAATGATTTACGGGTCCCTGCTTCTTGTGGTTGTTCATCTTATGTTTAGTCTTACCCGCATAAATCCATACATACCAATGTTCCTTCTGGGAGTGGCGTTTTCTCTCATTCCCGCTGCGATGTGGCCCTCGGTAACAAAAATTGTAGATGAAAAAAGACTTGGGTCTGCTTATGGACTAATGTTTTCAATTCAAAACATCGGGCTTTGGGCTTTTCCATTGCTAATCGGTAAGATTCTAGACATTTCAAATCCCGGGGTAACTCCCGAGGCCATAAAAAACGGGAGCATGGTTTATGATTATACCAATCCCATTTTGATGCTGGCTTTTATGGGTGTTCTGGGAGTATTTTTTGCCATTTTATTAAAGAGGGATGATAAAGTTTCGGGATTTGGGCTGGAGCAGCCGAATACAAAAAAATAGTGACTGGAGTGAAGATAGTTTGGAGTATGTAAAATTTAGAGTGCCTATAGTTTTTAATTCAATAAAATACTTTGGTTCCTGGTATGATTGCTTCGCATTTTTATATTCAGAAAAAATTCTTGAATCTGAAAAAAAATGTAGCTTGCATTTGTCTTTTTCATATATCTGAGATGAAAGACCAGAATTTAAATCTTTTATTAAAATTTTTGCTAACGATTTATTTAATCGGGTCTTCAGATTTTTCCTTTTCTCAAACAATTGGTTTAAGCCTGGTTTCTCCTACGAATAGGGGGTGCGCCCCTTTGGAATTATGCTTTCAAAATACCAGCAGCCCTGCTGGAATTGATCATTTTGAGTGGGATTTTAATAACGACGGAGTTGCAGATGAAACATACGGCCCTGAAAATGCCGGGCTAACAGTGTGTCATATTTTTAATACTAATCCCAACCTGGGGAGGGTTTTTTTAGTTGGAGTACGCACAGATGGCACACAGGACGGGGCTTTTGTGACTATTACCGTGTACCATCCAAATAATCCGGCTATTGGATTATTACCTTCACTAGTGTGCTCCGGTGATGTAAACTTACTGAATACATCTATTCTGGGTGATGATGGTTCATTTCATATTACTTCCTGGGATTTTGGTGATGGCTCGCCGCTTCAGGTAACTGATCAACTTACTGTACAACATGAGTTTGCGAAGGAAGGGAATCTGACTATAACCATGATTGATAGCAATTCATGCGGTTCGGTATCCACTTCAGCAGGTATTAATATTAATTTGCTAACTACACAAATTGTAAGCTCATCAGGCGATACGGTTTGCCAGGGCGAACCGGTTGAATTTTCTAACAGCGACGATTTCTCAAACATGTCATATACCTGGAATTTTGGCGATGGGACGCCTACTTCTAACGAGTACAATCCAACCCATCGCTTTTTACAGGATGGGAACTATACCGTTTCACTTCAGGTGGATATTAATGATGGTGTTGGCTGTATGGATAATACTACTTTTGATGTAGTAGTATTACCAGGGCCTATTGCCGAATTTATTACTTTTGTTGCTGCAGGACTATGCGATAGTGCCAACGTGAATTTTACCAATCTTAGTGCGGAAGTAATTGCGGGAGACCAGTTTTTATGGGATTTTGGTAATGGTGAAACCTTAACCTCTGCAAATATACAGGATCCGGTATTTTATGATTCCTCGGGCTATTTTTATCCGATCTTTACAATTACCAGAAATGCAAATGGTTGTATATCGGAGTTTAAAGATACAATTCTAATTCCCAAAACCCCGCAGGCATTTTTTACAGCCGATAATGTGTGTTTAGGCCAAAGTGCTCAATTCAGCGATGCTACGGCCTCTTGCACTCCCCCTGTTAACGCGTATTCATGGGATTTTGGTGATGGAAACACAGATAACACACCTAATCCTGCACATATATATAATTTGCCTGGAGATAAAACGGTTTTATTTTCTGTCAATAATGGATTTTGTAGCGATGATACCACTCTAATACTAACTGTTGAAGACCTGCCTCACCCAAATTTTGAATTAAATACTTATAAAGGATGCTCAAAATTGAGACTTGTTACTGATAACCTAACTCTTGATGGCGTTAATTATGTTTGGAGTTTTGGAAATTTAGCCAAATTAACTGCTGAGGATACTACATACACTATTGAAAATTCCTCTCAACAGGATACCATCATTGATGTTAAACTGATTGCCGCTACAACTTTTGGATGCATAGATGACACTACCAAAACCGTAAAAGTATTTCATACTCCTGTAGCTTTATTTTCTTCTGACATTCAGCCCGTTCCGGTATGTGTGCCCGACACAGTTACATTTACCAGCCTTACCAGCGGCAGTTCTTTTTTAGAATGGAATTTTGGAGATAACACCACCGTTTCGGATAGCATTACGATCACCCATATTTTTGAGAATGAACAGCACTATTTCCGTTATTTTAGGATAAGCCTGGTAACCCGCACCGATAGCGGATGCACAGACACTGCGCTCCAGTACATTACCCTGTATCCAAAGCCCAATACCGATTTTGTGATGGATACCCTTTCATCAACCTGCGATTCAGTCAAAGTTTTGCTTACAGCACCGGAGGAATATCAGGGTGCTTATACCTGGATTTTTGAACCACCGGGTGATACAGTAAAAACAAGCGATTGGCATGCTTCATATGAATTTTCAAAAGGAACTGCTGACCAGGTTTTCCAGGTAAGGCTGATAACGAAAAACCAATTTAGCTGTTTGGGTGATACCTCCAAAAATCTTACGGTGTATCCTTTATCTCCGCCACCTATTATTAATTTTATCCCGGTCCCTCTTTCGGGATGCCCGGAGTTGATGGTGAGATTTCAGAATTTATCAAAATATACCGATACTACTACTTACGTTTGGGATTTTGACGATGGCACCCATTCCTATGAGGTAAGCCCGACACATACTTTTTTTGACGGGGGTAGCAAAACAGTACAATTAACCGCCAAAGGACTGGATTGTTCTGATTCATGGAAAGATACTGTAATCCAGGTATTCGAAATTCCTTCGGCAGTTTTTAATCTTTACCCGGATATTGCCTGGGTACCGGATAATCCTGTACTTTGTTCACCGGTTTATCAATCGGACAATTGGCGTTATTCATGGAATTTTGGTGATGGCGAAACATCCGATTCTATGGAGGTAGTGCATTATTACAAGGATACTGCTACTTTTAAAATAACCCTCATTGTAGTTACTGAAAATAACTGCTCTGATACAGCTTCGAAAACTATCACGGCAAAATCTTCAGGAAGGGTTGAATCCCCGAATGTATTTTTCCCGGTTTTAGATGGAGCTGGCGGAAATGGGGATGGTGGCGGATTGGTAGGCGAAGGAGACGAAGTTTTTGCCCCTGTTACACAAGGAGTAGTCGAATACCATCTTGAAGTATATGACCGCTGGGGGGAACGTCTTTTTAGGAGTGATTCCAAAGAAATTGGCTGGACAGGTTATTACCGGGGAAAATTATGCAAAGAAGACGTGTATATCTGGAAGGTTTTTGGAAAATATACCAACAATGTAAAATTTATTAAAGCCGGTACTATTACCTTGCTTTATAAATAGAGTTATGAAACGAACAATAGAAATTCTGTTCCTATTATATCTAATCTTGAGTTTTATTACCAAGCTTAACGCCCAGGATTTGCAGTTTTCACAATTCTATTCCGTCCCCATGTTTTTATCACCATCATTCGCCGGTTCTGCCGACGGACAAAGGATAGTAGCAAATTACCGCAACCAGTGGCCGGAAATTCCTCATGCTTTTGAAACTTATGCTCTTTCGTACGACTGCTATTTCAGCCAATTGAAATCAGGATTAGGTTTACTTCTGACCCAGGATCGTAAAGGGGAGCTGGGTATTAGTACAACAGCCATTGATTTGATTTACGCTTACGATTTCAGGATTAAGAAAAGTATTCATGCCCGCCCGGGAGTTCAGTTTCAATATTCACGGGAGGGCATTAAAATGGACAAGATGCGGACCCGCATTCAGGTAATCAGCCCCGGATCACCAGCCATCGATCCTATTAGTAGAGAAAACGCCGGGTATTTTGATGCCGGGGTTTCGTTAATGTTTTATAATGAGATTTTTTGGTTTGGATCAACGGTAAATCACCTGATGAGGCCCAATTATACCTTTGGACAGAACGAGAAAATGCCCATCCGGTTCAATGTATATTCGGGTGTGAAATTATTAAGCAAAGGGACATTGCTAAAACCCAATAACCAACACCTGTTTATAGCATTAAACTACCGTCAGATGGTACAGTTTAGCCAACTTGATATAGGATTGTTAGGACATAAAAATTTCTTCAACCTTGGACTTTGGTACCGGGGTATTCCATTTATTAAGCAAAATTCAGGAAGCGATGCCCTTATTTTTTTGATAGGTTTTGCGCAAGAACGGTATTCTATAGGGATTAGTTACGATGTTACCATTTCACAACTGAAAGCTTATACCAATGGAGCTGTAGAATTGTCTGTTACCTATCTTTTCCCGGAGCCCCAACCCAAAAAGAAACGTACCATGGTTCCATGTCCGGTATTTTAGTTTTATTATCAGCTTGTTTAAGCTGATAAGCAATTAACAATTCAATGGTGTTTAAATAATTCTCAGGATGTTCAGGCTTTTCCTTTGAAAAGAGAAAAATCAATCTTTAGTCAATTCTTAATTTAACAACGATTTTTCTGACCGAAGCATTAGTCTCTGTTTTTACTCCGGGCATATGAGCATCTTCAGGGAAAAATATAAAAAATTTAGCCGGTACTGCCGGAAGCATTATTCCCTTTTTAATAGAAAGAAACTCAATGTCTTTTCCTTCATCATATTCCTGAAGAATGAAGTCCTGTGAGGCCAGAGGGGCTAAACCAATCAATTCACTTCCGGTGACCACGTATTGTAAATCGATATATTTCCTGTGGGCTTCAAACTTTGCATCCCCGGGATTCTTAGTGGTATACTCGCTAACCAGTACAATTGAATTATCTCCCTCCAGTTTATAAGGCTTAAGTTCAAGTTTTGCCAGGTCATTGTCTTTTAGAAAAGTAAAGGCTTTGTCCCATCTTTCTTTATTTTTAAAATAATTTTCCGCAAATGATTGTCTGTTGATTGATTTATCAGGTGTAACCTGCCATCCCTGGAGCCATTCAACTTTTTCAAACCATTTATCTATTTTCTCCGGCCTCCAGGTTGAAGGATCATTATTATCTGAACATCCAAAAGATCCTACAATACTTGAAAATAAGACCATATTTAAAACTAGTTGTTTCATAATTGTTTAAATTAAACCTGACTAACCTTAATGATTTGCTCCCTGTCAGCTCCAACAGATACAAAGGTAACCGGGACTCCCAGCTCCTTTTCAAGGAAGGTGATGTAATCTTTAAGTGCCTTTGGAAACTGCTTTTGGTTTCTTATAGCTGTCAGGCCGGTCTTCCATCCCGGGAGGTCAGTATATACAGGTTTAGTATTTTCATCTATTTCATAGGGGAAATCGGTAAAGGTTTTATTTCCGGATTTATATGCAGTGGCAAGCCTTATGGTATCAAATGTATCGAGAACATCAACTTTGGTCATAATCAGCTGGGTTACACCATTCAACATAATACTGTATTTCAGGGCAACCAGATCGATCCATCCGCAACGACGAGGTCTGCCTGTTGTTGATCCGAATTCATGACCAATGTTTCTGAGATTTTCACCGGTTTCATCAAACAACTCGGTAGGAAAGGGACCGCTTCCAACCCGGGTGCAATATGCCTTGAATATACCCATTACCTCTCCAATACTTGAGGGAGGAGCGCCCAGACCAGTGCAGACACCCGCACAGATGGTATTTGAAGAAGTAACGAAAGGGTAGGAGCCAAAATCAATATCGAGCATGGTTCCTTGTGCCCCTTCTGCCAGAATTTTTCTTCCTTCTTTTAAATAATTGTTGATTACATGCTCACTATCAATAAATTTGAATTTTTTGAGGGTGTTAATTCCCTCAAACCAATCAGCCTCATTTTCTTCGATATTATATTCGAAATCATAAATCTTCAGAAGGTGTTTATGTTTTTCCTTCAGGTTGTTATATTTTCCCTGAAAATCAGTTTCTATATCCCCAACGCGTAGTCCGTTCCTTCCGGTTTTATCCATATAAGTCGGACCAATGCCTTTAAGGGTAGATCCGATTTTACTCATGCCTTTTGATTTTTCTGAAGCAGCATCGAGAATACGATGGGAGGGGAGAATTAAATGAGCTTTACGGGATATAACCAGGTTACTGGTTATATCAACACCCATTTGTGCAAGCTTATCAACTTCTTTCCTGAATATTACAGGATCGAGTACGACACCATTACCAATGATGTTCAAAGTATTTTTCCTGAAAATTCCTGATGGAATATTATGCAATACATGCTTTATATTATTGAATTCGAGGGTATGTCCGGCATTGGGCCCTCCCTGGAACCTGGCAATCACATCGTATGCAGGTGACAAAACATCAACGATTTTCCCTTTACCTTCGTCTCCCCACTGGAGTCCAAGTATAACATCTATTTTCAAGTTACTGGAATTTAATGGTTTACAATAAAAATGCCTGCTTTTCAGGCAAAGCTAAAGGTAAAAAAAATCCCTCATAGAAGAGGGATTTGTTAAAAGAATCTTAAAAAAAAACTTATTTCCGAATGTCTTTATTATCCCGGCTTCTGCCGTAAATGTAAAGGGAATGATGTGAAGGCTCAAAATTATTAAGCTCACTTGCAGTTTTTATAATTTCTTCGATGCGGGGATCACAGAATTCAATAACCTTTCCTGTACCCAGATCGATCAGGTGATCGTGTTGCATGCACCGGTAGGCTTTTTCAAATTGGGCAATATTTTTTCCAAACTGGTGTTTGATAACCAGGTTGCAGTCGAGGAGCAATTCAATAGTATTGTACAGGGTTGCCCGGCTGACCCTGTAGTTCTTATTTTTCATAAAAATGTACAGGGATTCAATATCAAAATGTCCGTCGCGGGAATATATTTCGTCCAGAATAGCGTATCTCTCTGGTGTTTTTCTATGTCCCTTCTTTTCAAGATAATCGATAAAAATCTTTTTTACGGTTTCCTTCGTTTCTTCGCTTACCATAACTTAGACTAATTAAAAATTAGTCTCAAAAATAAGTAAAAATTTGCGAATTTGATAAATCTGCCGGTTAAAATTTATATACAATCTATTTTGTTCTCAGGATAAAGGGTTAAGGATATGATTTATCTTATTTTATTCCCATACGATTGAATGGGAGTTATCCCCAAAAAATAAGCTAAGAAAGTTTTAAGCTCATAATTATTCCTTGCTTTCCACCCTATGAACGCTTTCCACGCCTTTAATCTTAATCAGATTCATAATCAGATTATTCAGGTCAGCAGTATTGTGTACATACAATTCGATAGTGCCTTCGAAAATGCCATCATGCCCGTGCAGGTTTATGGTTCGTATATTTACGCTTAACTCTTTTGAGATAACCGTAGTGATGTTGTTATAAATACCAAACCTGTCAAAACCATTGATGGCAATAGTTACCAGGTAAGCAAGGATCTTGTGTTTTGTCCACCTGACAGGGATCACCCGGTTACCCTCCCTTGATGAAAGTTTAACTGCTTCCTCGCAGCGTGCCTGATGGATGATTACCGAATCGAACTCATCTTTGTAACCGATTACCTCATCTCCCGGGATGGGATTACAGCATTTTGCCAGAACATAGTTTTTCTCTTCATCATCAGGTCCATCGTGTACAAAAAAAGTACCCCTTGGATCAGAAGCCGTACCTCCCTTACTTTTGGTTAATCCAGACTTTGAAAGAGACAGGTCCCAATATTTGATCCACTTACTTTTGGTGTTTTTCCGAAGAATTTTTTTCAGATCCTCAAGAGTTACCAGGCCACTCCCAATAGAAGAGTAAAGCTCGTCTTTAGATGCAACTTCGTATGCGGGCAGCAATTTCTTAAAAATGCGGGAACTGGGCTGAAGTTTAAGTTCAAGGAGCTTTTCTTCAAGTAGATTTTTCCCTACTTCAATACGATTCTTTGTTTCGGCTTTAAGGGCAGTTTTAATGGCGCTTTTAGCTTTAACAGTAATAGCATAATCGAGCAATTCTCTCTGAACTTTTTGGTTTTCAGATGTAATAATTTCTACCTGGTCACCACTTTGAAGCTGATGGTTCAGAGGCACAAGGTGGTGATTGATCTTGGCACCGATCGCTTTATTTCCTATTTTGGTGTGAATTTCATAAGCGAAATCAAGGGCGGTAGCGCCCACCGGAAGTGATTTTATCTGACCTTTTGGAGTGAATACGAAGATTTCAGAGGAGAAGAGATTCATCTTGAAATCATCAAGAAACTCCATAGCATCAGTAGTTGGATTTTCCAGCAGTTCACGGATCTTTTTCAACCACTTATCAAGTTCTCTGTCGTCTGCTCCTGGTTCCTTATATTTCCAATGAGCAGCAAATCCTCTTTCTGCAATTTCGTCCATTCGGTGCGAGCGTATCTGAACTTCTATCCATTTTCCGTATGGTCCCATTACCGTTGCATGTAAAGCCTCATAACCATTGACTTTTGGAGTTGAAACCCAGTCGCGGATTCGGTCAGGACGGGGAGGGTAAATATCTGTAATAAGCGAATAAATACTCCAGCATTGGGCTTTTTCAGGTAAAGCAGGTACGGGATCGAATACGATCCGGATGGCAAGGAGATCAAAGATTTCCTCGAACTCCACGTTTTTCTGTTGCATTTTGTTCCATACTGAATAAATCGATTTAGGTCGTCCGCTGATCTGAAACTGAATCCCATTTTTTACAAGCTTATCGATTATTGGCAGTGAAAACTTATTTATCAGGCTTATGCGTTTTTCCTCGTTATCACGGATTTTATTAACAATCTCCTCATATATTTTTGGATAACGGTATTTTAAGGAAAGATCTTCAAGTTCGGTTTTGATCGTGTAAAGGCCGAGGCGGTGTGCAAGCGGGGCAAAAAGATATATAGTTTCTCCTGCAATTTTAATTTGTTTATGCCGGGGGAGGGAATCGAGCGTACGCATATTGTGCAGTCGATCGGCTAATTTTATCAGGATTACTCTTACATCTTCCGATAGCGTCAAAAGCATCTTTCTGAAGTTTTCAGCCTGCAGGGAAGATTTATTATCAAAAACGCCTGAAATCTTGGTAAGTCCGTCGATGATTGAAGCCACCTTTGAACCGAAATTGCTTTCAATGTCTTCTAAGGAGTAATCAGTGTCTTCAACTACATCATGGAGAAGTGCAGATATAATTGATTTAACACCAAGTCCGATTTCCTGGTTAACTATTTTGGCAACGGCTATGGGATGGACAATATAAGGTTCACCGGATTTCCTTCTCATTCCCCGGTGTGCTTCAAAGGCAAAGTGAAAGGCTTTGGTTATCATATCCCTGTCGTCATCTGTTTGACAGAATGTACAACTTTCCAGGAGTTCATCAAATTGCCTCTGTATTTCCGCTTGTTCCGTCTTCTCAATTACCGTCATTAACAGAGTTTATTTCATTAGTGTCGGAAACTTAAAATTAAAGATCTAAAGATAATGAATTCAGAGAAAATATTATACGCAATATATCAAGGAAGCAATATAAACAGTACGATAATATACCAGGCATGTTTTTTTACCTACCCAGGCTCTTTCCGGTGGTGTACCGGTATGTTTTTGTCAGGGATAGAATACAGTAACATGTCCTGTTTTCTCAACTTTTACCCCGTTGAAGGGCACATACTGAACATGATAAATATAAACACCTGCAGGGGCATAATTGTTTCCGCGGATTCTTCCGTCCCAGCCAATATCGGGACTTGTGGACTCAAAGACAATAAATCCGTTGCGGTCATAGATCAGAAAAAGATAGATGTTGGGGAAAAAGGTTAATTGGGGGGTAAAGATATCATTTTTACCATCTCCATTGGGAGTGAAGGCATTAGGTATCTTCCAGACTTCGGATTTGACTTGTATTTCGAGGAAATTGGAAAATGATTGGTTTAAAGTTCCCTTTTCAACAGCCCGAACCCGGTAAATAATTTTTCCTGTGTAATTCTGTCCCATAATGGTTGAAAGATCATCGATATACCTTGTTCCCATTGCATCTAAAGTACCTAATAATATTGAGTTTCCGTCAGTATCGAGCCGGAATATTTCATAATAATCTGTTCCGTGAGGAAATCCGTTGTAAGAATTCCAAAACAGGGTATCTAGGTTTTCTTTATCATTATAACTTCCGGAAAGCAATATATTCGTTCCCAGATTAGAGGTACTGATTACAACCCCACACGTATTCAAGGCCCCGATCCGGTAGAAATATTTTTCTTTCGAAGTTAAGATAGAATCGGAAATGATTTGAGGTGATGAATTTATACTATGGTACGATTTCACTGGCACGCGTTGCATTGAATCATTATTGGATTTTAATAAGGCAAAATCTGTAATGGCTGTTGATTCGGAAAATCTGAACTGAAGATCAACCGTATTTGGACCGGTTACCGTAACATAGTCGAGATGCAATTCTTCAGGTGGAAGAGGCATATAGGTATATTTGGAGGCGATATTTGAAAAGGAAGTCAGGGTATTAAAGTTGACTCCCACAACAAAATAATGAAACTGTTTGTTTTCCGGGATTTCGTATAAAACAAAACTTGTATCGGATGCATTTTGCCCTGCAATTGTGTCAAACGATCCGTTTTCTTTTCGCTCATAAACAAGGTAACCACTGACACTATTTCCCCATCCCTGGTATTTATTCCATCGCAGAGTAAGATTGCTATTACATGAATCGTAAGTTACCGTAGTGTGAATTGTGCTGTGAAGACCCGGTTTACGGATACTTTCATTGCCTGCATCATCCACTGCGCTTACACTGTAGAGAATCGGCTGAATTCCTGATAAGCCTGATGTTATATGAGTATAACTGTTGCTTGTCGCAGGTACGGAATCAAACTTCACTCCTTCATAACCGTTTGGTGTTTTGACTTCATAATACAATCTGTATCGGATGACATCAGGGGAAGGACTTTTTTCCCAGAATATATTCACGTTATTATTTGATGTATCAACTGTAACGTAACTTATTACAGGTTTTTCAGGAGGAGTATTATCCTGAGCGTCAATTTCTCCTCCGCCGAAAAGGAAGATAAATAAAATCAGATAAAATTTATAAGTCTGCCAATTCATATCCTGATAACGAAAAATTGTAATCCTTAGTGTTTAAAATTTTGGTTCGAAATTAGTGTTTTATAGTGTATGCACGAAAATAATTTTTAAACATCTGAAAATCAGTTTTAAAATTCGCTCTATATTTTTTGGGTTGAAGTTTTTATTATAGCTTCTCACTTGTTACCTTTACGTCTGTGAATAACCTGAGATTTTACAAAGCAATTATCAACTTCCGCGACAAACATCTCGGGCCCAGACGATTTGTTATCCTTCTGAGTTTTGTTGTTGGCGTTTTTGGAGGATTGGCCGCTGTGGTTTTAAAAAATCTCATTTTCATGGTTGAAGATTTACTGGTGCATGGTTTCAATGTCGATCGCGTAAACTGGTATTATTTTGCCCTTCCTCTTATTGGCATTTTTCTTACTGTGATTTTTGTAAAATATTTAGTTAAGGATAAAATTTCGCACGGGATTTCCCGGATTCTCTATGCCATATCACGTAAGAAAAGCATTCTGGCTGCTCATAATATGTATTCTTCGATGATTGCCAGTTCACTTACCGTTGGTTTCGGAGGGTCAGTAGGACTGGAAGCTCCCATAGTACTTACGGGTTCTGCTATAGGTTCCAGGATTTCGAATTTTTTCCACATGGATTACAGATCTACAACACTTATGCTCGGTTGTGGTGCAACTGCCGCGATAGCAGGAATCTTCAAGGCTCCCATTGCTGCCCTGGTATTTGCCCTCGAAGTCCTTATGCTCGATCTGACCATGTGGTCTTTGATTCCATTAATGATTTCGGCTGTTACCGGCGCTTCTGTCTCCTATTTCCTTATGGGTAAAGGGGCTATTTTCTATTTCTCCCTGCAGGATCCTTTTATATTGGGTAATTTGCCTTTTTATGCTTTGTTAGGGATAATTTCAGGCTTCTTTTCTCTTTATGTTACGAAAGGAACTCTTTATATCGAGGGAGTTTTTTCCCGCTTTAAAAATCCGTATGGAAAACTTCTGATTGGAGGATCAATTCTTGGAATTCTTATTTTGTTGTTTCCTCCACTTTTTGGTGAAGGATATATTTCGTTAAAGGCTCTGCTTACCGGACAGGTGCAGGATTTAACCCATAACAGTTTATTCTATGATTTCCGCGGTAATTCATGGATACTTATTTTGTATATGGGATTAGTTTTAGTTTTTAAGGTTATTGCAATGTCGGTAACAAATGGAAGCGGGGGAGTTGGAGGAATATTTGCACCATCATTGTTTATGGGAGGGATACTGGGATTCATGGTTTCAAAAAGTCTAAACATATTCCATTTTACCAGTGTATCAGAACGAAATTTTATCCTTGTTGGTATGGCAGGAGTAATGGCAGGTGTAATGCATGCTCCTCTTACTGCAATCTTTTTAATTGCGGAGATAACAGGTGGTTACGGTCTGTTTATCCCTTTATTATTAACTGCTGCTATATCATATCTTACCAGTTATTCTTTTCAGCATCATTCAATTTATACTGAGCGCCTGGCCAGTCGCGGTGATCTGATCACCCATCACAAGGATAAAGCTGTTCTGACTTTGCTTAATCTGGAATCGGTTATTGAAAGAGATCTTAAGATTATCAGTCCCGGTGCAACCTTAGGCGACCTTGTAAAGCTGATTTCCAAGTCGAAAAGAAATATTTTTCCGGTGGTTGATGAAAATGGCAACCTTGAAGGGATTATCCTGCTGGATGATGTACGGGGAATCATATTTAATCATGAATTATACGATTCTACCCTGGTTGCCGATCTGATGGTTTCACCTCCGGCAGTTGTGTCTCCGGGTGAGCCCATGGGACATGTGATGCAGAAATTTGAAGATTCAGGAGCATGGAACCTACCTGTAACTGATGGGAAAATCTATATCGGTTTTGTTTCAAAAGCCAGGATATTTAATATGTACAGGAAATTGTTGGTGCAGTTTAGTGATGAATAATTTAATCAATTGCACACCAGGTGGAATTGATTAGTTATCTTTTATTCTTATTCATATAGAAAAAATCTAAATCAAAAACCTAAATTTGAGGTATAAATAATCAAATCATGAAAAGAGATCTGCAAATATTTGAAATTATCAGGAGGGAACAAGACCGTCAGAAACGGGGTATTGAACTTATCGCATCAGAAAACTTCGTAAGCCAGCAGGTTATGGAAGCAATGGGTTCTGTTTTAACCAATAAATATGCTGAAGGTTACCCCGGAAACCGCTATTACGGTGGTTGCGAAGTGATTGACGAAGCTGAACAACTTGCCATTGACCGGCTTAAGGAAATATATAAAGCCGAATATGCCAATGTTCAGCCACATTCCGGCGCACAGGCTAATATGGCAGTTTTTCTGACTTGTCTGAAACCCGGAGATACATTCATGGGTCTGGATCTTTCGCACGGCGGTCATCTTTCTCATGGATCACCGGTAAACAGTTCAGGTATTTTATATAATGCTATTTCTTATGGTCTGGACCAGCAGACCGAAATGGTTGATTATGACATGATGGAGAAGATTGCTCTCGAAAAGAAACCCAAACTGATCATTGCCGGGGCATCAGCCTATTCAAGGGAATGGGATTACGCGAGAATGAGAAAGCTTGCTGATGCCATCGGCGCTGTTTTCATGGTTGATATGGCTCATCCTGCCGGCCTGATTGCAGCAGGTTTACTGGATAATCCCCTGGAATATGCACACATCGTTACATCCACAACCCACAAAACATTAAGAGGTCCCAGGGGAGGGATTATACTGTTAGGAAAAGATTTTGAAAATCCCTGGAAAATAGCAACAAAAAAGGGAGAAATCCGACTTATGTCATCTTTATTGAATTCTGCTGTTTTCCCCGGAATACAAGGCGGACCCCTGGAACATATTATTGCTGCAAAAGCAGTGGCATTTGGTGAAGCGCTTCAACCGGAATACAAAGTATATCAGAAACAGGTTACAAAAAACGCTAAAGTAATGTCAGCGAGTTTTGTTAAACTGGGATATAAAGTAGTATCGGGAGGTACCGATAACCATTCCATGCTGATTGATCTACGAACCAAGGTACCTGATGTTACCGGGAAAGAGGTTGAAAAGGCCCTGGTTCTTGCAGATATTACGGTAAATAAAAATATGGTGCCCTTTGATTCCCGTTCTCCTTTCCTGACTTCCGGTATTCGGGTCGGAACTCCGGCTATAACAACACGGGGAATTAAAGAGGACGTAATTCCTGTAATTGTTGATCTGATGAATGAAGTTATCACCAATATTAATAATTCATCCGTTATTGAGAAAGTACGCACCCAAGTCAACAAGCTGATGAAAGACCTCCCGATGTTTGTATCTTAGAAAAGTTATATTTGATGAGAAAACTTCCACTGATATTTGTTGTTGATGATGATCTTTTGATACAAAAACTTATTAAAGCTGAACTCAAGACTTTAAAAATAGATGTTATGTGTTTCAGCTATGGAGAAGAGTCTTTGTTGGAAATGGATATGAACCCCGACATTGTTATTCTCGATTATATATTTGTTCAGGGAGATAAACCGGTATTAGGAGGACTGGAAATTCTGAAGGAGATACGAAAAGTTAATGCGAATGTCCCGGTTATCATTCTTTCCGGACAAAAAAGCGGAAATGCAGTTTTGGAGTTGATTAAGCTCGGTATCGAAGAGTATGTTATTAAAGAAAAGAACTTTACTTCATTATTAAAAGAGGCCGTTATCAGTATACTTCAGGATAATAATTGGCTCAATATAAAAGACAAATGGCAAAATACTAACAGCAAAACAAAAAATTAGAAAAACCCTTAAGAATTATCCGGGTTTCAATCCGTTTTGCATGATACATTTTTTTGATTCTGTGTAATGCCGAAGGGTATTTCAACATTTATTAAGTGAGTAAACATCAATTTGTCGAAATAGATTTATTTTAAGAATTAAATAAATGGAATGGTACCAGATACTGATGCTGATCGGAGCGGGTATTATTGCAGGTTTTATTAATACCCTGGCCGGAAGCGGGTCACTTCTTACACTTCCGCTTTTTATGGCATTCGGACTTCCGGCGCCGGTTGCAAATGGTACTAACAGAATTGGCATCCTGCTTCAGAGCCTGGTTGGAGTTTTCAGTTTTAAAAAGCAAGACCTGCTTGATTTTCCTTCAGCGCTAAAAATAGTTGTTCCATCAGTTATCGGAGCTTTGATTGGTGCACTGATTGCTGTGGATGTGAATGAGGAGGCAATGCAGATGGCAATCGCCATCTTACTGATCCTGATGTTTCTCCTGATCCTGTTGAAACCTTCACGATGGATAAAGAGTCATGAGGGAAATCCTCCTGTTACACTCTGGGTACAGATGATAATTTTCTTTTTCGTGGGGATGTATGGTGGATTTATTCAGGCAGGAGTAGGTTTTTTTCT
>CAYGFI010000099.1:0-18739 GCA_964349045.1 uncultured Chitinophaga sp.
AAAGACAACAGTTATAATAGCGCTTATTACATATTCACCTGGTGTAAAAGGACAGCTAAATTATAAAAACGGCTATATAATATCCCTTGAAAACGATACTTTAATTGGTCTGATAAACGATGGAGGAGGTAACCGGAATTCGAAACTCTGCCTTTTTAAAGAGAATAAAAAAAGTGAAGCTACCCGATATTATCCCGGAGATATTAAATCTTTCAGGTTTACCGGGGATAAATATTATAGTTCTCAAGAAGTATTACGTAATTCTGAATACAGGAAAGTATTTACCGATGTACTCCTGGAAGGAAAAGTAAACCTCTATCATTATTGGAAAAACAATGAAATGTCATTTTATCTCGAAAAAGATAGGGGGAATTTAATCGGATTGCTGAATCAAAGAGCATTTATTCCTATTGCCTATGATAGTTTATATAAATTGTCTAATAGTAAAAGCACAACTCATCTTTTTTCTGTTAAATATTCTGATCGCTCAAATACCAGGGTAAATATTGAATTTTATAAAGATACATTGAATTCGGTTTTTAGTGATTCCGAGAAAGTTAAGAATCTGGTGGATAGTGTTAAATACACTCAAAAGTCACTGATAAATATTACTAAAGCCTATATAAATGAAACCTGTTCGGGAAATGATTGTATCATTTATGAGAAGAATTTAAAATTAGCAAAGCCTTCCTTTGGGGTATTGACGGGAATTCAGTTATCGAATATAAAATTCTGGGAATCCACCATCAGAACTGATACATTAACAACAGCTTTTGAATCTTCTGTGCAATCTGATATCGTTCCATCCATTCTGGCAGGCATCTTTTGTAATATACCTATTCCCAGAATAAATGACAGGTTATCATTCCAGATTGAATTGACGACAAATACAATAATTTACAACCAGGGATCCATCAGACTGCCGGGTTATAACAGTATGAAGATTAAGTCGGGTACACTTTCGGTTCCATTGTTACTGAAATATAAAATTCCGGGGAATATCATCTCTCCATCAATTGCTTTTGGAAAGGAAACCGGTTTTGTAGTTAGGTCGGAAATCTTTGATCCTGAATCAATTGATCCGGAAGATCCAAATGAAGGTTTACTGAAACAGGTTCTTCATAAAAGTCAGAGAGGCGGGTGGTTCTGTGAAGCGGGTATGAATTATAAATTAGGATCGAAAATCTCTTTGTTTTCAAATGTCAGGTTTCAGTCAAATCATAATCTGATCGTATCCAGGTCGCATGAAGATAACAGTGCCTATCAATTAACATTTTCTGATGTTTTAGAATATAAATTCTATGAACAAAGATTCAGATCCAATATTGCAGCATTGCACATTGGAATTGAATTTTAATTTATGACAGAAAAAATATTTAACTAATTGAATCGCTATTTCATTATACTCTCCTACAAAGGAACAAATTATCAGGGCTGGCAGGCGCAACCCGGTAAAACGACAGTTCAGGGTGAGTTGAATACTGCCCTGCAACTTATTCTGAAAGAAAAGATTTGTGTCACCGGCGCCGGAAGAACCGATACAGGGGTTCATGCCATAAACTTTATTGCTCACTTCGATTGCGAATCCCCCGAAAAGAAAAATATTGAAAATCTTGTGTATAAACTGAACCGGTTTTTATCAAGAGACATTATTATTCATGATATCGTACCGGTACATAAGGATTCACATGCCCGATTCGATGCCATTTCAAGAACATATCATTACCTTATATCAACCTCAAAAAATCCATTTCTTGAGGATTTCGCACTGCATTATCCACATATTCTCGACATTAAAGCGATGAACAAAGTTTGCGAGATTTTGCTGAAGCATAAGGATTTTGCCAGTTTCAGCAAGTTACACGGGAATAATAAAACCACGATCTGTGATGTGCGGGAAGCTGAGTGGAGACAGATTAACACCGATTTACTCGTGTTTCGGATTACTGCAGATCGTTTTTTACGAAATATGGTCAGAGCTATTACAGGTACGATGCTTAAAATAGGAACTCATAAAATCCCGGTTACGATGATGGAAGATATCATCGTGAAAAGAGACAGAGCCTCAGCAGGAACTTCTGTTAGTGGGAAAGGATTATTCCTTAGTGAAGTCAGGTATAATAATATCATCTTACCCGAAAACAGATTTCATCTTCTTAATGAATCGATTTTTTTCTGAAAAGGAAAATTGCCCGGAAAACATCGCGCTTCAGTGTTTCATTATATGCTGAAAACCGGATATTTAATAGCCCCTTGTGAATCATATTGATCCGTAGTTCATTTTCCGGCAGACTTTCGCTAAGGTAATTTATGGTAATCTCTTCTGCTTCAGCCTCATTAAAAAGTTCACCGGGAATCAGATCTGTACAGTATTCCACATATTTCGCATTATTTACATGCTGATAAATGTCAATATCCGAAGTATTAACCCTTCTGATCTTTTCCATTCCTTTCTCAATATAGGATTGAATTCTCTCAGGTTTTCCACAACCTGAACTTACTGCTCTCCCTGGAATTTTTTGATATTCGGAAGTTATGCGAACAGGTCTGTGGTTCGATGCGTTAATCAGAAGCCAGCTGGTGCTGCCACAGATAACCTGATTGCCAAAACTGTCGAGGAGTTCAAAATCCCTGAATGCAAAAGGATCTTCATATTCATTACCCCAGGTATTCATTACCAGTTCATCTCCCCAGGCGGGATATCTATCGACTTTAATCTTAAGTCCTGATAAAATCCATAGTTTTCCAATTTTAAGAAGGTCCTTATACCCTATTCCACATGCATTTGAATGTAACCAGGCGCTTTCCTGCAGAAAACCGGCTATAACGTTTATTCTGAGTTTTCCGAAACGGTCGGAATGATAGGAATGTACTTTGTAACGATCGGTCCAGAGTTCGGGGGCTTGCATGGATTTAGTTTTTTTACAGGGCTGCGCCCTCTTTTTCACAGGGCGTTGCCCTGTTTATCACAGGGCGTTGCCCTGTTTATCACAGGGCGTTGCCCTGTGTTATAATATGTCGGGCTTACAGCCCTGGTAGAAGGATATTACGTATAATTCTCTGTTTCATTGTCAAGGGTAAATATTAATATTAAAATGAGTTCCATATCTCCCAGGATTTTAATGCCTGGTATTCAAGCATCTTTAATCCATTACTGATTTTGGCTCCCTGCTTCTGCCCTTTTTTCAAGAACAATGTTAGTGCGGGATTGTATACCAGGTCAAATAAAACATGAGATTCATTTATAAAATCATAGGGAATTGCAGGACATTCTAAAATTTTGGGATATGTTCCGAGGGGGCTTGTATTCACAATAAGCTGGCAATTCCCGATAATTTCTTCGGTTAAATCCGTGTATGCCAGTGCGGATTTTGAACTGGCGCTGACAAAATCAAATGGAATAGTCATTTGTTTTAAAACCCATGCAACTGCTTTGGAAGCGCCGCCGGTTCCAAGGATTAGGGCTTTTTCAATTTTCATATTAACGGGCAATATTTCTTCGAGGGATCGCCTGAAACCATAAGTGTCCGAATTGTATCCCTTTAAAATTTTCTTTTTCCCGTCAGTTTCAAATCTGATTGTATTCACCGCTCCGATTTCAGCAGCAACCGGATCGACCAGATCAAGATAAGGTATGATTTTCTCTTTGTAGGGTATGGTAACGTTGAGTCCCTGAAGTTCCGGCAGTGATTTGATCAGTCCCGGAAATTCATTTATGTCAGTAAGCGGGAAGTTATGATACTCCGTGTTTTGGATTTGCTCTGCAGCAAATTTCTTTGTGAAAAACTCTTTTGAAAAGGAATGGCTCAGGGGATATCCTATTAAACCGTACATTTTTTTCTTATCAAAAAACTAATCCTGTAATTTTCTGCCTTGAAATTGCCCTGGCAGGAAATCAAATAGCGTATCACCTCTTAATCCGAGTCGCAGGGTCTCCAGAGCAACCACTTCGCCGGCAGCAATATTTCCGAGGTTTACGTTTGCACCCAGCAGTTTAATAAACCAAACCTGCTGCGGTTTATTGGGAGCTTCCCATAAAACTTTATCCACGGAAACATGTTTAATAATATCGTCAATCAGAAAGGTATTTGCTGACCCATCTGAATTATAGATTCCGATAGTTCCGCTTTCACGTGCTTCGGCAATTACTTTCCAGGCTCCGGCTGCCAGTTCCTCTTTCATATATTTCACCCACTCTTCAGGTGGAATTTCCACATTTTTGACTTTAGATCCTACCTCAGAAAGCACTGTAAAGTCCTTACTTAATTTTTGAATGTATTCAAGTTTCTCATCATGTTCCAATAAAATAGAACCATCAGAAACTTCCACCATCTCAAGTCCCGATTTGGAAACAAACTGCCGGTATTCATCGTACATCCCCCGTATAATAAAAAGTTCAAAAAGAGTACCTCCAAAGTAGGGTTTCAATCCGGCTTTTTTATAAAGCTGTACTTTTTCTTTCAACTGGTTATTGATTAAAGCGGTTCCAAATCCAAACTTAACCAGGTCAGTAAATTCGGCGCTGCTTTGAATAAAGCTTTCTGCTTCAATAAGGCTCAGTCCTTTATCCATCATCATGGTTAATCCTGAGTCCCTGTCCTTTACCTTGCGTTCAGGCAGAAAAGGAAGTTTACAATTCATTTTGAAAATCTTTATTTGGGTTTTTCAGAAGTTTTTGAATTTTTTTATTTTTCAATCCCTCTGGAAAGAGTTTGAAAAAATCTTCCGTTACTTTATCGTCAATGAGTACAGCCTTTTGAAGGCAAATTAAACCATATGTCCAGCCATTAAGACGGAAATAACAAGCTGCTTCCAGGCTAAGTAATTCAGGATCTTCAGTATTAATAATAAAGGCTTCGCTGATCGTTTCAATTGCTGTCAGGTAGTCTTGCTGGTTAAAATAAATTTTACTGATGTTATACCAGGCCTGAGCATCCTTTGGGTCAAGCGAAAGGGTTTGCTTATAACATTTAATTGCTTCCTGAATGGCATCGGTACTTTCGTAACATTCAGCGAGATGGAACCAGTAATCGGAATTTTCATCCTCCAGTTCAATTGCCTTGAGCAGATATGATATTGCATCCCTGTTGTTTCCGAGCGCCAGATAGGCAAGCCCGGCTCCAAACCACCCTTCCGGGAAGGAATTATCAAGTTCTATTACTTTTTTATATGTTTTTAATGCCAAATCATAGGCATCAATCTGATCGTAACACTCACCCAGGTAGCACCATCCCTGAACATGGTCATCCTCGAGGCTTAAAAAATCGTGATAAACCGCGATTGCGTTTACAAAATCAGAATCGTTGGCGTAAATATTTGCTTTATTAAAATAGGCTGAGGCATAGGAAGGATTGATCGCGATGGCATAATTGTATGCTTCCAGAGCGTTTTTGGGCTGATTGATTTTATAATACACAACACCCAGGTTATACCATACATTGTCGGAAAAAGGATCTTCATCGAGATATTTGTTGTAAAACTCAATACTGGTAGCATATTCATGCATCCGTTCATAATAAAATCCAAGATCGTAAAGAATGGTAAGGTTATCAGGCTCCAAAGCATAAGCTATGCGAAGGTATTTGATGGCGAGATTGAATTTCCGGGCATTCTCAAAGGCCATGGAAATATTAATAAGTATCTCAACTTTTTCATCCTCTGTTTTACCCAGTGCAATATCAAATTGCTTCTCAGCTTCAGGGATCTTTCCTAACTGGGCCAGAGCAGTACCCCGAAGCAGATAAATCTCTGAATTATCCAAATCCCAATCAGGAATTTCCTTGAGTTTGTCGATTGCTTTGGAAGGCTGACTTGTTTCAAGAAATATCTGAATATGTTTTATAGTAATCTCACTTGAACCGGGATGTTGTTTTCCTGCAATCTCAACAGCTTCGTAGGCTTTTTTGAAATTGCGGATATCGAGATAATAATCGATAATCAATTCAAATTCTTCTACATCAAAAAAATAGGCTGATTTCCGTTCAACCATATCCTCGAAACGTTCAAGAACTTGCCTGAAATCCTCCCCCTCATGCATTTGTTCTCTGAATCTGTCCATCAGTTGGAAATTTTGTTTAAAAGTAGTAATAATTTGGCATCATCCATTCTTTGCAAATTGAAAGAATTAACCATCTGTTAATAAAATGTTTTATTATTAAGCGATACAATCAGAAAAGTTAAGCGCCAGGACGCAAGGGTGCAAGGAAAATGCAATAATAGATTAGTATATAATTTTGTAATTTTTATCGGTCAAAAATAACAAATTGCTATTTAAATATTTCTATTGGCGCCATTTCGCCCTTACGCTTTAAATCTATATCCGGTTATTACTGTATATGCCTTAACTAACTGTTGGTTCTTCAATCAATTTTCTATATTTTTGTTGCCGCTAATAAAATTGGAATATGTTTGAGAATTTATCGGAAAGATTAGAAAAATCCTTTCAAATACTAAAGGGACAGGGAAGCATTACCGAGATCAACATTGCTGAGACCTTAAAAGATATCAGAAGAGCGCTGCTCGATGCCGACGTTAACTATAAAATTGCCAAAACCTTTACCGATACTGTAAAGGAAAAAGCGTTGGGACAGAACGTACTTACCTCTCTAAAACCATCACAGGTGATGGTAAAACTCGTTCACGACGAACTTTCGGCCCTGATGGGTGGTTCGGGTGTTGAAGTTAACCTTAAAGGAAATCCGGCCGTTATCCTGATTGCCGGATTACAGGGATCAGGTAAAACAACATTCTCTGGTAAACTTGCAAAGTACCTGAAGAACAAAAAAGCCCGCAGCCCTCTGCTGGTTGCCGGTGACGTATACCGCCCTGCTGCAATTGAACAACTGAAAATACTTGGAGGACAGATCGATATACCCGTTTATACCGAAGAAGGTAATAACGACCCGGTAAAAATAGCTAAAGCCGCAGTGAAGCACGCAAAAACTGTTGGTTATAATCTTGTAATCATCGATACAGCCGGACGGCTGGCAGTGGATGAGGATATGATGAATGAAATTGCAGCCATCAAATCGGCCGTTCAGCCGGATGAAATTCTGTTTGTTGTTGATGCCATGACGGGACAGGATGCCGTGAATACAGCAAAGGAATTCAACGATCGACTGAATTTCGATGGAGTTGTACTTACTAAACTCGATGGTGATACCCGGGGTGGAGCGGCCCTGTCAATACGATCGGTTGTGAACAAACCCATTAAATTCGTGGGAACCGGTGAAAAAATGGATGCGCTGGATATGTTTTACCCGGAACGTATGGCCGACAGGATCCTGGGGATGGGAGATATCGTCACACTTGTAGAGAAAGCCCAGGAGCAATTTGATACTGAACAGTCACGCCAGCTTCAGAAAAAAATCGCGAAGAACCAGTTTGGTTTTGATGATTTTCTTACCCAGATAAACCAGATCAAGAAAATGGGTAACATCAAAGATCTGGCCAGTATGATACCCGGGATCGGAAAGGCCCTTAAAGATGTTGATATCGATGATAATGCCTTCAAAAGCATCGAAGCCATTATTAAGTCAATGACCCCTGCTGAACGTGAAGAGCCTGATCTTTTAAATGGCAGCCGCAGGAAACGTATTGCAGACGGCAGTGGTACGACCATCCAGGAAGTAAACCGGCTTATCAAACAGTTTGAAGAAACCCGTAAGATGATGAAAATGATGAGCGGAGGCAAAAATATGGCTCGCATGATGCGAAATCCTATGATGAGACGTTAAATTCTTTAAAATAGCATTATGCAACTTATTGACGGGAAACAAACTGCTGCAATTATCAAACAGGAAATTGCCGAAACGGTTCATAAAATGATTCTGGATGGCAAAAAGAGACCCCACCTGGCTGCCATCCTTGTCGGACACGACGGAGGAAGTGAAACATATGTGAGTAACAAAGTGAAAGATTGTGCTGCTGTAGGTTTTGAATCAACACTTATCCGTTTTGAAGACACCGTAAGCGAAGCTGAGCTAATTGCAAAAGTAAAGGAACTAAACAACAATTCAGATATCGATGGTTTTATCGTTCAACTCCCCCTGCCCAAACATATTTCTGAAAATAAAGTTATTGAAGCTGTTAACCCTGAAAAAGACGTTGATGGTTTTCATCCCGTGAACCTTGGAAGAATGGTACTTGGTATGCCGGCATTTGTTTCCGCCACTCCGGCTGGTATTATGGAACTCATTTCACGTTATAATATCGAAACCTCAGGAAAACGCTGTGTTGTAATTGGCAGGAGTAATATTGTTGGCAGGCCTATCAGTATTCTACTATCGCAAAAAGCCAAACCCGGAAACTGCACGGTTACTGTATGTCACAGCCGCACCCCCAATATTGCGGAAATTACCCGACAGGCTGATATACTGATAGCAGCCATTGGCAGTCCGGGATTCGTAAAAGCGGATATGGTTAAAGAGGGTGCGGTGGTTATTGATGTTGGCACAACCCGTTTACCTTCAGAACAGACCAAATCGGGGTATAAATTGCATGGCGACGTCCTTTTTGATGAAGTGGCTCCGAAATGCAGCTATATCACTCCGGTTCCGGGAGGTGTGGGACCGATGACGATTGTGTCGCTATTGAAAAACACGTTATTGGCGGCGAGGAAAGATATTTATTAGAGAGTGGAGTTTGAGTTTGAGTGTGAGTTTGGAGTTTACTTTATGGACGTTACAAACTTTACAAGCTTTATGAACTCCCTCTTACATTCTTTCCGGGACATCAATCCCCAACAGATACATACCCTTGCGGATTACCTCACCACAAAGCTTTGACAATTCCAATCTTGTAACTATCGTAGATTTCGATTCTGCCGTTAGGATCGGATGTTCGTGGTAAAATTGATTGTATTCCTTTGCCAGTTCAAAAAGATGATTGGCAATCAGGGCCGGATTCAGAGTATCACCGGCAGCAAGAACTGTTTCCGGAAATTCATAAACCATTTTAACGAGTTCAATTTCCTTTTCATTCAGAGGTGCATGTTCAACTGACGACTCCGACATTTCCTCCGATTTTCGAAGAACTGACTGAATCCTGGCATATGTATACTGAATAAAAGGGCCCGTATTACCATTGAAATCTATCGATTCACGGGGATCGAACATCATATTCTTTTTTGCTTCAACTTTTAAAATAAAATATTTGAGTGCGCCCAGTCCTATTTGCCGGTAAATTCTTTCTTTTTCTTCATCAGGATATTCGCCTAGTTTTCCTAGTTCCTCCGACATTTGCCGGGCAGTTCCTATCATTTCACTGATAAGGTCATCCGCATCCACAACAGTACCTTCGCGGGATTTCATCTTACCCTGGGGCAATTCGACCATACCATATGACAGATGGAAAATCCTGTTGAACCAATCAAATCCCAGTTTCTTTAAAACCAGGCTTAATACCTGGAAATGGTAATTCTGTTCATTTCCCACTACGTAAATATGTTTACTGATCTTGTATTGTTTGAATCGCTGATGCGCTGTACCAATATCCTGTGTCATATAAACCGTTGTACCATTAGATCGGAGTAACAGTTTATGGTCGAGTCCGTCGCCGGTAAGATCTACCCAAACTGAGCCGTCATCTTTCTTATACAGAACCCCTTTTCCCAAACCCTCGAATACTAAAGCTTTACCAAGGCTATAGGTTTCCGATTCGTAATACATCCGGTCAAATTCAACGCCCAGATTCTTATAGGTCTCGTCAAAGCCTTCATAAACCCAGCCGTTCATCATCTTCCAGAGTTTAATTGTTTCTCTATCACCAGCTTCCCACTTTAGAAGCATTTCACGGGCGCCTGCCATCAGGGAAGATTTTTTTTCAGCTTCTTCCCTGCTCATGCCCTTAATCACCAGAGTTTCAATTTCCTTTTTTAATTCCTGATCAAACTTCACATAATATTTTCCTACAAGGTGGTCTCCTTTTATTTTTTCGGGGGATGTGGGTGTTTCACCCGAACCAAAGCAGGTGTATGCAAGCATCGATTTGCATATGTGTATCCCGCGGTCGTTTACCAGGTTTACTTTTATCACCTTGTTACCATTGGCTTCCAGGATGCGGGCAATCGAAAAACCAAGCAGGTTATTGCGCACATGTCCCAGATGTAATGGCTTATTTGTGTTTGGGGATGAATATTCGACCATCATTTTCTCTTCATTATCCTTTGCAGGAAAAAATCCATAATTATCATCTTTTGCAGCGTACGAAAGAAAGGACAACCAATAATGTCCGCTGATCTCGATATTGAGAAATCCTTTTATCACGTTAAAACCGGAAACTTCCAACAGATTTTCTTTAATATAATGTCCCAGATCATTTGCAGTCAGTTCGGGATTTTTGCCCGAGAACCGCAGTAATGGAAAAACAACCAGCGTGAAATCACCCTTAAATTCCTTTTTGGTTTTTTGTAATTGCAGCAAATTTTTATCAGCCTCTTTTCCGTAAAGTTTTACTATTGCTTCCTGAATTGCATGGATTATTTTTTCTTCCAGTTTTCTCATTTTTTAAGGGGATGTGTTATTTTGATTGCAAAGATAACCATCGATTTAAAAAAGCAGGCAGAAACAAAAAAAAAGTGTCATCATTCACATGATGACACTTTAAACTAACTAACCCTAAAACTATCTATGAAAAAACCTACTACTAACTATATTTTCCTATTCAATTTCTGTGCCAAATTTTAATTATCAAACTTCTAATTTTATATTTTAACTTCATGACATGAATACGGTAATAGTTATTTTTTGTTGCATAAAATTAGGTTTTTTAACACAATTTAACGTTGATATTTTTCATTTCCCAAATTATTCATGATTGCCGATACTCAATTTAAAATATATTCAATATTATCGCGTTTTTGTAATCGCCAGGTGCTATAATTACAAAATCTCATGTAATTTAAGGCTTTCAAATTATTTCAAAAATTGGAAAAACTTCATATAGTATCTTTTAATAATCCTTTCCCACCCGATTATGGCGGGGTTATCGATGTTTACTATAAAATCAAAGCCCTCCACGAAGCAGGAGTATCCGTAATTCTGCATGTTTTTGAATACGGCCGTCCCTCCTCCCCGGCGCTCCGGGAGATTTGCGATAAGATTTATTATTACCCCCGCCAAACCGGTTGGATTTCGCAGATTTCCATCCTTCCATATATTGTGCAATCCAGAAAGTCGCGGGAATTGCTGAAAAACCTTTCAAGGGATGAGTATCCTGTTTTATTTGAGGGGCTTCATTGTTGCTACTACCTGGATCATCCCTTGCTAAAGAGTAAGCAGAAGCTTGTAAGGATGCACAATATTGAGCATGAATATTATGCAAATCTTTCAAAATCGGCATTAAATCTCAAAAACCAGCTCTATTTTTTATTGGAAAGCCTGAAGTTGAAACGCTTTGAGAAAATTCTAAATTTTGCAGACAAAATTCTGGCTATTTCGAATTCAGATGCTGCATTTTTTGACCGGAATTATGGGAAAACAATTCTTATTGGAGCATTTCATGCGAACCGGAGTATCAGTTCATCTGAAGGAAAGGGTGAATTTATTTTAATGCATGGAAACCTGGAAGTTGAAGAAAATGAATCTGCTGTTATCCATTGTTTAAGGAATATTTTGATTCATATCGATTTTCCGGTTATAATTGCCGGAAAAAATCCTACCACCCTTCTCAGGAAAGAAATTGCATTACATAAAAATGTTGTTTTGGTTGCAAACCCTTCCGAAACTGAGATGGACCGGTTGCAGCATGAGGCCCATATTCATCTTTGTTATACTTTTCAGGGGAGTGGATTAAAGCTTAAATTATTGAATTCACTTTTCAAGGGAAGGTTTGTGGTTGTGAATTCATTAATGACCGAGGGTAACAAACTTGGAGAGCTTGCTGAGGTTGGAAAGAGTGATAGTGAATTGACAGGGATAATTAACAAACTAATTGCTATCAACTTTGATCCCAAAGTATTCGATAAGAGGGTGAAAATATTACAGTCTTACGATAATAAAACAAATGCAGATAAAATCATGGGATTAACAGAATAGTCAGTCACATGGTCCGGGTTACCATGTAAAAAATTATTAAACGAAGAATTTTCAAATCATGATTTTTTTTTTACTATTCATGGTCAGAATTATCCCTGATCAAAACCCCGAAAAGAAAAACGATAACCGTTGCTGCCGCCATTATTACCAGTACTGAGCCGAACATCTTTCTCAGAAGGTTATCCAGTTCAATTACATCCCAGATTCCTAAAATAGCGATGATTGCAAAAATCAGCACCAGAATGGCAAAGAAATAGGCGATTGTTTTTTTAATAGATTTCATTTTTTTTATATTATAACCTGTGACTCTGTGCTAACTTTAATATAATGCTGAAAGCATATCATAAATGCTTTCAAAGACTAAAATTTCATTAAATCGCTGAATTTTCCAAATAATTTTGTTGTTAATTATTTCAACGGTTACCAGCTGAAGGGCCTTATCATATTCAACTATTTCATAACCTGATCGTTGAAGGGCTTGTCGGGTCCAGTAATACAGGTTTTGCACATCACAACTGAGACATAGTTTTTTATCAAATTGTTTTCTGAGTTCAAAATCACCGGTCATACCGTTCAGGAATATTTTGTCAGACTCAAAAATGCCGGCGATAGTTTTATCCAGTATGAGATCTTCCGGAGATCCGTCGTGAATGGTCTTATCATCAATCAGCCATACTTTGTCGCTAAAACGAAGTGCGATATTCAGATCATGTGTACTGTAGATAACCGTTTTTCCCTTACGGGTCAGTTCGTATAAAATACTTATAATATCATATTTTGAAGGCAGATCGAGGAATGCAGTTGGTTCGTCCAGTACAATCAACGGGGTGTTCTGGGCCAGGGTGCGGGCAATCATGGCTTTTTGCCGCTCACCATCGCTGATTTCACTGATTTTCCGGTTTGAAAGATATTCTATTCCGACGCTTGCCATTGCTTCCTCAATTAATTCAATATCGGATGGTAAAAGCTTTCCGATCCAGTTGGTATACGGGAACCTTCCCAGGCTCACCAACTCACTAACGGTCATAGTTTCAGTATGTTCAAAGCCGGAGGATACATACGAAAGAATCTGGGATAATTCATTAGGATGAATTTTTTCAATGAACTGATCATTAATATATATCGTTCCCTGTAAAAGATACTGTAAACGTACAATACAGCGCAGCAAAGTACTCTTTCCTGCTCCGTTACGCCCAATCAGCCCTGTTAATTCTCCATTTTTGATTTTAAGATTCAGGTTTTCAAGAAGAAGAATATCTTCATTTTTCTTATGAAAGCCGACCACAGCCCCTTCCAACCGTATAATAAACGTTGAATCCTTCATATCAGGCGGCGATTAGTTTTTGTTTTCTGAAAATAATCCAGACTACAACAGGAATCCCCAAAAGAGATGTAACAGCGTTTACAGGAAGAATTGATTCTGACCCGGGCAGTTGTGAAATAATATCGCTGATGAGCATTAGAGAAGCGCCTGCAAATATAGAGGATAACAGTAAAATTCCCTGACGCGAGGTCTGAAAGATCATCCTGCAGATATGAGGTACGGCAATCCCTATAAATCCAATAGGTCCGCAAAAAGCTGTTACCGTTCCGGTTAGAAGACTGGTACTGATAAAAACCAGAGTACGGTACCTGATAATATTTATACCCAGGGTTCTGGCATGACTTTCTCCAAGCTGGATCGCGTTTGAGGATTTTACCACAAGCAAGGCAAGAATAAGTCCGGGGATGATCCCTCCAAGGATAACCGGTATCTGTTCCCGGCTTACATTGCTGACACTTCCCATGGTCCAGATCACGAAAGCTTTGAGGGCCGACTCCCCCGAAAAATATTGAAGAATGCTGATGATAGCCGATATCCCGCTTGCCAGCATGATTCCAAGAATAAGAAGGGTCATAATATCTCTTACCCGGAATGAAACCAACAGGATCAGAAGAAGCACCATTCCTGAACCAAGCCAGGCGGCTGCCACCAGGAGCCAGTTACCGGAAATAAAGAACACATTGCCTGCAAAATAACCGCTAAAACCCAGGACTACCAGAGCCACACCCAGACTGGCGCCGGAGCTGATACCTAATACGTAGGGTCCGGCAAGCGGATTACGGAAAACTGTCTGCATTTGCAAACCACTGACGGAAAGTGCAATTCCAACAAATATAGCAGTCAATGCTCTTGGAAGACGGAAAATATGGATAGTAAGCCATTCGGTAGATTGCTGACCGGAGGAAAATAACAGATCGAGCACCCTGGAGAAAGAAAGATTTGCTGATCCCATGGACAGGTCGGTCCAGAACAATACAAAGGCAAGCAGGATCAATAAAATTATCCGGAACTTATCACTTTTCCTTTTCACGGGATTTGACACGTGGAGTATTATTTATCCAGGTCGTCAACTACCTGAACCAGCTTAACCATACCTTCATGAATCTTACGGTAGTGCTGTTTTTGTTCTGCAGGACTTTCAAAAGTTTCCGGGTGATTGATCTGACCCAGAATCTCATTTCTGAGTTTCACCAGGTTGCGGATAACCTCATCGAATTTCTGCTCCTCCATTTCCGTATGAAAATGCTTATATGCAAAGGCTTCGGTGAGAAGTTCGTAGGAAAGGTAATTAAGGTCTTTTTTTAATGTTCTGATACTGGCCATATTTTTTTAATTTGTTTTATGATTCAAAAGTACTGAATTTTCAGAATTAAATAGTGCCTGAAGCGCCTAAAGTTTGGAGTGACTGGATTTGAAAGCGCCATAATTCATTGGTTAAATCAATCTAATTTCCTGTAATAATAAAAGTCCCGGTTTCCGGATTTATCAGGGTGAAAAATAAGGACAAGATCTCTGAGTATCCTGTCCGGCCTGACAGTACCTGATTCCCAGAAATCGTTACCTCCTGTAGAATTAAGCCGGAGGTTATTGTTAAATAATGCTCCTTTCTGAAATGCAGGTATATATTGAAACCGTGGATCTACGGATAAAATACCTGAACGGCTCTCCGCATTTCCCGTATTTATCCATATATCCGCCTTAACAGATTTCTGAAATACCGATTCCAGATCAAGTGGAATAAAGTCGGTAGCTAAATTATCCGCCCAAAGATATTGTCCCCCGGCATCTTCAATAAATTTTGCCGTAAATGATCTTCCACCGGCCATGTACCATGTATCTTTCCATGGGAGTCCAACCAAAACCGAAGGTTTTTCATCGATTCCGGTTACAGAATCTTTCAGAGTAAGGTAGTTTCTCCTAACCTCAGTATAAATACTATCACCTAATGTTTCACATGTAAAAAATGCTGAAAAAAACCTGATCCATTCAGCTTTTCCAAGAGGATGTTCTTCCAGGAACTCTGAGACCAGAACAGATTTGATTCCGGTTTCTTCGAGTCTCTTTACCAGCCCGGCAACCGATGGATCCAGTCCGTAAAGAAAAACCAGATCGGGACGAAGGATAAGAATACTTTCAAAGTCGATATTGGGTGCAAATCCGATATCGAGACATTCTTTTTTTTCGAGGGAGGAACGGACAACCGGATCACTTATGAAATCTTTACCTGAAACTCCCACAATACCTGAACTTTTGCCTAATGCTGAAATAAAACCGACATGAGTAGAGGAAAATACAATGACTCTTTCCACAGGGGTTTTAATTATTGTTTTTGTCCTGATAGAGTCATGCAACAATTCGGGATTGGAAGTCAGGATATACGAAAAACTCTCCCCCTTGGCCTTTTGCCATGGATTTATTACAATTATCTCCTGATGGTCGGAATAATTAAGAAATTCAAATCCTTTTGCAAAGGAAGAACCATAATCATCTTTCTTCGGTGTTTTATTGGGTGATGAACAAGATATTATGGGAAATAACAGAAAAACAAAGATTATTTTCATTTCTGGTGTTGTATCACAAGCAAACGTTTTCTTTCCCGGATATTCCCTTTACTGAATTCGAGAATATACAACCCCTGTTCCAGAAAGGAAACATCAAAAGTAATTCTTTGCTCATCGGTAATTGTGTATTGAATCATTCTTTTCCCGGTAACAGTAAAGATGGAAAGCATTCCTCCGGAAATGTCAAGACTGTCAGTTTCAAAAGTCGCCAGACCATCGGTCGGGTTCGGGAACAAAGTAAAATGCTCCGCATATTTGGTTGTATCGATTGGTATGGTATCATTAACGCCAAATGGGTCGAAGCCCTTAAGGTTTGTGATGCCTGAATTAACAGGGTCGAGCCAGTATTTAAGCTGTTTAGACGAATTCGGGTAATAGTCCCAACCCATGTGAAATTTAGAAAAGTAGTCGTTAACCGGATTTGTACAATTTGCCTGGCCGCCTGTAAGATTTCCAACGATCAGCTTATTCTGATTAAACAATGGCGCCCCGGATGATCCTCCCTCTGTAGTACCTATTTCCCATTTAGTTACCCTCCAGAATGCCTGAGGAACAGACTCATTATAAAGCCATGCAAGATTAGAAGGAACAGGATCCTGGTATTCCGCTGTAACGGGATTATTTTCGATGCTGATTTTTTTTACATCTCCCTCAGGATGATGGATGCATACAGCATTGGATGCGGGATTATCTGATATTGACCAGCCCGCGTAAAAGGGTTTATATACTTCAGGTGGCATTTCATATAATCGCAGCAGGGTGAAATCGATGCTATCGGAAGTTGCCAGCATAGTTGAGCCCGCGAGGGAATATGATGCCGATACGTATGTCATTTTACATGTGTCAACTTCGTAATCAAAAACAAACATTGCTGAATTAGCCCTGGACACGCTGTTTATACAATGATTTGCAGTAAGCATATAGGGAATTGTATCTTTTTTCGTGTTGTTAATGAGAGTGCCGGTGCAAAAAACAGAATTCGATCCTGATTTAACTGTGATGCGACAAACTGATTTTTTTATCAATTGCCAGTCAGCTCCTTCCGGACAATTTATATCCACATTGCAACTCCCGGAAGGGCCAAAATTATTTTCTTTTTTGCTGAAAATATCAATATATGCATGTGCCAGGCTACCGATCTGAAGGGAGCCATAATCAGTAATACCGGGTTCGGTCTGGAGTTCAATCACAAGTTCCTCCCCTTTTACAAAAGATGTAGGGAGGATTTGAGATTCGTTGTTATTCCGATAATTAAATCCCCCGAAAAAATAATCCTGGGAAGGAGGATAAATGAAAACCAGGCATCCGGGATTCAACCGGTATTTGCTGAAATCGATATTAACCCCGTAAGCGCCTTCAGATACCAGGTGTATCCGCCAGACACGCTTACCGTCGGGCATTTCGTTCCATGCCCCGGAATTCTCAGGCGTAAGTTCAAGTGAATAATTCCAGGCAAATCTGAAAGGTTTTTTGCCTGAAACAGCATCTTCAGAAAGGGATTCGTCAATGGCCTGTTGCATATCGAAACCCGCCAGAACAATTGGTTTTAGACCAGATTTCAATGAAGAATAAGGATAAGGTTTTCCTCCGTGAGGCAACTGTGAATGAACTGCCGGAAAAAGCCAGATCAATGTGAAAAATATATATAGTGAAACGGACTTCATTAATCAAAATAGATAATTCCCGAAGTTTAATGATTATTCAATTTGAAACTCCCGATAAACCGGAATAAGTTTTGAAAATTATTTAAAATCGGTTTTACCTTTCAACTTTACACTTTGAACTTTAAACTTATATCTTACTCCACCCATTCATTAACCAGGTTATCAATACAGACATATTTCGGAGTATTGATTCCCCAGACCGAAGTGTCGGAAGAAGCAAAGCTAAAAATAAGATATTTTACATAACCCGCGTTACTTAAATCGTAATATTCCCATTCCTTTGAAATATAGTCAAGTTCATTATTTTCAAAAGTGTAGTCGGCAAGAGGAATTGGATCAAAGGTTTGACGAATACCTTTATTGTTGACAACGGAAATATGAAGATCAAAATAATCAGGATCATTACCTGAATCCCCACCGAATTTCTTTGCGAATTCATTACCATTTTTAATGGTATAATAGGTATAAGTGGAATTGGAAATACTTATGTTGGTGATTTTTGCAGGAATAATAAATTCGATCGTATCGGCAGAATTGGAATAAAGCACACCGTATTTTTCGGAAGGACCGGCGCCGGATCCGGTGACCGAACTGTACTGATTTTCATAACCGGGAGTAAGATTATCAGTATGATTTGAAACGGCAAAACCCGACCAGCTTTTCCATTCGTTATTGTAGTATGTTTTAAAAATTGCATTAAGACTGGTAAAACCCCCTGAACCATCTGAGCCATTGTAAAATCCGTCTGCATTCAATTCAACAATTTCCTCGAATGAAACAGCATCACTTTTTGTGACTTTCTCCTCTTTATCGCATGAAGACAGGCTAAATATGGCAACCGCCATTGAGACAACTAAAACATTAATTTTTTTCATGGTTACAAATTTAATGGTTAATAATGAATTGACTAAACTGTCGTAATTCATTCGTTCGGGGGAGTAAACAGTTGATGAAGTAATCATCTGGTCTCCGGCCTTTTTTCCCGAAAGCCTTGAAATATGACATAAACTGGCAGGTCTTCTGACTTTCCTTTTTCCGGAGGCCTTCCCATACGTCTGAGACGTACAGTGGCGGAGTAATCTCCCGAAAACATTAAGGATCACAGCAGCGGGCACTGTGCAGGTTTTTCACCTGCTTCCCTCTTCGTCCTGCAGT
>CAYGFI010000100.1:0-8776 GCA_964349045.1 uncultured Chitinophaga sp.
TTTCGAAATCCAGAAAAATAAAATACAACTATATTGCAACCAGGTGTTTGTTACCGATTCAGTCGAAGGTATTGTACCGGAATTTCTGACACTCCTTCACGGGGTTCTCGATTCGCCGGATATCCCACTGAACGTTTCCCGCAGTTACCTGCAGAGTGACTCCAACGTTAAAAAAATATCCTCACATATTACCAAGAAAGTATCTGACCGGCTGGAGGAAATCTTTAAATCCGATCGTCAGCAATACGAGAAAAAATGGGATGACCTGAAACTTTTCATTGTATATGGAATGATAACGGAGGAGAAATTCTATGAAAGAGCAGTGAAATTTGCACTGTTAAAAAATACCGAAGGTAAATATTTCACATTTGATGAATATAAAACCCTGATTACTGAAAACCAAACGGATAAAAATAAAACCCTTGTTTACCTATATACCACTAATGTTGATGAGCAATTTGGTTTTATTGAAGCTGCCAGGAACAAGGGATTTGATGTATTGGTTTTTGACGGACAGCTCGATCCTCATTTTATCAACCAGGTAGAACAGAAATTTGAAAAAGCTCGTTTTATCCGTGTTGATTCTGATGTGATTGAAAAGCTGATTGAGAAAGAAGAAATAAAGGAAAGCAAGCTGGAGGAATCGGAAAAGAAAGATTTGAGCGCTATATTCGACAGTCAGTTGAAAACCCGTAAAGGTTTTATGGTACATTTTGAAGCGTTATCCGAAAACGACCAGCCGGTATTGATAACCCAGTCGGAGTATATGCGTCGTATGAAGGATATGGCCGCAATGAGTGGAGGAGGCGGTATGTTCGGAGGATTCCCCGATAGTTACAACCTGGTGGTAAATACTAATCATCCTCTTATCACGAAAATGGTTGAGGATAAAAACAAAAAGCTCTCGGCTAAACTTAAGAAAATTGAAGAAAGTATTTCTCCCCTGAATGAGGAAAAGGATCAACTCCAGAAAGATCAGAAAGCTAAAAAAGAAGACGATATCCCTCAGGCTGAAAAGGATAAGCTGAATGATGTTCAGAAGAAAATTGAAGAATTCAATTCAGAAAAAAAAGTAATCCTCGAAGACTTTGGCAGCAAAAACAAGGTACTTAAACAACTTATCGATCTTGCATTGCTTTCCAATAATATGTTGAAAGGGGAGGAGTTGGTGAGGTTTGTGAAGAGGAGTGTCGAGCTGATTAAATAAAAATGATTTTCAAAATAATTCCCTTACCTCCCTTTTCAAATACTCAATGGCCGGCGCTACGGGCGACCCGTTCATCTCATTTGCATTCTCAAGGATATGACGGTTCAGAAGCATCCCGCTGTTTGCCGGTTTAAGTTCCTTTGCTGATTCTGTAATAAGCTTAATCATATTATTTTTCGCCATTTTCACCATGTCCCATGCCTGTGAACTGATATATGTCTGCTGAACCAGGTTGTGTTCATACTCGGTACGTATAGAAGATACCAGTTCATTAAAAGTCTGGCTTACATTCAAATCCTGCTGGCTAACCCTCATAACCAGTGCTTCCGGAGCAATTCTTTCCAGAAAAAGAATCAATCTCTCATATGCCTGAAGTCTTAAGGGCAGGATGCTTTCCTTTTTGTCCCTTGACATTTCATACCTTCTTCTTTTTTCTTCATTTTGCAGATTAAGACGGATTAACAGGAAGGCAGTAACAAAAACAATCAGTGCAGGCAGGGTATACTTAAGAATTTCAAGGATATCGCTCATGTTAATAAATTTTTTATACTTAATTGGTCAAATAATAAACAATTCATAATCAAAAAAAGTATTTTTGGGGCGGAATAAAGATTCTAAAATTAACACTAATAACCAAAATTAAAACAAATGGCTAATGTTTCAAAGAGATTAAACAGTTTATCAGAGTCACAGACCATTGCAATGAACCAGAAAAGCAATGCCATGAAGGCTCAGGGAATTGATATTATCAACCTTAGTGTTGGTGAGCCCGATTTCAATACCCCCGATCACATTAAACAGGCAGCAAAGGATGCTATTGATGCCAATTTTTCTTTTTATTCCCCGATTACCGGATATCCTGATCTCAGAAAAGCTATTTGTAAGAAATTTAAAGATGATAATCATCTCGATTTTACTCCGGAACAGGTTATTGTTTCAGCGGGAGCAAAACACAGCATAGCAAATGTGGTACTTTCAGTTGTGGATCCCGGTGATGAGGTAATTGTTCCTTCACCCTACTGGGTGAGTTATATCGAACAGGTGAAACTGGCTGAAGGAGTAAATGTAATTATCGAGGCAGGGATAGACCAGCGATTCAAGATCACACCGGCTCAGATGGAAGCTGCAATAACTCCAAAAACAAAGGCAATCATTCTTTGCTCACCTTCCAATCCCTCAGGTGCAATCTACACACGTGATGAACTTGCCGGACTCGTTAAAGTTCTTGAAAAGCATCCCGACATTGTAATTATTTCAGATGAAATTTATGAGCATATCAATTTCGTAGGGGTTCATACCAGTATAGCTGAGTTTCCATCTGTAAAAGAGAGGGTTGCAGTGGTCAACGGAGTATCGAAAAGCTATGCCATGACGGGCTGGCGTATCGGTTACATGGGAGCCCCGCTGTGGCTTGCAAAAGCTTGTGATAAACTACAGGGACAAATGACTTCAGGTGCTTCTTCTATTGCTCAGAAAGCTGCCGTTCTTGCTCTTACAGCCGATCAGAAATGCACTAAGGATATGAACCAGGCATTCCGTCGCAGAAGAGATTATGTTCTCTCCCGTATTGCGAAGATGAAAGGTGTGCGCTGCGATTCTCCGGATGGAGCTTTTTATGTGTTCCCTGATATGAGCGCTTTCTATGGAAAGACAAATGATGGAAAGAAGATTTCCGGTTCTGCTGATATGAGCCTCTATCTTCTCGAAAAAGGCCAGATCGCTACGGTTCCCGGGGATGCTTTCGGAGCAGATAACTATATAAGAATTTCTTTTGCCACTTCTGATGAGAACCTGGTGAAAGCAATGGATAGGATGGAAGCTGCCTTGAAATCACTTAATTAAATACTCCGGTTCATATATGATGTATAATCTTTAATCTTCGGAGTATACCTTTCGTTGAAAAGGGGAGAAGTAATTACAAAATCAGCGGTAGACCGGTTAGATGCTGTCGGTACGTTATACAAGACGGTTATTCTCAACAAGGCTTTCACATCAACATCATGTGCCTGGGGCTGCATAGGATCCCAGAAAAATATCATCATGTCGATTTTCCCTTCAGCAATCATGGCTCCCAGTTGCTGATCGCCTCCGAGTGGACCCGATTTGAGTTTGGTGATTTCTATCCCGGGTAAACCGGCATCGAACATCCTCTGGTTGATTGTCTCTTCAACAAGCCTGCCGGTAGTCCCGGTACATACCAACCTGTGTTTTTTAAGGTTAACCCAGTTATGATCCACCCATTCAATCAGATCCACCTTACGGTTATCGTGGGCAACAAGAGCGATACGTTTTATTTTTTCCATCCGTCAAAATTACTCCGTTGTATGATTTTTTCAAACTTTAGTTTTTAACAAGCGTGATATTATTGTAAATTTTATCTTTGTCCATTCAAACCGGAAACTGAATATGGCCAGAAAAAAAATTAGCAGAAAAACTCCTACTGTAATTAAATTAAGCCTGTATGCTATCCTGGCTGCTCTTATTGTTGCATTATATATTCTTTTCAGGGTGTACAAAGCTATTTTTCTTCCTTCCGTTGATGTGGAAAACAATACTGATAAGTATTTATATATCCGTACGGGCGCCGGAATTGAAGAAGTTATGACTGACATAAAGAAACTTAAAGTTTTGAGCGATGAAAAGGGTTTTGAATGGTTGGCAAAAAAGAAGAACTATGCTGCCAGTATTCATCCCGGAAGGTATCGCATTGAAAAGAAAATGACCAATAACCAGCTCCTGAACATGCTTCGCTCGGGTATTCAGGATCCCATGATGGTAACTTTTAATAATATCCGCACTCTCGAAGAACTGGCGGGAGTCGTTAGTCGACAGCTTGAACCGGATTCAACTGAATTTCTTAAAGTATTCAGGGACACGAAAATTATCGCTGATTGCGGTTTTGATAAGGAGACATTTCCCTCCATGTTTATTCCTGACAGCTATGAATTCTACTGGAATACATCCCCAAAAAAATTTATTGATCGGATGAACGCGGAATACATTGCTTTCTGGTCGAAAGGCAGATACTCAAAGGCTGGTGAACTTGGTTTTACACCGGTCGAAGTTTCCACACTGGCTTCAATTGTTGACCAGGAGTCGCTGCATAATGATGAAAATCAAAGGATTGCAGGCGTTTTTATTAACAGAATTAAGGCGAAGATTCCCCTTCAGTCCGATCCAACCATCATTTTTGCCTGGAAGGATTTTTCCATGAGAAGAGTGCTCAATAAGCACAAGACAATCGATTCCCCTTACAATACTTATATTCACAGGGGAGTTCCCCCGGGACCCATAAGTATTCCTTCGATAAGCGCTATTGACGCAATACTCAATTATGAAAAGCATAATTACCTCTATTTTTGTGCAAAAGATGATTTTTCGGGCTATCATAATTTTGCAAAATCACTCTCTCAGCATAACGAAAACGCACGTTTATACCAGAAAGCGCTTAATCGACGGAAAATTTATAACTGATTTTGTCGTTTCCCGTATATTTGCCAGTGGTTTACATATTATTCGTATCGCTGCCCGCAAACTTTCGGGATAAGTCATGTAAATGTTATGTGCATGAGCAAATCGGATAGGCTGTAACATATCTATTCAATTCTTATTAAATGACTAAACGTATAAAATTTGGAACCGATGGCTGGCGGGCAATAATTGCCAAAGACTTCACGGTTAGAAACGTTGCAGCCGTGAGTCTTGCATGTGCCGCATGGATAAATATCAAGTACAAAAATCCCAGAGTGGTAATAGGATACGACACCCGCTTCGGTGGGGCTATGTTTGCCGAAACCGTTACAAAAGTGCTGGCATTAAAGGGAATTGAAGTTATCACCTGTGATCATTTTGTTCCTACCCCTGCAGTTTCATATGCCATTACCGTATTGGATGCATGTTTTGGAATTGTGATTACAGCCAGTCATAATCCTGCCAGCTATAATGGCTTTAAACTCAAAGGGATTCATGGCGGACCACTCATGGAAGAAGAAATTAGAAATATTGAGAACCTGATCAACCCGGAGTTGGAAATTGATCTGGATCAGATCAGTATTGAAAGCCTTAAAGAAAAGGGTTTTGTAAAATATCATGACATCGAAAAGTTGTACATCACTCATCTTAAAAATAGTTTTAAGATGGATCTTATCGCAAGATCCCGGTTTCATTTTGCTTTCGATCCGATGTTTGGAAGTGGTCAGAATATCATGAAGAAAATCCTGCCCGGGGTAAAATGCATCAATAGCATTCCTGATCCTTTGTTCAACGGCACCTCCCCTGAACCCCTTGCGAGAAATTTAAAGGACTTTATGACCCTTATGGGAAGGAATCAGCAATACGATTGCGGACTTGTAGTTGATGGAGACGCAGATCGTATAGCTCTTGTAAATTCAAAAGGTGAATATATCGACTCCCATCACGTAATTCTTTTATTGATACATTACCTGGCAGGATATCGAAGACAAACCGGCAAAATAATTACAGGCTTTTCCTCCACGGTTAAAATTGAAAAGCTTGCCGCACATTACAAGCTGGAAGTTGAAAGAGTTCCCATAGGATTCAAAGACATTTCAAAACACATGCTAAATGACGATGTTCTCGTGGGAGGTGAAGAATCGGGAGGTATTGGTGTAAAAGGGCATATTCCTGAAAGGGATGGCATCTGGATGGGCCTTTTGATATGGCAGTTAATGGCCGAATCGGACAAATCCCTCGAAACCCTTATCGGCGAGATCTATTCCATAACAGGTTCTTTTGCTTTTGAACGTTCCGATTTGCCTCTCGATAAGGAATTAAAAAACAGGGTGATAGAAAAGTGCAAAAACAATGATTTTACCCATTTTGGGAAATACAAAGTAAAAACCAGATCGGATCTTGATGGTTATAAATTCTTCTTCGATGACAACACATGGCTGATGATTCGTCCTTCGGGTACGGAGCCGGTTCTCAGGATTTATGCAGAAGCTGCTACAAGGGAGGAAACACTTATTATTCTTGAAGAAGCACGAAAAATCATTATGACTTTATAAAATTAAGCGTATTGAAGCGAAGGGCCATTAAAAATAGAATTTTTAAGTTCCTTCGCCCAATCTCCCTACTCCCTACTCCCGTCTTCCTTCTCCCGTCTTCCGTCTTCCGTCTTCCGTCTCCCGTCTCACATCTCCCGTCTCCGGACTCCGTTCGAAAAAAATCATACCACATTAACCTCCATCTCCAGCGACACTCCAAACATCTTCTTCACCGAAGCAATAATCTTTTCCGCGAACCTGAAAATCTCCTTCCCGGTAGCCTCCCCGTAATTCACAATCACCAAAGGCTGAGTGGGATATGTACCCGTATTCCCTTCACGAACTCCTTTCCAGCCGGTATGTTCGATCAGCCAGGCAGCCGGAATTTTGGTGTTCTCTGCTGTGGCAGGATATGAGGGCAGATCAGGGAAGTGTTTTTTCAGAATATCAAAATCTGAATTAGAAATCACCGGATTTTTAAAAAAACTTCCGGCATTACCCAGTTTTGCGGGATCGGGAAGTTTACTTTCACGTATTCCGATAATTGTCTGACGCAGGTTTTCAAGATCTTGTAAAGGTTTTTTCAGAAATTCTTTTTCCACCTGACCATATCCTAACTGAAAGCGGGGATGTTTTTCCAGTTTAAAACTCACCCCGGTTATCAGATACCGGTCCTTTAGCTCCTGCTTAAAAATGCTGTTTCGGTAAGCAAATCTGCATTCGGTGTTTGAAAAAGTTTTTTGTTTGCCGGTTTCAACAAAAAACCCCTCAACCTCATGTATAATGTCTTTGGCTTCGACTCCGTAAGCCCCGATGTTTTGCACAGGTGATGAGCCCACAGATCCCGGTATAAGTGACAGGTTTTCAAGTCCCGACCAGTGTTTCCCCACGCAATATTTCACAAAACCATCCCAGTTTTCCCCGGCTGCCGCTTTTATCAGCACCGTATTTTCATCTTCTGAAATGATTTCTATTCCCGTTAATGCCGGATGAATTATGGTTCCTTCATAGTCATCTTTGAATAGCATATTACTTCCTTCACCTAAAATCATAAAACGGGCAGCTGTGTTTAATCCCTCTTTAAAAAAATGTTGAAGATCTGCCAGATTCGGAGCTTCAAAAAAATACCGGCAATAAACTTTCAGTCCGAAAGAATTGTGTTTTTCAAGGGAATAATGTTCAAATACCTCTGACATGGTTCAATTTATCGCACAAATATAGGGATTGAATAGTATTGATTTGAGGATTAAAACGTTTATTTGTTACTTTGAAAAAAAACGCTACGGATTGACACATATTTATTTCTCTGTTACCAATGATCTTGTCGGTGATCAAAGGGTTCACCGGATTATCTCAACTCTTGTAAAAGCAGGGGCTTCGGTAACTCTCGTGGGATGCAAAATGAGAAACAGTCTATCGCTGCAGGAGCGTAATTATAAAATTTACCGGCTGAAACTACTTTTTAAAAAGGGATTTCTTTTTTATGCCTGTTACAATTTACGGCTTTTCATGTTTCTTCTTTTCCGCCGGAATATAGATATCCTGGTGGCAAATGACCTCGATACGCTTCCGGCCAATTACCTGGTTTCCAGAATCCGGGGAATTCCTGTCGTTTACGATAGCCACGAATATTTCACTGAAGTTCCGGAGCTCATTGGTCGTGAAAGGGTAAAGAATTTCTGGCTTAGTATGGAAAAATGGATTCTTCCCCGGCTCAAAATTGCGTACACGGTAAGTCAACCCATTGCCGATATTTACAAACAAAAATACGGCATTGATTTTGAGGTGATTCATAATTATCCCTTTCAGGAAAAGATCAAAGGCACGTTTAAGCTTCCTTTTGATATCGGGGGAGATAAACTTTTGATATACCAGGGATCTGTCAATGTTGGCCGAGGTCTGGAATTGCTTATTGATTTGGCAGGAGAGATGGAAAAGGTGAAGCTGGTAATTGCAGGTGATGGCGACATTCGCAAATCGCTTGAAAATACAATATCTGAAAAGGGACTTGGTAAAAAAATTTTTTTAATCGGAAAAATCCCTTTCGATGAACTTAAAACTCTTACCTTTCAGGCTGATGCCGGTGTAAGCCTGGAAGAAGATTTAGGTCTGAATTACCATTTTGCATTGCCCAACAAGCTATTCGATTATATTCAGGCGGGGATCCCGGTTTTGGTATCTTCGTTGCCTGAAATGAAAAAGGTTGTTGAAAAATACAAAATTGGCCTGGTTGCTGAGACCAGAACAAAAGAACAATTAAATTTACTGCTCAACGTTCTGCTATTTGATGAGGTGAAAAGAGCCTGTTGGAAACTGGGTCTTGAACAGGCGGCAAAAGAGCTTTGCTGGGAAAATGAGGAGTTTAGGGTAATTGAGATATTTAAACGGGCGGGATTGGGGGTAGGGAGAAGGGAGAAGGGAGAAGGGAGAAGGGAGTAAAGAGAAGGGAGTAAGGAGAAGGGAGAAATTGGAGCGAAGCGGAAATCCCGCTCCGCGGGAGGTTAAATCGGAGAGAAGCGGAAATCCCGCTGTGCCTCCGCTGCGTAGCTTCAGCGCTCGCGGA
>CAYGFI010000100.1:8876-18718 GCA_964349045.1 uncultured Chitinophaga sp.
GCCTCCGCTGCGTAGCTTCAGCGCTCGCGGAAACCTACGGCGGTACGCAGACTGAGGGAGGAAAAAGGAGTGTATTGCCATTAAACATCACGTCATCACGTCATCACGTCATCACGCGTCACGTCATCACGTCATCATCACGTCATCACGCGTCACGATTAAAAAAATAGTAATCAGGAAAAATAAAATAAAAATGAAATCCAACTTCCACTTAATTGCATTCAGGTTAATATTTCTGACAATTATTGTCTTACCTGTAAGAACCTATGGACAGGAACTTAGTTTTAAAGAATTGAAATCAGCCATGGATTGGCAGGCAGCCATTGAAGATTCAAAAATCTCAGGTAATGATATTTTTCTTGATATTTATGCTACCTGGTGCGGACCATGCAAAATGATGGACGCCAACGTTTATACCGATTCAATTGTTTCTGAGTTTTATAATTCGAATTATATTAATCTGAAGATAGATGGAGAGACCGAATTCGGTGCAATCCTCGCATCGCGTTATAAATTATCCGGTTATCCTTCCATGTATTTTATAAATTCCGGTGAAGAATTGATTTACGAGCTTATCGGATATCGAGAGCCGGAAGCTCTTGTGGATGCAGGTAAACTGGTGAAAGAGTCGGGAAAAAGATTCATGGAATTAACTGGTTTATACAATTCAACAACCTTTACAGATGATCAAAGAGATGAATTTATTACCCTGTTGATAAAATTTGGACAGAAGGAGCTCCTGTCTGACCTGGCAGGGGAGAAGATGAAAAGTTTTACGGAAGCGGATATTCTTGATCCCGCTAATAAAGCAATTCTGTTAGCGGTTGGGGGAGATATCTTGTCATTTCCGGTAAAAACTGCATTAAAGAATCCTACATCCTTAAAGGAATCCTGGGGGGAACAGGATTTTAACACATACCTTTCCGAAGCGTTTAATGTGTCAATGCTGAAAGCCACCGAATTATATGATACAGCTTTAATGGAAAGTATTGCTGAAGAGTTTGTTCCGGTATATATGATGGATAATACTGATAGAATTCCCGAAGCCAAACTCACAACACGAAAAATTTATTATTCCGAAGTAAAGGATTGGGAAAGGTATATACAAGCAGTTGAGTCGCACTTCAATGATTTTGAAATGGGAAATCTCAGATTTCTATATCTTGAAGTCTATTACATTGTTGAAAACCAGCTTTTTGAACCACAGTTGCTTGATAAATCCAATGAGTGGCTTGAAATGGTTATAGCACGGCAGCCCGACTTCGAAGCTTATTTTCTGGCTGCTATTGTAAACACGTACCGGGAAGATAAAGTTGCTTCACTTAAGTGGATGAATATGGCCGAGAGTGTGGCGGTAACACAGGATGAGAGGGATTCTCTGGAAGAGCTCAGGAAGTATCTGGAAGAGTTATAAGTAAATGGTAACCGAGAAACCTGAATAATATCATCACATCATCACGCCGTCACCTCGTCACCTCGTCACGTCCTCACAAAACCTACAACTGCTTCCCCGTATCCTGTAACTTATGCGATTCGAGGATAACCCTCTTGTTAACCGTATTTGCAAGCCGTATCATCGCTCTGGCAACGGTTTCGGCCTGAATGCCTTTGTACTTTTTCAGTGGGCCGTTAAGCAGAAAAGAAAAAATTCTGATTATTATTTTACCGGCTTCTTCGCCCAGTCGCCTTTCTTCCCGTTGTCCAAGCAGAATTGAGGGACGTACTATGCAGATATTTTCAAAATTGAGCGCTAAAATACCTTTCTCCATATTTCCTTTAGTTCTCAGGTAAAAATTCCTTGAGCTGGGTTTTGCACCGATTGAAGAAACAACAAGAAATTTTCGCACCTCATTTTTAAGTGCAATGGATGCTATTTTCAGAGGGAGGTGCAGGTCGACCCATTCAAATGCTTCCCTTGAACCGGCTTTTTCCCGGGTGGTACCCAGGCAGCAATACAGATCATCACCGGTTATTTCGGAAGCAATTTCATCCGGATTATCAAGACTATTCACAACCTGTAACAGTTTTGGATGTTGTATATCTGTTTTATTCCTTACAAAAATCCTGACAAGATCATAATGATCATTAGATAAAAGCAATTTAGTAAGTTCAGATCCAACCAGTCCGGTGGCTCCGAATACGAGGGCGGTTTTTTCTTTGGTCTTCAGGGTCATAAGTAATTATTTTGTAAACGATTTAAGCGCAAGGACGCATAGGCGCGGGGCAAACGCAAATAATTATTTGCGTTTATATTATTGCGTCTTTGCGTCATTGCGCTTAATTTGTATTTTAAGTTATTAAATATCAAGCAACAACCTACCGGGTTCTCCTCCCCCGAAAAGGAGGTTAACCGGATTCTCAATACATTCTTTCACTTTCATCAGAAAGCTAACAGAGTCTTTTCCGTCGATGATCCGGTGATCGTAAGAGAGCGCAAGATACATCATTGGTTTGACAATTACCTGCCCGTTCAGCGCAATGGGTCGTTCAACAATATTATGCATTCCAAGGATAGCAGACTGGGGGGGATTCAGAATGGGAGTCGACATCATAGAGCCGTAGATTCCACCATTGGTAATGGTAAAAGTACCTCCGCTCATCTCTTCAATGCTTATTTTATTGGCCCTGGCTTTACCCGCAAGCTCCGAAATTTTCATTTCTATAGCTGCAAATTTCATAGTTTCAACATTCCGGAGAACCGGAACCATTAAGCCTTTTTCAGTCTGAACAGCAATTCCAATATCGGTATAGGAAGGGCTTATAATTTCTTCACCATCCAAACGGCTGTTAACCATTGGAAAGAGCAGGAGGGCTTCGGAAACAGCCTTGGTGAAGAACGACATAAATCCCAGTTTCACCCCATATTTCTTTACAAACTCGTCCTGGTATTTTTTTCTTAACTCTATGATTGTGCTCATGTCAGCCTCGTTAAAAGTAGTCAGCATGGCGGTTTCATTTTTTACAGCCACCAGCCTCTGGCTAAGTTTTCGGCGGAGCACGCTCATCCGGATCCGTTCTTCATTCCGGCTGATTTCACGTTGGGATGATAATGTTGGAGGCGCTCCGGTGCCTGAACTGAGTACCAAACTTACTTCCCGGCTGCTGAGTTTTTTCAGACCAATTATAATATCCTCAACCGACAGATTATTCTCTTCCATCATCTTTTGGGCCACGGGAGTAATCTTTACAGCGTTATATTGTTCTTCAGTACTTTTTGTAAGTTCTGCCGGTTTACCTGCTTCTGCAGTTTTTCCGATGACCTTTGCTACCGGCTTTGCCTCCGATGCCTTAGGCGCAGATGGTTTTACTTCCTTTACTACTTTTACACTACCTTTCTTCGAAGTATCAATTACACAAACAACCTCACCTACCGGAACGACTGTCCCTGCCGGTTTGAGAATGTGTATCTGTCCTTCCCCGGTAGCAATCAATGGAAGGGTGGCTTTATCAGATTCAATTTCAGCAATTTCCTGTTCTTTCTGAACGAAATCACCATCACTGACAAACCATTTTGCTATTTCAACCTCGCTTATGGACTCGCCCGGACTTGGGACCTTAATTTCAATTTGCATAATTCATTTTTTTTGAAAGGCAGATTATTTCTCCTCAAAATAATAATGCTGCTTCAGAACTTCTCTCCTGGAACTGCCTACCATACACTGCAATCCGCAATATTTATTTTTTAATTCACAGGTACAATGTCGAAATACCTTTTCAATGATCTCTTTCTGTTGCATATCGTGGATTTTATAGAGACCAACTGCCGGACTTCCACTAGGCATACGTGTTACAGGAATGACATTGAATTTATGCATATGATGCTGAATGTAGTACCAGGCTCCCATATTTTCCGGTTCTTCCTGCACCCAAAGCGTAAGAAGGTTATTCTTGTATTTTTTTAAAATGGTTACGATTTTTTTCTCAGGGAATGGATGCAATTGCTCCAATCTGACAAGTGCGATATCGCGGGCATTATATTCTTCTTTCTTCTCGAGAAGGTCATAATAGATTTTTCCTGTACAAAATACTACCCTTCTTACATCAGGGACATCGGTTTCAGGGTCATCAATTACATCCTGGTAACTGCCTTTTTCAAGTTCCTGAAGTGTTGATGTGCACCGGGGATGCCGAAGCAGGGATTTGGGTGTGAAAACGATCAGTGGCAGCCTGAAGTCCCTATTTACCTGCTGGCGCAGCATGTGGAACAAGTTTGCCGGGGTAGTGGGATTTACCACCTGCATATTGTTTTTAGCTGACATGTTCAGAAAGCGTTCCATGCGGGCGCTTGAGTGTTCCGGACCCTGACCTTCGAAGCCGTGGGGGAGGAAAAGTACGAGTCCATTCATTAATCCCCATTTTTCCTCGGCAGATGTTATGTACTGGTCGATAATCACCTGTGCCACATTATGAAAATCGCCGAACTGTGCTTCCCAGATTGTTAATCCGTTTGGTGTGGCCAGAGCATATCCATATTCAAAACCCAGCACGCCGTATTCCGAAAGAAGTGAATTGTAAATATCGAAACGCGGTTGTTTTGGATCTAAATTTTTCAGAGGGATATATTGTTGGTCGGTATCTTCAATTACAACGGCAGCATGGCGGTGTGAGAACGTACCTCTGACAACATCCTGTCCGCTGAACCGGATCGGATGCCCATCCTGCAAAATGCTTGCATAAGCGAGAAGTTCACCCATGGCCCAATCGAGTTTATTATCGGTCACCATCTTGTTGCGGTCCTCGTAAAGCTTAATAATTTTCTTAAAGAATTTTTTATCTTTCGGCAGGCTGCTGAGTTTTACTGCCAGCTCTTTAATTTTTTTAACTTTGACACCGGTATGAGGTGGTGTTTCAAAATCCGAAGGTTCTGCAAAACGATAATCTTTCCAGTCTGATTTTAGAAACTGAGGAATGCTCACTTTCTTTAATTCCCTTGCCTGGCTCAGCTTTTCCTCAAGAATTTCATCGTAATTATGCAGGATTTCGTCAATATTTTCCCGGGTGTAAATACCCTGACTGATGAGATTTTCGGCATAAATATCTCTTGGATTTGGATGTATAGCGATTTCCTTATATAACAGGGGTTGTGTAAAGCGGGGTTCATCTCCCTCGTTATGACCGTATTTCCGGTAGCATAATATATCGACAAAAACATCGGTATGAAAGACCTGACGGTACTCCAGTGCAATTCTCATGGTATGAACCAGGGCTTCCACGTCATCGCCATTAACGTGGAAAATAGGCGATTTGGTAACCTTTCCGATATCGGTGCAATACGTGCTTGATCGGGCGTCAAGGTAATTGGTAGTAAATCCTACCTGGTTGTTGATAACAAGGTGAATGGTACCTCCTGTTTTATAACCCGTTAGCTCCGACATCTGGATTAATTCATAAACCACACCCTGTGCGGCAATGGCAGCATCTCCATGAATGATGATCGGTGCGATTTTATTAAAATCTCCTTTGTAAACATGATCAATCCTGGAACGTGCGATACCCTGTATAACTGGTCCTACTGCTTCAAGATGAGATGGGTTTGGCGCTACATTCAGGATCACTTTATGTCCGTTCGAGGTTGTAATAGTTTTTCCATAACCCAGGTGGTACTTAACATCGCCAAGAGTAATACCTGCCTCGTATTCCCCTCCCTCGAATTCTTTAAAAATTTTCTCATAGGGTTTTTGAAGAACATTGGCAAGAACGTTGAGTCGGCCGCGGTGAGCCATACCGATAGTAAATTCTTCAATTCCCAGATCAGCTCCTTTACCGATTGCGGCAACCATAGCAGGAATGAGAACTTCAGCTCCCTCCAGGGAAAATCGTTTGGCCCCTATAAATTTCTTATGAATGAAATTTTCAAAACCAACGGCATGTTTAAGGTGAATAAACAGTTCCTTTTTATCTTCGGGGGAGAAAACCGAAGAATTCATATTGGCTTCAATCCTGTGCTGCAGCCACAACAGTTTTTCAGGATCACGTATAAACATAAACTCAATACCGATGGAATGACAATAAGTTTGTTTCAGATATTCCTCAATTTTTCTAAGAGTTGTTTTCCCAAGACCCAGATCTTTACCTGCAAAAAACTCCTTATCAAGATCTTTGTCGTTCAAACCATAATTTTCCAGGTCCAGCGTGGGAAAATACTTTCGTCGCGTCCTTACAGGATTTGTTTTGGTAAACAGATGCCCTCTTTTACGGTATGAAGCGATGAGTTCAAGGACCTTGAATTCTTTATCGACCGCTTCTGAATTTATCTCACTTCCGTTATAATTGTGCAGGGCAAATTCAAATCCCTCGAAAAACTTTCTCCAGCTTGTTTCAAGGCTTTCCGGTTCCTTACGGTATTGCTGATAAAGCTGATCGATGGCATTGGCATCCATATTTCCTAAGAAGGAGAGATTATCCATAAATGTTATTTATCGGATTTGTATTTCATTGAACCTGAAAGCATAAAAGTATAACCTGCCCGGTAACTGCAAAAATACTATTCTTTTTGATATCAAATTATGGTTAACCATCAAATACTATTAACGATTTGCACCGGAAGCACAATTTCGATTGTATAAACATATAAAAGCGATTCTTGTTTATTTTTATGGGATAAGAGAAATTATTAATTTTCTTCGGGATGTCTTGATTTAATCCATATGTTGCCAAAAAGTTATATAAGTTCAATTAATTGTTATTTTTGTACGTGTACCTTTTTTCCTGTTGGATTGATTTTTATATTTTAAGTCATGGGCCTCCTCAATTCACAAAGCTTATGAAAAAGATTTTTTAATTTCATTTTCTTTACAAAACTTCCTTTTTCAAATATTTTCTTACTTTTGTCCCTTTCTTTGAGGAATTTAACCATAACAGATACATTATGAAAATCGGAATTCTAAAGGAATCCCCCGGTGAAAACAGAGTAGCTATGTTACCTGATGGAGTCGCTGCTCTGGTCAAATTAAAAGTCAACGTTCTTGTTGAAAAAGGTGCAGGATTAACGGCATTTACACCCGACAGGGAATACGAAGAAGCTGGTGCGACTATTGAAACCCGTGCGGCAGTATTATCAGGTTCAGATGTTTTGCTTGCCATTGGTACTCCTGATAAAAAAGAATTCGCGAAACTTCAGGAAGGCAAAGTTCTTATTTCGGTTATGAATCCATTAGTTGAACATGCCCTGGTTCAGGATCTTGCAGATACCGGATTGACTACCTTCAGTCTTGATGTAATTCCCAGGTCGACCCGTGCACAAGCCATGGATATTCTCTCCTCGCAGGCAACCGTTGCAGGATACAAAGCGGTACTGGATGCGGCAAACCGTCTGGGCGGATTTTTCCAGATGTTCATGTCTGCTGCCGGAACCATAAAACCAGCAAAAGTATTGATCATTGGCGCCGGGGTGGCAGGATTGCAGGCAATATCTGCCGCCCGTAAATTAGGTGCAGTCGTTGAGGCCTTTGATGTGCGTTCTGCAGTTAAAGAAGAAGTTAAGAGTCTGGGTGCAAAGTTTGTTGAAGTGGAAGGAGCAAAAGATGAAGCTGCTGCAGGCGGGTATGCTGTAGAACAGACAGAAGATTTCAAACAAAAACAAAGACAGGCAATTCACGATCATGCTGTTAAATCGGATGTGATCATTTGCACAGCGCAGATCCCCGGAAAAAAAGCTCCTGTTATAATACTGAAAGAAACCGTTGAACAGATGCAACCGGGTTCAATTATTATAGATCTGGCTGCTTCCTCAGGAGGTAATTGCGGGTTAACCCGCGACAATGAGGTTGTGAATCACAATGATGTTTTTATTATAGGGAAATCGGATTACCCTTCTGATATGCCCACCGATGCAAGTTTTATGCTCGGAAAGAACATTCTGAATTTCCTGAAACTGATTATCGATGAAAATGGCAATCTGAATCTGAATTTCGATGATGATATCGTTAAGGGGACCTGCGTAACTCATAACAAAGAGATTATAAACGCCAGAGTAAAAGAAGCAATGAATAAATAAAAAAAGAAATGGAAAGTATATTAATTTTTCTGTCTAATAACAAAGAGGCGATTTTCATTATCGTTTTGTCAGTTTTCCTGGGATTCGAGGTAATATCCAATGTACCTTCTGTATTGCATACACCGCTAATGTCGGGCGCTAACGCAATCAGCGGGGTAATTATTATCGGGGGAATTATTCTTGTAGGACATGCCTCAACCTCATTTGAATGGATATTCGGAATACTGGCCCTTTTCCTTGCTACTCTTAATGTAGCAGGAGGATTCGTTGTGACCGACCGTATGCTGGAAATGTTTAAAAAGAAGAAAAAATAATTATGACATCAATGATTCTATTAAATTCCGTTTTGCCTGTCACAGTTGGGCTTGAATACAGCTATCTTCTTGCTGCAATAATGTTTGTATACGGACTGAAACTTCAGAGTGGACCTGAAACTGCCAGGAAGGGAAATCTTTGGGCAGCAGCAGGTATGCTTCTACCAATGATAACAACCTTTTTATTCCACAAAAGCCCGGAAGGAAACGCAATTTCCTTAACTAATGGGGTTGTCGTTGTCCTTACAATTACTGCCGGTTCAATAGTCGGCGCTTTAATGGCACGAAAAGTCAAAATGACTGCAATGCCCCAGATGGTTTCTTTTTTTAATGCTACAGGGGGAGCGGCTTCAGCAACTGTTGCATTAATTGAATTTACTAAAAATCCTGATCAGGCTGTTTTAGTTGGTTTACTGGGGCTGGTAATCGGAACAATAGCTTTCAGTGGCAGTATGATTGCATATGGTAAGCTCGACGGGAAAGTAGGGGATATTTTTTCAAAGTATATGACCTGGATCAATTTGCTGTTCATGCTCATTCTTGTAGTTTTAACACTTCTGATCTTATTTGCCGGATATTCCCTCGAAATAAGAAGTTACCTGGTTTATGCACTGCTTGCGATGAGTCTTATATATGGTGTTAGCTTTGTCATGCCGATCGGAGGCGCAGATATGCCGGTAGTAATCTCCCTTCTAAACTCACTTACCGGTATTGCCGCGGCCATGGCAGGTTTTATTTACCAGAATGAGGCTATGATTCTTGGTGGAATTCTGGTAGGGGCGGCAGGGACTATTCTTACGATTCAGATGTGCAAAGCAATGAACCGCTCCCTCCTGAATGTGATTATCGGTTCATTCGGAGGGGGAGGGGCAGCATCCAATAAAGAAGCAGGTGTTATAAGGGAGATATCCGTGAGTGATGCCAGCGTGCTTTTAAGTTATTCTGCTAAAGTAGTAATTGTGCCGGGTTACGGTCTGGCTGTTGCGCAGGCACAACACCTTTGCCATGAGCTTGAAAAACTTCTCGAAGAAAAAGGGGCAGAGGTGAAATATGCCATTCACCCGGTAGCGGGCAGGATGCCCGGTCATATGAACGTTTTACTTGCTGAAGCTGATGTTTCCTACGATAAACTTGTTGAGATGGATGATATCAATCCTGAGATGCCAAACACAGATGTAGTTTTAGTTATCGGAGCTAACGATGTAGTTAACCCGGCTGCACTTGATGATCCTTCGAGTCCGATTTACGGTATGCCCATCATTAAAACTCATGAAGCTAAAAACGTTATCGTGATGAAAAGAGGAATGGGTAAAGGTTACGCAGCTATTGAGAATTATCTGTTTTATGAAGACAGAACCCGGATGTTATTTGGTCATGCAAAGGAAAGTCTCCAGAAGCTGGTGACTGAAATTAAAAATCTTTAAATTAAATATACATATTCATTTTAACATCTGTAATAACTATCAACTACTTGCATTTTCTTTTATGATTATTCCAAGCCTAAAATTTTCCGATTAAGTACTGTCTATAAT
>CAYGFI010000101.1:0-18363 GCA_964349045.1 uncultured Chitinophaga sp.
ATATATTTGTGTTGATTTCAGATTTATAACTCCAATTCACAGAAATAAATCCTCAAATAATATAAATTTTATAATTTTCAGGTAAAATCGCTCTGTTAAAAAGTTGGTAAAATGAAAATCAATAAAATTCAAACAATTATTTTACCGCAAAACCGATTCGAAAGACATACAATAGCCTGGACTGCTTTTGTTTTTGCAAATGCCGGTTTATTCAGCATAGGACAGCCGAAAGGCCGGTTTATTGAGTTTCTTGCAGATTATATTTTAAGCCTGCCCATTATTTTTTTGATAACATATCTTACCGCCTATTGGCTGATTCCCCGGTTTTTATTAAAGGGAAAAGTCATTAAGTTCGGGTGTTCTTTTCTGATTCTTCTGATCATTACGGGTATATTGGAGCATTTAAAAACTCAAATTATTCTGCTTCCTTTAATAAATCCGGAAAATCTGCAGAATTTTTCCTTTAATTTTTTTTCCATTTCCCGCGGTGCTTTTTTTGTACTTATCCCAACGGTTTACTTCATTTCCATTAAATATTCAAGGGAATGGTATAATATGAAAGTTCTAAAGACCGAGGAGGAAAGAAAGCAGCTCCGAAACGAATTAAAATATCTGAAAGCCTAGGTACATCCGCATTTTTTGCTGGTAACCCTCTCAAATCTTGAATCAATAGCCCGGGAAGATCCTGTAAAAGCTGCTCCCGGAATAGAAAAGATTTCTGAAATATTAAACTTCATCCTGTATGAATGTAACTTTGCACAAACAATACTCAATAAAGAAATAGAGCAAATAAAAAGCTTTATTGAATTACAGGCGTTGAATTTTCAGATAAAACCTGAAATAAATTATTCGATTATTGGTCCAACTATCGAAGTAAGAATTGCCCCGCTAATGATATTTACTGTTGTTGAATTTTTCTTTAAAAAACCACATGACGATCATGGGCAGAGTTTGCGGTTAAGTATTTTCGTGGAAATATTTCATAATCTCCTTAATTTCAGAGTTGAAAGTGAAAACTTCAACATCCCCGAAGAGGATTTTACAGAAGATACCGGGATTATAAATCTAAAAAAACGTCTGGAAATAATATATAAGAATAAAGGAGAATTAATCTCAAGACACATTGGAAACAGATCTATGATTCAGTTAAACCTAACTTACGCTTAATTTATGCTGGGTAAAAGATGGATTCGGCACACCCTGTTTTGGGTATTATATTTACTGGCAATGACTGTGTATTTAATGGGTTCCGAATATGGCAGGTTATTTAATATAATGCTCCTTTTGCTCGTGGGTATGCCAATATTCATGACATACAGCTATCTGAGCCTTTATTTTGTCATTCCTGCCGGATTTTCTTCCGGTAAGTTTATATGGCTCATGTTTTATTTCATTTTTGCCAGTGTTTTGTTTTCCATTCTTTACCGGATCGCATCTAACTTTATATATTACCGCTTTTTTGATCCTGCCAATTATAGTGAAAGCGAATATCTTCAATTTCAGTTATTAACATCTGATATGATCTGGACTAATGTGCCGTTTTTGATGTTCGCATCTGCTAAACTGATCCGGGATTACCTCCTGGAAATGAATAAGAAAAATGATATTGAAAATAAAAATATGGAGGCCGAGTTATCTTTACTGGCTACTCAGCTTCATCCTCATTTTCTTTTTAATACATTGAATAATTTGTATAGTCTTTCGTTGGCAGGATCGCCCAAAACAGCCGTAATCCTGCAGAAGATAAATGGTCTGATGAAATACATGTTGTATGAATGCGGGCAACCGGAAATCAGTATCAAAAAGGAAATAAATCTTATCGACAACTATCTTGAACTGGAAAAATTACGATATGATAAAAGGCTTAAAGTGAATTTTATAAATAATGCAGAAAATGATGAATTATTGATAGCGCCCATGATTCTTTTTACTTTTGTCGAAAATTGTTTTAAGCATGGGAGCAGCAAAGCAACAGGGAATTCCTATATCAACATTTTGCTTTCCACTCAGGACAACAACCTGCTTTTCGAGTCGGAAAATTCTATACCTGATCTCATGGTAGAGCAAAATAATGCACATACAGGATTAGGACTGGAAAATGTAAAAAAACGACTGTTATTCCTTTATCCTGATCGTTTTAATCTGAATATATTAAGCGAGGAAAAGCGTTTTAGGGTTGAACTTATAATCCGGAATTTGAAAACTTTAAAAACAAAATCATGAAAACACGATGTTTAATTGTAGATGATGAACCCCTGGCCATTCAGTTGATTGAGTCTCATATTGCAAAAATTGAAAATCTTGAAATCGTTGCAAAATGCAGCAATGCAATGGAAGCTTTTATGGTAATGAGGGAAAAACGTGTGGACCTGGTATTCATGGATATTCAAATGCCCCAGATAACAGGAATAGAATTCCTCAAAACCCTTAAAAATCCCCCAAAAGTAATCATAACAACTGCGTATCGACAGTACGCACTTGAGGGATATGAACTGGACGTAGTTGATTTTTTATTAAAACCAATATCTTTCGAGCGATTTCTGAAAGCTGTGAATAAGTATTACCATTTCAAGCCTGATGATATAACTGTTGTAAATAACGGCAGTGGAGGCAAAAATAATGAACATTCATTTGTGGATGTGAGAGAAAATAAAAAAGTACTTCGTATCTACCTTAATGATATAAAATTTATTGAAGGTTTAAACGAATATATTGGAATTCATACTGATATAAAAAGGATTGTAACCAAATGCAGCCTTACAAAAATTGAAAACAAACTTCCCTCTGACCAATTTATAAGGATTCATAAATCATTTATTGTTGCTGTCAGTCGAATTCAGTCATATACTGCATCAACCATGGAGATCGATAATAAAGAACTTCCAATTGGCAGAAGTTATAAGAATATGGTAATGAAAACGTTGAATACCGGGGGAGATTTATAAAGGGAGAATTTAGAATTCACCCTTCTACCTTCTAAATCTTTACATTCCTTTCGAAATAAGATAATAACAAGTCGTGATAAAGTAATTCCGGATCCATGGAATCCCTGATATAATGGGAGATACCAGCCTTGGTCGGAGTCCGAATTTTATTTCGTAATTCGGATTGATAAAATAAAAACTTCTTTTCTTAACTATGTAATTTTCAATATTTATTATTTTTTCAAATCTTTCAATGGTTATGCGGGTTTGCCGGATTTCAAGAAGATCCCTGATCAGCCCTGTCGACTCCCCGGATAATTTTAGAAATCCGGGGCACAAAGAACCGGGTAAAAGATGAAAATAAGGTAACCGGCTCAGGAAACGGCTTTGACACATTTGCTGATGTCCTCCGAACGGATATTGCCAGGGAGGAAATCCCAGGAAAAAGAGGCCGTCCTGCTTTAAAAACTTTTTCGCATGTGCCATGAACTTCTCCTGATTATGAATGTGCTCAAGGACATCACGCATAAAGATTATATCGAAGCGTTCATGGAATTTGTCACCAATATCATAAATATCACTTATTATTAAATGCAGATTGCTTTTCAGGGGATGTGAAGCAAAAAATTTATTGGCATTACTGATCTTACCTTCTAATATATCAACTCCGGTAACTTCACATCCGGCGTCTAAAAAGGGTTTCAGATTACCCCCTTCCCCGCAGCCAATTTCAAGAATGCTCATACCTCGTTCAACTTCACGGATTCCGTTGATAAAAGGGATTACATATTTTTCAGTAGTAATTGCCTGCTCTTCAAAGTATTTATTTCGGTTTATATGTCGTTCCTGCATAATATGAATTTAGGGGTCAAAGATAAAAATATTTGAATAAAAATGCCGGATGACGGAAGTCAGACGACAGACGATTTACAACCGCCTTCAGACTTCCGAATTATGTCTTCTATCTTACAATATTTTCAATATAATGATACCATTGCTTATCTTTAGTGCGGAATAATTAAATGACAATGAGAAAAATAATCCTCATCGCTCCTATTTTTACTGTTTTGTTCATATCAGGTTATGCCCAAAGTGTCAATCTTACGGTTAATTTAACTGAAGGATTCAGGTATAATACTGAAACTACGGTTAACCTTACTGTTGAACAGGAATTTATGGGTATACTGTACAACACCCAGATGGATATTGTTACAGTTATACAGATGCAGGTTCAAGGTATTGATGCGGATTCAAATTATATTCTCTCAGCAAGCTATCAAAAAATGGACATCCGGGTTTCAAGCCTACTGATTAATATGGAAGTTAGCACTGAATCGGTTATTCGGGGAGATTCACTTTCAAACTTACTCAAAGCATTAAGGGGAAAAGAATTTAAAATCCTTCTTTCACGTAAAGGTGAAATTTTCGATATTATTGGTTTGGATGAGATGATCAACGAAACTATTCTGTCAGGTAGTTTGCAGGAGGAGCAAAAAATTGAATTTACAAGAAACCTTATTCAGAGCCTGGGAAAAGATGCCGTGCTTGATAATTATCGAAGTATCAGGTCATTTTACCCGGATAATCCTGTAAAAGCCCATGATCAGTGGGATTACCATATGAATGTTATAAAAAGCGGAATTCCCATGGAATTGAATTCCAATATCCGGTTGAAGGAAATTACCAAGGAAATGGCAATCCTGGGTTCTGAAGGCCGCATCAACTCGCAGAATCTGAAAAATGAAAAGAATCCGGCAGTTTTACCCTCACCGGTATATTATCTTTTAGGTAATGAGATTTCCGAAAATAAAATTGATATCAGGACCGGGTTGCTCATGGAGAGTATTGTTTCGCAAAATATTACAGGTACGATTAAGACTCCTTCTGAGGAAAATAATGATCAGGAGATGATGATTCCTTTTAAAATTATCTCCAGAAGCACTATGTTGTCTACCGCTTTACAATAAATGAAATAAACGTGAGATGCGATTGGATCGTATTAATATCAATACCGATTTTTTTTGTAATATGATGTAAATTGATCTCGGTTAGATATAAAAATTATTAATAATAAGTCAAATTCATTCCGGTTTAAAAAATCAGGTTTGTATCAGGTTTAAACCGTCTTTCAGTTCAACAACCTTGTTTTTAAATACAAATATACCTTTTAAACCTGCCGGCAAATGGATTTCGCCTTCAATACCACCTGATTTTGATTTATTGAATTTAACGGTGATCATTCCTTTTGGATGCGGCATCGAACCCTCTACCCATTCTAAAATGCCTAAATGAGGTTCAATTCGTACGGATTTGAACCCGGCTTCATTCGGTTCAATACCGCATACCGTGGCCAGGAATTCGTAGTTTGGACTTGAGCTCCAGGCATGACAGTCGGACCGGGAAGGCTCGGGTTTTTCAGCAAAAGTTGTTAATCCCATGTTAAGCATATCCCTCCATGGATCGAGCATCTGAACATATTTATCGGCAAGTCCGGCTTTTTTCATCGCCCTCAACAAGTAAAAACGATAATAAATTGTTGCCTGAATCAGGGATTCTTCTTTGGAAACACGGTCAATCAGTTCTTTTCCGTCAATTGGCAAGGAAGCATCTGCCATAATAGCCATAATGTTTGCATGCTGGCTGAATTCATTCTTCTCAGGAGTGTCAGCTACAAGTTTTCTTTTGTCGTCCCAGCAATGGTTAACAGTAGCTTCAGAGATTTCTTCTGCAAGCTTTTTAAAATGTTCTGCCTGTTGGTTTTTTCCAAAGTATAAAAAAAGTTCGGCTGTTTCATTTAACGCATAAGCAAATTGCAGTGTTAGAATCGATGAACCTCCCTCTGTACCACCTTTCGGCACTCCCCCGCTGTTAACCGCTGCATTCCAGGGCCATTCTTTTGGCCAGTCAACAAAATTCCAATACGGGGTAGGTCCCAGCATCCCGGTTTTATTATCGATGTGTTTTTCATACCAGTTAAGAACTCCCTCAATACCAAACAACAATGGTTTAATAAATGCGGTATCATTCCGGAACATCCAGTAATCGTGTATCATATTTGTCCAGTAAAGCGAAAAAGGAGGTATTACCTGCATGTCGTTACTTGGATAACGGCTGCACGTTAATCCTTCATAAAACCGGGAACGATCAAAAGTTTGAATTGCTTTACGGGTAAGCCTGTCGTCGCCGGAAACATAACCTGAAATAAGGCATTGTATACGAGTATCTCCAACATATTGTAACTGTTCGTAATAGGGACAGTCGTAATGAATATCATTGCTGCAAAGGCGTAATGTACGCCAGCCAACTTCCCATATTTTACTGAGTTCAGGATCACTGCACTTAAAACCGGCTATTTCTTCGAATGGATACGCGGTGAAAACCGATTGGATATTCTTTATTATAAGGGGATTCTTTCCTGTTTTAACTGTCAATTCGACGTACCTGAAAGTCCTGAACCAAAGAGGTCTGAATAGTTGGTTAGTTTCTGAACCAACAATAAATGAATCAGACAGGCCCTTAATATTTTTGTTTTCTATTTCATTGCGGTTTCCCTTACTCCCTTTCTTATCGAACATAGCTTCGGCATAAACCAGTTCAATCACAGAACCTTTACTGCCTGAAACTGCGATTTCCGGATAGGCAACTGTATTAACACCCTGATCAAGAAGTAAAACAGCAGTTGTATTGGCAGGAATAGTGAGGGATTCCTTGCCTTTTAAGAATTGCTCATCAGCATAGCAGCCATTTGCTCGTCTTATGTAACTGAATTGTTGGACTTTTTCTTCCAGGAAAGGTATATCGCGGGGTATAAGATCCCATTCGGAGCCAGTACCAAGACCTTTAGCCCGTCCATTGCTTAATTCAGAAGGTTTAAGCCAATCCGAATCATCAAAATTGATTTCCTGCCAGTTCCAGGGATACAAATCACCATCAACCCTATCGCCGGGACCAACAACTATGTAGGTTTGCAATTTAGCTTGATCTGGCGGGATGGCAGAATACGCTTCATTTCTTATGACTTTCCATGAATTGTTTGTATTAACAGCCTTTTCAAATTGTGTATTTCCCTGAAGGATAAATGCTGTTTTCCTTGACATCTGGGCAACAGGCATAAGTTCACCAAAATTCCAGACAACAGCGGCCAGCAGATTTTTACCAGACTTAAGGTAAGGCGCAATGTCAATAGTTTCATAATACCAATGGTTTATATCGCCACGCGCCGGACCAAAACAAACCGGTGTTCCATTAATAAACAGGCGATAACGGTTATCGGCTGAAACATGAATTATAAATGTCCCCGGAACCTTTTTCATGTCAATTTCCTTACGGAAATGGAAAACACCATAATCTTTTAAATCAGCTGTTGGATGAGAAATCCATTCTGCTGTCCAATAGTTACTGAGAAACCAGGGATTTATTTCTGCGAGGTTTTGCTGGGCATACAGCCTGTCACTGCAGGAAACAGCAATCATCAGGCCCACTGCTAATTTTGAAAAAATCTTATTTTTCATGATTTTGATTTTACTTTTATTCTCTGAAAATTGTATTCTCTGATTGAATTTTTAATGCCCCGGGGGAGTTTGGATTACCAGCTCCATAAAAACCATCAATCAGCAAACCATTAATATGATTACATTCAATTCCATGTGTAAAAAAATCCGGAAGGTCATTCCCCCAGGTTAGACTAAAATTCCGGATTTCAAGATTTGTGATATATTGAGCATAAATTCCCGGAATGTCGTGTTGAAAAATTTGCATTGAACGTGGGGTAGCGGGTCGAAGGTCAAAATTCCCACCGTATGTCATCGTCTCTTTTCCTTTTCTAATGTGGATTTGAACGTTATTAAACCGGATATTTTCCATTGGGCTTTCCTTCAAACCATAAACCAATATGCCCTGTTCACCAATGGCATTGATGTTATTAAACTGAACATTTTTTATTTGCCCGGCAGGGTACCCCTCAAACCGGGAAATGCACGAAAGATGAACCGGTTCACCATGCCCCCACCACTGTCCATTCAGGAGCTTTGTTTCAATAGTAATGTCAGAAAAAACAAGTTCCTCAATATCTGAGGCATCATGAGCGAATATACCAATTCCCCGGTGCGAATCATAAATGACAATATTGGAAAAAACACATCTTCGGATAGGATGTTGACCATAGCCAACCCGTATCCCGGATGAACTGGATTTAAGAATACAATTTGTTACCGTGAGGTTTTCAGCATAAATTGACTTGTTACCATATTTGTGTTTATTCTGCTCTTCGGATGTGAAACCAGGCGTTTCCTCATCTTTGGGGAAGCCTGTCATGACGATGGCATCATCGCCTGCAACAATATTACAATCAGAGATCCTGATGTTCCTCGATACCGTCAGATGAATTCCGTCACTATTTGGTATCAGGATATTGTTCTGAATTGTTATTCCTTCAATTAAAACATCATCGCAATAACCAAAGCGAGTCGCCCAGGAAGGGGTATCCAAAATAGTGATCCCGGTTAAAGAGACTTTAGTGCAATGAAAGAAAACTATTGTCATACCGGGTTTTGGCTTTCGTTTCAATGGACCATCGGTAAAAAATGTACCTTCGGGCATATAACCTTCCTTTTGTCTGGTACGACTTTTATCAAACTCGTCATAGATATGGTTTTTATCCGTTTCGTAGAATCTGATACCACCTGCATTTATGGTTCCTTTACCGGAAATTGAAACATTGATGGCATCTTCGCAATAAATGATTCCTCGTCTCTGATCAAAAACCTTGTAATCACCCAGGTTTTCACTGCCAAAAAGTTCAGAGCCCGGCTCAAGATAAAGGTTTACATTGCTCAGCAGGACAATTGTGCCTGTAATAAAGGTTCCGGAAGGAACGATGACGGTTCCTCCTCCGTTTTTATTACATTTTATCACTGCCTCGTTAATTGCATCTGTACAAAGAAAAGCACCATCGGGTTTAGCTCCAAAATCAAGGATATTATATGTTTCAGCATAAATTTGAAGCGACAGCAAAACAAAAATGACAGACAGTATTGATATAATCTGTGTTTTCATCATTACTTAAATATTTAATATTTTATCACAACATTCTGAACCATCGGCATTGTTAAATCAAAATCAACATAATATGATCCTTCAATTTTCGAAATAGTGCCTTGAAGTGGTTTATTATTTACTACTACCGATCGCACGTTTGTAATAGTTTCGGGCAGTAAAACATGGACATTTAAATTTGTACCGCTTCCGGTTACCTGCATGCTGATTTCTTTTTTGTTGCTGTCGTTTTTATACGAATATGAAATATACCTGCCTGAAGCAGCAAAACAGGCTGTAACATCTACAGAATCAACTGCTGCGGATGTCCAGCGTGGAGACACGCGGGCATCCTCATAAGCAAGACTTTTATTCTTTATACCAGCAAGGCCCTCAATCAGTGCAGCCATTCCATTACCTGCAGCCCAGTTGTCAGGTCCTCCAAAGGATTCTCCATCAGGTTTTATATAATGGGGTTTATCGGCAAGTGAAATGCCAAGCAAGGCATAAATTCCACCTTCCAGAGGAGCAGAAAAACGAATTTTTTCAATCTTTTTTGAAGGATTTGGGTTGTCAATGGCTGACCAGCAAACCCCAACCTGGCTGGATTGAAGATTCGGGCCCGCCCAGGCTATTCCTGACCTTTCAGTTTTCAATGAAGGAAACCACCAGCCTGTAATATCTTCACCTGTATAAAGATATTTTGAGAAGGCAGTTCCATCGACATAAACAAATGTAATTGCTCCCGCAATTTTTCCGGAACCCATACCTGATATGGTATGCAGAAGGTAAACTGACGCGGCTGACTCGTTAACCGGGATTTCTGCTTCGGATCTGTATCCCTTACTTACTGAAACAGCAATAGCAGCACGCCTCTGATTCTTACCGGGATCAATCACATTGAATTTAATTCCATCAAATACCTGGTTGCCGGGTGGCAATCCCCTCATATCATTACCGGGCTTTGGATCATCCATCCATTTGATTGAGTTTTTGGAGCCCTTATCCAGCAAATCCATATTTGCAAATGATGAAATGTCAACTGTTTTAAATGCAGGTGGAGCGGGTGGTTGGGGAATTGATCCTGTATATGAGAAATATATATGATCGTTGTATTTCTTTCCCAGATCCAGCAGACGAATCAGGATATCGGAACCGTATTCTTCATACCCATTTTCAAAGGCGCCTCTGGCCAGTTCACCAATCGCGTGACCGGCAACGCCGCCGTTCATGTATTGCCATTTACTTCCATGACTGCCAAAACCCCTCTCGAAAGGAGGATAAATGGCATACCATTCACCCGGAGACCCCTGAGGCAGGTTCTCTTTGAGCTCCAGGTAAGTCTTTATTATCGCGACATTTATTTCATGAGACAAACCACGGTTTATGGAATACATGTTGGATTGCGCTATCTGTGTTTTTTCATCTACACCCAGCTTACGTTTCACAGTAGAATCCTCATCGATAAAATGAGTAAAAAAATTACCGTTCCAGCTAAGTTTTAGCAAATTGGAAATTATTTCCTCTCCCCTCTTCCTGTAGATTTCAGCTTTCGCTGATTCCCCGGTAAATTCATACATTTCAGCAAGCTGGTTGCATGCTTCAAAATAGCCGGTATTATCACCGAAAAATACGCCGTATTTTGTTTTACCCGGAACCACAACCATTGTGGGACTAATAGGCGCTGCAGGAGTATATTCATCATCTACCTGGAAGTCCCATGAGTCGATGCAATATGGACGTTTCAGCAATTGGAAGCGTTTTGACCAGCGAATTGAATCTGTGTAGCAGTAATCGAGTGCAAGGGCAGCTGAGGGAAGAGTTTTCAACATCCAATCATTATCCGCACCGGCTTTCCAGTGTTTATAAAACATATTCACATAGCAGTAATCGGAATGGTTATCGACAGGCTGACGGACAAAAAATACATTGTTATCATTCCGAAAGAAACCTAAGTGCTCATAAGCTGTTTTATAATAATGATAATCATCCCCTGACCTTACAAAGCTCCATATCATTCCATCGTTTCTCTGGGTCTCCCTGAGCAAATCAGTCAAGCCATTACCGTAAGGAGAGAAATACTGGATTCCATTCATTACATTGCTATTGTCAAGATCCCATGGGACATAAAATTTGTAAGCATTTCCTTTCCATTTCACCTCACTGTATCCTTTTGTTCCTTCATTCATCATACCTTTGTAAAGAATGGAAAACAGTTCATTGAATTTACCCCCGTCGTCAACCATAGTTTGCGCTTCCAGGGTGAAAACTGCAGTTCCTTTAATCTTTCCATTCTTGTCGAAAAAAGATATTTTCTGAATACCAGGAGCGCCTCCCGCTATAAATGAAATAATATGGGTTGCAGGAGAACGAAAATATTCCCTGTCTTTTGCATCAGATACAGAGATTGTTCCTGTCTCATTGCTGGTAACAATTACCTCCTCCAGGGGATGAATTATCTCTGATTTCTTAAGAATGATCAAGTCATTTGATTGCTGTGCATATAAAAAAGAACTGATGACAAAGCAAAAGACGCAAATAAATAAGCCCATAACCACAGGCTTTTTTATTGTTTTCATGAATGCTACAGGTATCATTATAATGAGTTTAGGTTGGGTTATTCTTTAAAAGGAACTCATCTATTTCAGTTCGAAAAGGCGCCGATGGCTGAGCGCCCATACGTGTTACCGATATTGCAGATGCAGCGCCTGCAAACGTAACTGCTTCCGGCAGCGATTTACCTTCAACCAAAGCAACAGCAAGACTGCCACAATATATGTCACCTGCTGCTGTTGTATCAATTGCTTTCACTTTGAATGCAGGAACAAACTGCTGATATTGCTTTGAGGCAATATAAGAACCCCTGGCGCCGAGGGTTATTACTGCAATTTCACAACCCAATACAAGCAATGCTTTTGCTGCCGTCTTTATTTCTTCATCTGTTTCCACTTTTAAGGAAGTAACCATGGAAGCTTCCACCTCATTCACTACAAAGGCATAAACAAGCTTTAGCACTGAGTGGTCGAACGATTGGGCCGGAGCCAGGTTAAAAAGTACTTTTTTCCCATACTTTTTAGCCAGTTCGAATACATATGCATTTGTTTCAAAAGGGATTTCCATTTGCAATATGATGATCTCTGCTTCACGTAAAACATCCATTGATTTGTCGATATGCCCGCGGCCAAGCTTAAAATTTGCCCCTGAGGCAACCGAAAGGTAATTGTTTCCGTCCTTATCAAGCATAATAAGTGCTGAACCGGTAGCAGAGGAACTATCTTTATACACATGCTGTGTATCGATACCATCATTTTTAAAATTACGGAGAAGCTCGACTGCATAAAGATCATCGCCCAGACAGGTAATAAAAGTAACATTGCCTCCGGCTCTCACAGCGCCTACAGCCTGGTTGGCGCCTTTGCCACCGAAATTCTGCAAAAAGACACCCCCGGTTACTGTTTCGCCAAAAGCAGGCAACTTTTCATTTTTTATAAGGAAATCCACATTGGTGCTTCCTATCACCACAATTTTCATTGACATAGAATTCCGGATTAAAGTTAGATTTTCGCAAAAATGATCAGGGCCAGACCGGCAATAAACAGTGTAAACATGGCTGCAATCAGCTTATTGGTTCCCTTTGGCGCGTGTTCAAATTCTTTCCAGATAAATACCCCCCAGGCAGCAGCAACCATGGTGGCGCCCTGACCCAATCCGTATGATATTGCAAAACCTGCCTGGGATGAAGCAATGAGGTTGAATGACATCCCTACGCACCAGATCAGACCACCTGCAATTCCAATCAGGTGAAGTTTGGTGGTACCCAGAGAAAAGTATTCGGAATACTTTACAGGTTCCCCTTTTACAGGTTTGACCATAAAAATGGTGTTCCACAGAAAATTAGAAAGGAAAATACCAACTGTAAAGATGAACATAGCCGAGTAAGAGGTTATTTTCCCTGCTTCAGGAGTAATAACATTTTCCACCATTGAAGCGGCAACAAAGCGGTAAAAGAATCCCATCAGTACTCCTGATAAAATTGAAAGTATTATTCCCTTGCCAACCGATTTTTTTTCTCCCGGCAGCCTGCTGAATGCAAGAGCATCCACTACGATAGCAAGGACAACCAGCGCCAGACCTATAAATAACAGATAAGGATTACCAACAGGAACTGCAATATAATTTACAACAACGCCGATTACAAGGGCGAGTCCAACAGCAATTGGAAATGCCACTGCCATTCCGGCGATATCGGTTGCAGCAACGATCAATAAATTTGACAGGTTAAAAACCACTCCGCCTAAAAATGCAGAACCTATAGCCATTAAGCTTGCCTGCATAAGATCGGGAATAAAGCCACGACCACTGGCACCGATGCTCCCCATTGTAAGGCCAAGAACAAGGGAAGTTAATACCAGTCCAATTGAATAATCCCAGTAATAAAGCTGGAAAGGCCAGCTTTTTGAAGATAATTTCATTGTATTTGCCCAGGATCCCCAGCAGAGCATGGTGATCACGCAAAAAAAGATGGCTAGTGAGTAGGTGTTGATGATAAACATGAGGTTGAGGTTGAGGTTGAGGTTGAGGTTGAGGTTGAGGTAACAGAAAGTTTTTATTCATTTCCAAAACGTTTTTGAGCTTCCTCCAGAATTGCCTCAGTTGCGGTAGCACCTGAGCGGGTGGCCCCTGCAGCTTTCATTTTAAGCAGATCGTCAAGCGTACGCACTCCCCCGGCACATTTAACCTGTACTTTCGGACCTGAGTTTTTTCTCATCAACTGAATATCTTCCACAGTTGCACCCTTGTAGTTAAAATCACCATTTGCTTGTTTTACAAAGCCATACCCAGTAGATGTTTTAACGAAATCAGCTCCTGCATTTGTGCAAATTTCGCAAAGACGGATTTTATCTTCGGTCTTTGTTACATAATCAGTTTCAAAAATTACTTTAACTATTGCTTTGTTCAGATGGCAGATTTGGGTAACCGACCTGATTTCTTCTTCCACATAATCCCAGTTGGCATTAAGCGCCTTGCCGATATTTATTACCATATCAATTTCTGTTGCTCCATCTTTGCAAGCCTGCTCTGCTTCAAATGTCTTGACTTTTGTAGAGCTGTTTCCATGTGGAAAACCGATTACACAACCCACCTCAACTTCTGATCCTTTGAGGAATTCAACAGCCTGCTGAACGGCATACGGTTTAACACATACTGAAGCAACATTGCACTTTCTGGCAACTTCACATTGTTTTCTCAGATCTTCATCTGTATGCACGGGTTGAAGAATTGAATGATCAATCATTTTCGCGAGTTCTGATACTTTTGTCATAAGGTTGAGATTAAGGTTGAGGTTGAGGCTGGAGTCTGACGAGTCCTGAAAGCCATGATGCTGTGTGAGGGATCCAGTCTTCGTCGGTCAGGGAAAATGGTCCGTCATTGGCTTTTTTTGGTTCTGTATCGTACACAAACTGTTTTCCTGTTGAAAATCCGTTACAGATAACACCCCGTGTTGCAAACCAGGAGCCTGCCCAGCGTTTTCCAACACCGCACATCATGCTTACGGGCAGGGCAACTCCTCCGGGAATATCGGCGCTGTAGATAACACAAGAATTGAGGTTTTCCTTTGTAATTCCTGCATTCAGACCAGCTAACCACAACAGGTTTCCATAGGCGATTTCCCTGAGTGCTGGTTCATTAAATAATGCAGCCAACTCAAATGCCAGGGCAGCGGTGAATCCATAAATTGTATTTGTACCATGGAAAGTTCCGCAAAACCAAACAGGGCCTTCATTTCCAAAAATACCCTGTGGAACGATCAGGAAAGGATTTTTTTCACAGGCAGGAATCAGGTAATTATAGGTGAAACTGCGAAGTGTTTCCTTCCATTTTTCCGCATCCTCATGTTCCGGCCATATTTTCAGCATTTCAACCAGAGGTAAAAGATAGTTTGGATAAATTCCCCCGATATCAGCTCCGAAATTATTGTTTACAATACCATGGATCCAGGATTTTTCGCTGTGTTCCATACTGCTGTATTCCAGAAAATGACCATAATAGCCATTTTCAGCTTTGTCTGCCGCAATCTGTCTATCCATGATCTGCCTTGCAAACTGAATTACATTGTCTTTTGTATTTGCTTTGTTTTTCCAGAGTTCCAGACCGGCCCAGCACAAAGCAACCAGATCGCGGGTCTGCCATTCATTTGAAGGTATGATAGTATTTTCGGGCAATCCCCTTTGAAAAAGGCTGAGTCCAAGATTGCCTAATGGTTTTGCTTTAATGGTAAGCCATCTGTATGCTGCTTCAGCCGCATCCCTGTAGCGGGTCTTTAAATCTTTATATGAATCCGGCAGCAATACTGAGGCCAATGAAAGTGCAATCACAGCTTTCATAGCATCATTGGGGAGGACGTCTTTTTCATGCCCCAGCAAGTCGTGCGACATTGCCCCTGGAGGAAATCCGAGCTGGGAAGCTTTTTCCTGCGTCATAACAAGATAATTGCATCCTACGGTAATCTGCTTATAAATTCTTTCTTTCAACTGAGCATCCAGCTTGTCTGAGCCAATACTTACCAAGTCTGCCAATGAAATAACCATTGCACTTTGAGAACAGCTTTCTACCCATAGCGTTCCGGCATCCTGCCATCCTGCGCCAACTTTAGTAAAATGGACCCTTCTTTCCAGCATATCGGCTGATCCGAGTTCAATGGTCTTATCCCAGAGTATGTTTTTCCTGATAATCAAGCCTGAGTCATAAAAAACGCATTCACCATCACTGATCAGCTCAATATCCCATTCCCCCTGCTCCGGTATATCCCTGAACTCAGCAATCCACCAGTGACTACCCCATAATTCGCCCCAGTATCTGCATGAAGTATTATAATCGGAAACTTCAGAAACAGCAGTTAATCTGCAACTTGCATTCTCATTAAGGACGCTTTTTGCCGGGAGTCGAATCACTACTCTTACAGGATACCCGGACTCATATCCAATCTGTGAAAAAAGAAGTCCGGCCACTCCATCTGATTCCGTAAACCCAACTCCTCCAAATGAAGGAAATTCATCTGCTCGCATGCGTTTTTTGTCATCTTTCGGTGAACAGGACTGAACCATTGAACCAGCCAGCAGCGTTCCTGAAGCGAGGGTCGCGGTCTTTACAAAACTTCTGCGGGATATGTTTGTTTTCATCAGGAGTGTAGTTTATCGGATATTATAATTTATTACCAATGGAATATTTCAGTGTATTGCACATCAGGGAACTGTATACAAACAGGTGTTCCCTGTTGGTGTAAAACTTCAGGTAAATAAGTAAAACAGGGGTTCCCTTTTTTATATTAAGACGCTGAGCGGCTTCCTCATCAGCAGGAATAGCCCGAAGATCCTGCTCAACACGATTTATTTCAACAGAATAGTTAACACTGAGGGTTTCAAATAATGAACCTTTTACAAATGTTTTTGAGCAAAACTTTGGGAGATTAAGATTTGGAATATATGTGGATTCAAGCATTACAGGCTCATCCTCCACGCAGCGGAGTCTTTTCAGATAAATACATCCTGCTGTCAACTCGATCTCACTCAAAGGATAAAAAAAAAGCTTATCCCATTTGGTAATGCGAGGTTTGTTTATCATTACCGTACTTACAGAAAGCTTATTTTCACTAACCACTTCAGAGAATCCTCTGACTGACAGTAATCCCAGGGTACGACGTTGTCTCTTCATCACTATACTTCCCTTTCCCTGCTTCTTCAGAATATACCCTTCCGCAGCCAGTTCGCTGAGCGCCTGTCGCACTGTACTTCGGGTGACAGAGAAAACCTGTTGAAGTTCGGTTTCAGATGGTAAAAGATCGCCTTCCCTGTAGACTCCCTCAATTATCTGCTGCTTAATGCTTTGCTGTAGTTGCCTGTAAAGTAATGTCATTATAAAGAAATATCATGCAATATACAAAATAACTTGTACGGACAAGTTATTTTTTTATAAAAATCTTATAGCGCTTTATTTCAATTACATGAATACATCTACAGATACGGATATGTTATAATCTGATGGATAATTATAATACATGCAAACGACATATCCCTACATGCGGGTAGTGCTGTAGAAATCCACCTTATTATTTATCGATCTCCTAGAAACCAAGATATATGAGTGCACTTTGACCACATAAAGCAAGATGCAGATCTATTTGCCTAGTCGAAATTGAAAAATGTCGCTACTGAAGTATTTAGAAGAACCCGGCGAGTCCAAAATAGTTCATTCCTGCAAATAGGACAATTTAATGGCTCGCCTAACACTTCTACTGTTTGAGGTTCAGCTTTTTTAAATATTTTCATGATTGAATGGTATTAAGTCGGTTGGTTCTTTAATGTCAACGGTTGCAGATACCCAAACTTAGGGCAGAATAGGAAAGACACTTGCGAATCGTTATTTTTTAGCATTGCAATATTTTTTCATACGAACAGCTAACTTACAGAGTACGTATAGGTACTACTAGATGAAGTTAATGATTTAATAAATGAATTATCTTCCCCTCACTGAGGATTTGATCATGATTATTTATTACCTGATAAAAATATAACCCCTCTGGAAAACTTGACATATTGATAGTCTGATTAAATTCCTCATTTTCTGATTGGAAAACTAATATTCCTCTCGTATTATACAATTTCACCTGATTTTCTTTTGAATTCGAAAAAAACAATTCATTTAAACAGGGATTTGGATAAACTGAAATATATTCATTTGTGAATAAATCCGGATTTATAAAAGTTGAAATGTCTATTTGTAAAAAGATCATATCTGAATAAGTGATTCCAGATGATGAAATTATATTCCCATTTATTTCAATCTGTCCAGAAAATGAACCTGCAAATAATAATAAGCCTTGAGGATTAATACTAATATTTCCAACCATATCAGAGGGAAAGGTATTTGCAGCACCACCAATTTGGATGTGCCAGACTTCCTGCCCTAAACTGTCCAGTTTTACAATAAAATTATCGTAGGCTCCTGTTGACCTGATAAAAGATTGAGGGCTAAAGTATCCAATAAGATCAAATGCAAAATAACAATTATTTTTGTCCGCTATAATTTCGAGATTTCCTGATCCTTGATCATAATTCTCTATTTTTTGTGCATACTTTATTTTTAGTTCCTTATCCAACATTATCATAAAATAATCAGCCGAACCTCCAATTAAATTTGGTCCAAAATCAAGTGTTCCAAAAAAGTAACCAGCAAGAAATATCGATTCATTATTTACAGCCATTTCAGATATTCCAGAGTAGCCACTCCCATAGAATTGACTGCTTAATAGTAAATTGCCAAATCGATCAGTTTTATCAATAAAAATTTTAGTAGGACTGAATGTTTCCTGAATGTAATCCAATAATATCTTAGAACTCAAGTAAAT
>CAYGFI010000102.1:0-18287 GCA_964349045.1 uncultured Chitinophaga sp.
GAGTATTAATTGAAATAATTTATTTAAGAATTAAGCGCAGAATCCCGCCTTGCGGGATACGCAAATGACGCAATGCAAACGCGGTTTTTATGAGAAGAATTAAGTGCAGAATCCCGCCTTGCGGTTACGCAAAGACGCAAGGTGAACGCGGTTTTTTTATATTCGTTTTTTTATTGCGTTATTCAAACCGCGCCTTGGCGTAGACCGCGGAGCGGGATTCCGCGCTTAATTTTTTTGCATTCCCACGAGGCGGGATTCCGCGCTTAACTTTTTAAGATGAAGGATTATATCAGTTGAATCCCGCTCTTCCTGCAATGAGCGACCATTTCCCCCGGCCATACAGAACTCTGTATTTCACCAATGTGTGCTTTACGAAGGAAGAACATACACATACGGGATTGACCGATACCACCACCTATTGATTCGGGAAGTTCACCGTTCAGAAGCCTGCGGTGAAACTGAAGTGTACTTCTGTGCTCCTGTCCGCGGAGTTTAAGCTGAAGTTCCATTGCAGCTTTATCCACCCTGATACCCATGGAAGAAACTTCAAATGCCAATTTAAGTACCGGGTTCCATAAGATAATATCGCCGTTCAAACCTTTATATCCTTTTACCGTGGGAGTTGTCCAATCGTCGTAATCAGGAGCCCTCCCATCATGCGGTTTGCCATCGGCCATTTCTCCCCCGATACCAATAATAAAGACTGCTCCATATTTTTCCGCTACTTTATCTTCCCTTTGTTTAGGGGTAAGTTCAGGATACTTTTCCAGGAGCTCCTCCGCATGAAAGAAAGTAATATATTCAGGAAGAATCGGCTCGATCTGAGGGTAAAGTTCATAAATTACAAACTCCGTGCGAACCATGGAACTGTAAACGCGGTTAACGATATCCTTAAGATATACCAGATTGCGGTCTTCCTTGCGTATTACTTTTTCCCAGTCCCATTGGTCAACATAAACTGAATGAAGATTATCAAGTTCTTCATCAGGACGAAGGGCATTCATGTCTGTATAAATGCCATGATATAAGCGTATTTCATAATCAGAAAGCATCATTCTTTTCCATTTGGCCAGGGATTGTACTACTTCAGCAGTAGCATTTCCAAGATCGAGAATCGGGAAGGAAACCGGGCGCTCGATGCCATTCAGGTCGTCGTTAATACCAGTTCCCTTCATAACGAACAATGGAGCAGTTACCCTGCGCAATTTAAGGTCGGAGGAAAGTGAAGATTCAAAAAAATCTTTTACCTCTTTAATAGCCATTTCTGTCTGTTTGAGGTCGAGCAACGACTTGTAACCTTCGGGAATAATGAGTTTCATACGTATTTTTAATTTTATCGGTTAATAATTTTGACTATCCCCTTCCTACCGTTTTAACCGGAGCCGGGGTGAGATTAAAACAGACCGCCATTCCGATATATTTCCATTTGCACTTCCGAAAATTTTTCTGAATCAACAGTAAGTTTTTTCGATTTATTGCTGATTTTCCCTTTTAAAAAATCCACTTCGATTTCATCGCCGGTATCAATATTAAGGTCTTTAATATTTTTGCACGCCACAATAGGGAATGCGGCATTGATGGCATTTCTTTCATAAATCGCACCAAAAGTTTCAGCAACCAGGCATTGAATTCCGAGTGCCGCAAAACAATCCACTGCCTGTTGACGTGAGCTACCTGAACCGAAATTTTTACCGGTAACAACGATATCACCTTTTTTTGCTTTATGGGAAAAATCTTCAAACCCGGCAAGATTATCGAAAGTGTATTTTGCCATTTCTTCCGGTTTGGTAATAGTGAGATAACGGTTATGGAAGATCATATCGGTGTCAATATTATCAACGCTGATATTCCACGCTTTACCTTTCACAACAACGGGTTTTTTTACGGTTGATTTTTCTTTTACGGGAGCAGCGCCTGAAAATACAATATTCTCAGGTTGGGCAAAAACTGCCGGCTGATCCGGAATTTGATCAGGGGAGGTAATATAACCCGCGATGGCTGATGCTGCAGCGATTCCGGGCGATGCAAGATACACTTCTCCTTTTCCTTGTTTTCCGGTGAAATTGCGGTTACCGGTACTTACGGTAATCTCACCCTGACCGTTTTGTCCTACCTGCCCGGCGGCACAACCGGCACAACCTGCGTTAGATACCAACGCACCGGCGTCTTTAAAAATATCGAGTAGTCCCTCATCCAGGCATCTTCGCCATACCAGATCGGTAGAAGGTACAATTTTAAGCACCACCCCGGGAGCAACTTTTCTGCCCTTAAGAATTTCGGCTGTTACGCGCATATCTTCAATTCTGCCATTGGTACAACTCCCGATAAAAGCAGAATCTATTTTAATTTTCCGTACTATATCCACATCAACAGCATCGTGAGGTTTCCCCGGTCTTGAAACCATTGATTTAAAAGCAGTTGCGTCAATTTCAAAGTGCCTGGAGTAAATTGCATCATCATCAGCGAATACCTCCGGAATTTTACGTCCTGTACGGGCTTCGCAATAGGTTTGCACGATCCGATTCGGAGTGAAAAGAATGATTATTGCTCCCATCTCAGTGGCCATGGAAGAGATGGTGATCCTATCGTCGAGACCCAGGGAACCGACAGCATCGCCATAGATTTCGATACTGTATCCAAGCATGCTGTCTGCACCAAATTGAGCCAGCAGATTTAGAACGATATCCTTAGCTGTTATCCCTTTTGGAAATTTTCCCTTTAAAAAGAAACGGACGCTTTCAGGTACCTTGAACCAGACTTTTCCTTTAGCCCAGGCGGCAGCGATATCTTTGTCGCCCATCCCCTGTCCGAAAGAGCCCACTGCTCCCAGAATATTGGCATGCGAATCGGTAGAAACCGCGGTAGAACCCGGAAAAGCCAATCCTTCTTCGATCAGGATGTGTGTGCCAATTCCTTTGTCGATATCAAAAACCTTAATACCATGTTTCCTGGCAAAAAGTCTGCAAACCTGTTGATTAATGGCGTAATTCTGGTCCGAACCCGTCGGGTTACAATCAAAAGTGAAAAATGTTTTCGAGGGATCTTCAAGGCCAAGGTTAAAATCTTCGATGTTTTTAACCACATTGGCCCCACCGAAATCCCTGGCTACACGCGCATCAATTGAAACATCAATAATTTCCCCGGCTTTGACAAATTCCTTACCTGCATGACCGGCTAAAATTTTCTCAACAATCGTCATTCCCATTCCAAAAAATATGTATTTGTAAGGATTTTTAGAAAATAAGTTTCAAATATAAAGGAAAAGCGGTGGTTTTTATATGCTTTTAAAAATATTTTGGCGATTTGCATGAAAACTAAAAAAAGGATTCTCACCATTTATCAGCTAAAGGGAAAGTGCCCGATATCCAAAAACTTTCTCAAAACCGGTTTCAAAAAAACTTAATTTCTAAGTCTGCTCATAAACCTACATAGCTGCCTGCAGTTCATTTATTAATTCCATTACCAAAAAAAATGGGTCGTAAGTCTTACCAGCAACAAAGAGCGTTTCTGCCTGCAGGTATCCTTTATAACCTTTATCTTTAATGATTTTAACAAGCTTTGCACAGTCTACTCTAATCCCGCTGCCAGGGCCGAAAACACTTTCTTTCACCTGCCAGTTAATTGCGTATGGAACAACTGTTTCGATATCACTGTAAGGATCTTCAGTTTTAAAGTTGCCGATATCCACGATTAAGCCTACCCAATCGGAGTCAATTGCATTAATTACCTTTATGCATTGCTCTGCGGTCTGTAGCATATCACCATGGTTCTGAATTCCGATTTTAACACCATACATTTCTCCATAAACAGCACATTCTTTGTAGCAATCAATCATCCAACCTGCAACTTCATCCCATTTGTCTTCATAACCTTTTGGAATCTCACCTGCAAATAGCCGGATTACCGGTGCACCCATTTTTGAGGCTGCTATTATCCATTTTTTCGCAAGCTCCACTCCTTCTGCTCTCACTTTCGGGTCAGGTGAAGCAAAATTATTGCGTATCCCTGTTCCGCTGATAGCTACTCCAACTCCGGCCGCCCTGTTTTTAATGCTAAGAAGGTATTCATCCTGAGGAACTTCAGGATAACCTGGGAAATAATATGCAGTCAGGTCGACTGCTTTTATGCCCTGGGTTGAACACCAGTCAATAAGATTAAAGAGTGTGAAAAGCGGCTGACCGTCCCTGGGATGTTTTGCCATCAGCAAATCATTAAAGGAATAGGCATTGAGCGACAGGATTATCTGATCCTGATTGGGTTCCTTTTCATCTGTTTGTGTATAAATAGGAAAATAGGTAAAACCAAACAGACATAAAACTGCAATAGGAAAAATTAACATCCTCTTAAACCGGCTGATTCGGATTATTCGATTATTCATATCCTTTTTTTTTTGAAACTTGAGATATTTAAAAAATACCATTGCTCACAAAAGCAATCTTTTTGCTATCGGGCGACCAGCTTGGAACATTAATGGTTCCCTGTCCTCCGTACAAATATCCAATAACCTTTGGCTCCCCACCTCCAACAGGCATAAGGCAAAGATATACCCTTTGATAAAAGGGATGACTGTTTGCCGGAACTTCTTTGGGAAAGGAAACAAAAACCAGGCATTTATTATCAGGGGAGACATGCGGAAACCAGTTATTCAATTCTCCAAATGTGAGCTGTACCTGGTTTTTTCCATCAGGATCCATCCTCCATATCTGCATAGTGCCGGTTCGGGTTGAACAGAAATAAATGAATTTCCCGTCAGGTGAATATTCAGAACCGTCGTCCAGACCCGGCGTTTTGGTTAACTGAATCTCTTTCCCTCCATCCTTCGATATCTTGTAAATATCATAATCTCCATTTCTTTCAGCCGTATAAATTAAAAATTCACTGTCGGGCGACCAGCCATGTAAATACGACGGACTTTTCTCAGTAATTTTTTTCGGAACTCCGCCGGTAACAGGTAATGTATAAACAACTGATTGTCCGTTTGTTTCATCAGGATGATGACTGATTCCAATTTGCTTTCCATCAAACGTCAAAACATGGTCATTATTATTTTTATTGGCAAAACCGGTATTTAATACGGATGATTCCCTTGTTGCCATATCAAAATTGTAGAGTTTTCCGTCTGAGTTGTAGATTAAGGTTTTGCCATCCGGAGTCCAGTTGGGCGCCTGCCAGGATCCTTCTGATCCGGCCAAAACTTTTCTGCTCCCGGTTTCAATATCCATTACCTCAAGCAAGCTCCCGATATAACTCTGGTACTGCACCAGTTCATCGGGAACGGTATTGAAGATCCGGGTATTGTTAAATTCGACCTCTTCTGAAAAATCGTTATTGTGAGAACATACAAACAAGCCCGCCAACATTTCGGATCCGAGTTCAATGTTTTCTATGGATTGTACCTGGTAAACCTCACCAAAATGTGCGACAGACATGATAAAGTTATTTCCTTTCTTTTCGAGCTGCAGTATGTCAGGACCGGAAATTTCGAATTTTATTTCTTCCATATTCTCACCAGCTTTTTTCCGGTACTGAAGGGACGTCAGACCATCGCCATGAACAGTACATGACACCACCGACGAATTTGGATTCACTGAACTTCTGATCATGATTCCTGCTTTTCGGTGAAGTTCATGACCTTCCCCGATAAAGTGTAAGCTTGTCTGCACGATAAAGTCTCCACTCATTTTTTTCCACAGTAAAGAAAAGCTGTCTTTACCAAACCATATATTTGAACCGGAGCCCGAAATTCGGTAAGTCTGGGAAGGCTCAGTGTAATTTACGGATCCAGGAATTAAAGGGAAGCCGATATCAGAAAATCGTTCGAACGATCCGGCTTTCGTACCCGGGAATTGCGCAAACTGATTTGACGAAAAAGAAACAAAAAGAAGAGCAATACTGCCACCGAGGAAATTATTAATTTTCATATTTCTACAGTTTTTAGTGAGTAAATAACTTCAAAATGGGTTACACATCCACACTTAGCCCGTCATATGCCAGCAGTACACCGGGCGGAAGCTCATTCTGGACTTCAGAATGGAGTCCCAACTGATGGCTGATGTGGGTAATATAAGCTCTTTTTGGGCTTAACCGACGGATGATATCGAGGGCCTGGTCAAGGGTAAAATGAGAAATGTGCTTTTCTTTCCTGAGGGCGTTAATTACCAGGTATTTTACTCCGATAAGCTTTTCCATCTCCTCCTCTGAGATAAAATTGGCGTCAGTAATATAGGCAAATTGTCCTAACCTGTAGCCAAGAACCGGTAGCCTGTAATGCATTGCGCGAATTGGAATAATGCTGATTTCATTTACCTGAAAAGGAAGATTGGAGATAATGTTAACGTTTAGCTGGGGCACTCCTGGGTATTTCTTTTCAGCAAAAATATAGGGAAACTCGTAATTTAAAGCTCTGAATACTCTGTCTTCGGCATAGACATCCATTGACTGCTGCTGGATAAAGTTATAGGCACGGATATCATCCAGCCCGGCGATATGATCCCTGTGCTCATGGGTAAAAAGAACTGCATCCAGTTTGTTAACGTTCGCACGGATCATCTGCTGTCGAAAATCGGGACCTGTATCAATTACCAGAGTCGTGTTTTCCAATTCGATCAGGATGGAAGAACGCAATCGCTTATCTTTTTCATCCCCCGATACACAAACTGAACATTTACAGCCAATTACCGGCACACCCTGGGAAGTTCCGGTACCTAAAAAGGTTACTTTCAATCTTTGTAATTTAAGCAGTACTAAGATAACAGGAAAGTAAATACGAATAAAGAAAAAATAAGGACTTTATTTCAACTCCTGATATTCGGAAATTCTTATTTACCTTTATGAAAAAAAGTATGACCGGAAAGGTTTACCTCATTCCAAACACAATTGGAGATACTAAAACAGGAGAAGTTATTCCCGCCGGAGTCATACAGATATTGCATTCTTTGAATCATTTTATTGTGGAGGACATTCGAAATGCAAGGAGATTTCTTATAAAAACAGTCTATCCGCTTCAAATTGATCATATCGTTTTTTTTGAATTAAACAAACATACATCCTCCCTGGATATCCCAGGTTTCCTGGATCCCTGTGCAGAAGGAATCGATATTGGCATCATATCTGAAGCAGGAGTTCCGGCTGTAGCCGATCCCGGGGCTCTAATTGTTGAAATTGCCCATAAACGCGGGATCAGGGTCGTTCCATTAACCGGACCTTCATCCATCCTTCTGGCCCTGATGGCTTCAGGTCTCAATGGTCAGAATTTTGTTTTCAGGGGATACCTGCCGGTTGATAAAAAGGAGCTTTCCTCAGCTTTGAAAGAAATGGAAATCCGTTCAAAGCGTGAGAATCAGACACAAATATTCATTGAAACGCCTTACCGTAATAAACGGCTTTTTGAAGAAATACTAAAAATCTGCAATCCTGCCACCCGGCTCTGTATTGCAAAAAATATTACAACGAGTGAAGAAAGTATCGAGGTGAGAAGTATTGAAGGTTGGAGAAAAACAAGGGCAGACCTGGATAAGCAACCTGCCGTTTTTCTTATCCAGGCCTGAAAGCTTTAAAACTTCGTGATACTGGTAATATGTAAATCAAAAACCAGCGTGGTAAAAGGAGGAATTACACTCCTGTAATATGAATCGAGTCTGCCATATTCCCCGTAAGCATAATAATAAGGGATGACAACGGTTGCTGAACCATCTTTACGCATCAGTTTAACTGCCTCTTCAAAGCCCGGAATAACTTCATGCCTGCCAATATGAAAACTGAAGGATTTTCCACTGTTGTCAAATTCAATACCATTCATTAATTTACCGGTGTAGGTCAGTGTTACCAGGTCGCCGTCGTCGGGCTGGTCGCCTGTTCCTACAACAGTTTCCTTAAAATAAATTCCGCTGCCTGTTGAATCTGTACTTATATCATTTGCCTCCAGATATGCGAGCATTAATTCGCGTTCATAGCTACTGATATCGGGAATAACCTCTAATAATTCAATATCGAAGATCATTGAACTGTATGCAGGTATTACAACCGAAGATTGTCCTCCCAGTCCCAGATCCGACGGAAAAATCAATCTGGCCTTCCCTCCTTCTTTCATCATTGCAATCCCCTGGTTAAGTCCCTCATAGGATATCTGACCCAGCACAAGTCTTGTAGGGCCATAATAAATTGCCGGGTTGTGAATGTTATGATCTTTTGCAACTTGCATATCGGATGTCATCACAACCTGATTGTTAGAAAGAAGGCGACCGGTAAACTGAATTTCCATCCAACTGCCCACTTTCGCAGAATCGCCTGTTCCTGCAAGGGATTCAATATAATAGAGTCCGCTTTCTGTAGGTGTTACAAGGATATTATTTGTTAAAATATAATTCTCGAGAATTCTCATTTCTTCCGCCTTTTGCGCTTCGCTTTCGTCCTTCAGACATGATGAAACGGAGAAAACCATAATTCCAGTTAATAGGGTAATTGTAATGTTCCTGATGTTCATTTTGATTCTTTCGTTTTGATTGTTAATAATGCTTAGATGCAAAAGTAAGCAAATTGGTTGCCTGTAAAATTAAATTTACTCTATTTTAACTACTTCGAGGGTGTAAACCAGTGATGTATAGGGAGGAATAATACCATAATCATCTCCCTTGTCGCCAAATGCCAAACCAGATGGCAGAATGATCATTGACCTCTCACCTTCCGACATATAGGCCAGAGCCTGTTCAAGTCCGGAAATCAGTACAAATTGCGTTCCATAAATAAAATCAACAGGTTCACGGGACATGTAGGTTCCATCGAAAAACTTACCGTTCAGAAATTTACCTTCGTAGTGTACCCAGATATGATCACCTTTATGGATTTTCCTGCCATTCCCTTTTTTGAGCGGTATCATATAAAAGCCTTCCTTTTTCGCCTGGATACCGGGCTTTTCTTCCTTTAGAAACTTCCGGAGTATAATATTTTCGTATTCAGATAATTCTGCCGACCATGCTAAAAACTGCTGTTTTTCTAAAAGAAACTCTTTTTGTGACTGTATTTCCAATAATCTCACATTCAGTTTCATAATTTCTCGTTCAATAATAAATGGCGGAAGGTTCCTCTTTAAGGTGCCATTGAAAAATTTCGCAGCGGAAAGGATAAATGACATACTATCACCGAGGTTCATTTCTAAAAAACAATGATCAACTGAAGCATTATCTGAAGGATTCTTGATTTTAATTTTTCTTACACCTGAAAAGAAAACCGAATCCTTCTGAGTTCTGTACTCAATATTTATGGTCAGGTAGTCTCCCGTGAAAACCTTTTTCTCAGGGTTGCCGAATTGCTTAAGAGAATAATAAATATCCGGAGTTAGCCTCTTATACCCCGGATACCTTGAGCATGTGCAAAAAAGAAAAACGGTAAATATGATTAATAATGCCTTCATCTGCTACGGTTTAACTCCCACGAGATAAAGATCATAAAACAGGAACGCGCCAGGTGGAATTTTCTGCTGATCCCCGAAATTGCCAAAAGCCAGGTGCGGAGGAATAATAAACCAGGCGCGGTCGCCTTCATGAAGAAGCAATATTCCTTCTTCCACTCCTGCTTCGACACCTCCCCTGCCAGCCCTGAATATTTTAGGTTTACTTTCCGAAGCAGAATCAACCGGAGTTCCATCGAGTAATTTCAGGATGTAAGATATTTCAACTAAATTTCCCTTGTCGACAGATTTACCATTACCATGCGAATAAATACCAAACCAGAGACCTGATCCTGTTTCTTCCATATCGAGTCCTGTTCTCCTGACAAACCTCTCTATCAGTTCCTGGTTGCGTTTTGCCACGTAGTTATTCATTTTCATCAGTGACTCATTTTTCTTTTTCGCTTCCGTGAAAGAATTTTCGGGAACCTCCTGTGTGTTATTTCCACACGTAGCCAGCAGAATGGAACCGGCTAAAATATAATAACCCGATTTCTTCATTTCAGTTTGTCGGCATATTTGGGTAAGATATCGAGAAAATGCTGAATGGCCTTATCAATAGGCAGATCCCATTCGGCTCCGGCAGCATTCATATGTCCGCCTCCCCTGAAGTGTGACCTGGCAAATTCAGTTACTGAAAAACTTCCTCTCGAACGAAAAGAGATTTTCACATGATTTTTTCTCTCCATAAAAAACGCGGATAAAATTATGCCTTTGATGGAGAACGGGAGATTCACAAATCCTTCCGTATCACCGGGAACATGCTGAAACCGGTCAAGTTCCTCCATTGTGAGAATGATATAAGCGGTATGATATTCAGGAAGTATGATCATTTTTTCATTCAGGCAAAAACCCATGAGCCTCATCCTGGCATCTGAATAGTTATCATAAATCCTCGAATGTATCTCTTCCTTCGGGATGCCGTGCCTTATCAGTTGGGCAACAACTTCGAAAACTCCGGGATATGAGCAGGAGAAACTGAAACATCCTGTGTCAGTCATGATTCCTGCATAAAGTACACTTGCTACATCCTTATCGATCAGGTTTTCCATGCCCAGTTCTGTGATCACATGAAAAACCAGTTCAGAGGCCGAACCCAGATCTGTTTCTGAAATTGTAATATCTGCAAAACTCATTGGATCGGGGTGGTGATCGATGAGAACAACAGGAGCTTTACCGGCAAAAATAGTCTTTGATGCGTATTTGAGCCTGGATGAATCATTATAATCGACACAAAACAGTAACTCAGCTTCATCCACCATTTTTTTTACCACTCCCTCGTTATTCTTAAATACAGTGATCAACTCTGAACCAGGCATCCATTTCAGAAAATGAGGGTATTCGTTAGGGGTAACAATATTTACATTCTTACCTCCTTTTTTTAAAACAAGAGCTAGCCCAAGGGTCGATCCAATGGCATCTCCATCCGCGTTATGATGGGTCGTTATCAGTATATTACCTGCATTTTTAAGGAGACCCTTTAAACGAACAATATCACCGGTATTTAATGATTTCAATATGCAATGTTTAGTTTTCAACTTAGGTCAAAGATAAAATTTATTTTGGCGGTAAGATGGACAGTGGTAAAGAAAAAATGCCTGAAATGCTTGAGTCTGGAGTAAGGAGTAAGGAGTAGGGAGTAGGGAGTGGGGAGTAGGGAGTAGGGAGTAGGGAGCGCTTTAAGCCAGGGCAATCTGGTTGTTTAAGATTTTAAAGTACTTTATGAACTTTCTGAACTTTTTGAACTGATTAATTATTAATATATTCGCACAAAATTAAAATATTTAACCATGAAAGGAAGAATAACCTTTACTATTATCAAGCCCGGGGCAGTTGCACAGGAAAATATCGGACCCATTCTCAAAATAATAAACGAAAAGGGATTTCATATTGCAGCAATGAGAATGACCCGTTTATCAATCCAACAAGCTCAGGACTTCTACGCTGTTCATAAAGAGAGGCCTTTTTACAATTCATTGGTTGAATCGATGAGTTCCGGACCCATTGTCGTCGCTATACTTGAAAAGGAAAATGCAGTTGAAGATTATCGTAAAATCATAGGGGCAACCGATCCGGCTAAAGCAGACGCCGGAACAATCAGGAAACTATTTGCCGAATCGGTTGAGGCAAATGCAGTTCATGGTTCGGATAGTGATGAAAATGCTGTTATAGAATGTGATTTCTTTTTCAATCACAGCGAGCGGTTTTATAAAAATTAACCGGAAAGTTATTTAGAGCCCCCAGCAATTACCTTAGAACAATATCATCGATTACACATTTCCCTGCTTTTTCATTTAGCCGGATTAACAGATCCTTTTTAATCATTACCAACTCGCTTCGTACGACGGAAGAATTTAAACTTACGAACAGGGTTCTGTTTTTAACATACATATTCCTGGTCAGCCGGGCTACACTTTTGCCTAAAAGTTCCTCCCATGACTGTATCATGCGTGTTTCGGCCAGTTTATCTTCCAGACCATTCGCTTTTAATATGGCTGAGATTATCTGGGAAATATTCTGTGTCTGGCTTTTTCTCATTTTGCTTCCCGAATTTTCTGGTTTTCCGAAATAATAAATATTTTGTGGCCGGTTTTAATTTCTTCAAGTATTTTTTTCAGATGAGAGATGCTGGTATCGGTAATAAAAATCTGTCCGAATGTGTTTTCAGCAACCAGCCTGATAATCTGTTCGACCCGGCTATGGTCGAATTTATCAAAGATATCATCCAGAAGCAGGATGGGATTCATTTTGCAGATATTCCTGATAAAATCGAATTTTGCCAGTTTCAATGCAACGATAAAGGTTTTTTGTTGTCCCTGTGAACCGGTTTTTTTTAGTGAATACCCGCCCAGTTTCATATCCAGTTCATCTTTATGAATTCCGGTTGTTGTATATTGCAGGATAAGGTCTTTCCGGAGTGACTCATTTAATAATGCCCGCATATCCTTTTCAAAAAGCTGACTTTCGTAAATAAGCTTTACTTCTTCCATCTCACCGGAGATGGCGCTATAAAACTTTGCGAAAACCGGTAATAATTTCTCAATGAAATCTTTTCGGGCAATAAATATTTTCTGACCATACGCGATTAATTGCTCGTCCCATACAGAGAGGTAATCGCGGTCGAAGTTTTCAGAATTATTTATGTCCTTCAGTAGTTTGTTTCTCTGAACCAGCGCATGATTATACTGAATCAGGTTTTCGAGGTAATTCCTGTCGAACTGCGCGATCACTGAATTAATAAATTTCCTTCTCTCCTCTCCTCCCTCTAAAATAAGACTGCTATCGGCCGGAGATATCATGACAAGAGGTATCAGTCCGATATGTTCGGAAAGCTTCTGATAATCCTTTTTGTTCCTTCGGAATTGTTTTCTTTTGTTTCTCTGAATGCCACAATAAATTGCCTCAGGGTGATCATCAATGATGAAATCGCCCTGGATAACCGCGAAATCCTTTTCGTGCTTAATGTTTTGACTATCAATAGCATTAAAATACGATTTTGCCAGGGCAAGGTAATGAATGGCATCCATTAAATTGGTTTTCCCAACTCCATTGTTACCGACAAAGCAATTAATTTTATCGCTGAAACTAAATTCCGCCTCGTCGTAATTTTTAAAGTTTACAATGGATAGTCTTTTCAGGTACATGATATTAATTGAGAGGGTAAAGTTATGAAAAGAAAATTTGAAAATTTGAAGATGTGATAATTTGATAATTCGACAAGTGTCGTGTGATTTTTAATAAAAAACGATTACATTTGCGTTTGTTAAAAAAATTGAAATAAATCGACCAATAAAATGTCCAGTAAAACAAACAAAGAACAGCAAGAAGCTGGTTTTGAAGGTATTGAGCTTGCCCTGACTAAGTCCGAAAGATTCATTGAACAAAATCAGAAAACGCTTATTTATATCATTGGCAGTATAATTCTGATTGTCCTCTTATTTATAGGGACCAAGCGTTTCTATTTAGGACCCCGGGAAGAAAACGCATCGAAAGAGATGTTCATGGCTGAAAAATTCTTTGATAAAGATTCTTTTGATCTGGCGTTAAACGGTTATGGCACTTATCCCGGCTTCCTTCAGATTATTGATGATTACGGAATGACCAAATCATCCAGGCTTGCGAAATATTATGCGGGAGTTTGTTATTTGAACCTGGGCGATTTTTCCAATGCTGTCACTTACCTGAATAAATTCAGAACCAATGATATACTGATCGGGGCATCGAAATTTTCTTCACTGGGAGATGCTTATTCCGGGGAGGAAAAATATGAAGAAGCTGCTGCAGCTTATATAAAGGGCGCTGATAAATATGAGAATAATTTTTCCAGCCCAATTCTCCTTAAGAAGGCCGGTTTGGTTTATGAAGAACTTAAGCAATACAGGAAAGCTCATGAAATATATACCCGCCTTAAACAAAACTATCCTGATAGCCAGGAAGGCAGGGAGATGGATAAATTTATTGCACGGATCGAGCTAAAGGTTGGTTCGTAAAAAGATATTCTTTCGGTGTATCATAAAGTATCAGGATTTTAATTGCTGGTACTTTTTTTCGTTTAACATCTTACAAAATGGCAAGCAATCTGAAAAATCTTTCCTCATACGACCATTCGAAAGTTCCTGATGCCTCTGAAATGAAATTCGGTATTGTGGTATCAGAATGGAATATTGAGATCACCCGTTCCCTGCTTGAAGGAGCGATGAAAACTCTGCTATTACACGGTGCAGAAGAAAATAATATTGAAATAAAATGGGTCCCCGGAACATTTGAGCTGACCCTTGGAGGACAGTTTTTTGCTGAATACAGGGATGTGGATGCGGTATTGTGTCTGGGTTGCGTTATACAAGGTGAAACACGGCACTTCGATTTTATTTGTCAGAGTGTCACCTATGGAATTACCGACCTGAATCTGAATAATAATATTCCCTTTATCTTTGGGGTTCTTACTACCGGCAACCATCAACAGGCTCTCGATCGGGCCGGAGGAAAGTACGGTAATAAAGGGGATGAGGCCGCTATTACCGCGATAAAAATGGCTGCATTACAAAAGGATATGGAGGTGTGACCTCCCTTGCTCCTTTCCCTTCGGGGAGAGCTTGTCCGGTAAAAATGGAAGCTGGTGTGAGGTTATTTAGGTAATTTATAACCCCTCTGTTTCGCCATATTTTCAAGCTTTTGCTGAAAAGTGGATTTCTTTCCATCGGACGCTTTGACTTTCTTACTGTTCAATTTTTTCAGAATTGCTTCTTCATCTATAAAAAACTTGAAGAGATAATTTTGTCCGATCGTTATCACGTTCGCCAGGAAATAATAATAAGTCAAACCTGCCGAGAAACCATTGAGAATAACCATAAACATTACCGGCATAATATACATCATTGTTTTCATGCCCGGCATTGCCGATTCACCGCCGGGCGTTTGTCCGCTCATCTTCATTGAAATAATGGTGGTAACTGTCATGAGGATCGTAAACAGACTCACATGAGCGCCGTACATCGGGATCGTAAAAGGTAATGTTAAGATGGAATCATAGGTTGAAAGGTCAGTTGCCCAGAGAAAAGATTCCTGTCTCAGCTCAATGGATGACGGGAAAAACCTGAACATGGCATAGAGTATTGGCATTTGAAGTAACATGGGCAGACAGCCTCCCATCGGGTTTACTCCCACTTTCTTATAAAGCGCCATGGTTGCCTGTTGACGCTCCATGGCTTTGTCCTTGGGTATCTTTAGGTTGATCTCATCAATCTGTGGTTTCAGAACCCGCATTTTTGCCATCGACAAATAGGATTTATAGGTGAGCGGCAAAAGTGCAATCTTTATAATGACAGTCAGAAGTAAAATGATAATACCATAATTGGAAATGAAATTATCCAGCCAGTTAAATATGGGGATAACAACAAAAGCGTTAATCCACCGGATAATTGAACCTCCAATGGTAACAAGCTCTTCCATTTGAAATCCAATCTTTTTTAAAGTCTGGAAATGGTTTGGTCCGAAATAAAAATGCATAGGCATTTGAAAATCAGATGTTCTGTTATAAGGGATGGATAATTCAGAGGAGAATTTTTTAATGTATTTGCTTTCCGCGGGCATATTTTCCATCTTCATATAGCCACCTTCGAAAGGCAGATTATCTGACAGGATAACCGATGCAAAGAATTGCTGTTTATAACTTACCCATTGCAGTTTTGTTGACTCTGTAATTTCCTGAAACTCCTTTTTTGATCTTTCTTTAAACTTTTCCACATCTCCATCCAGGTAATGGTAATATAGATTTGTATAAGTCTCTTCATTAGTCCTCCCTCTCTCCTGCTGTGGGGCATAGAACTCCCATTTTAGTTGCACATTATCGGTACGGTACTGGTCCATACCGGCCATTTTTATTTTAAAATCGAGTAAATACTTATCAGGGAAAAGAGTATAGGTATATTCAATAAAACCACCCAGGCTATCAACCGGAAGCTTAAAACTGATACTCTGAGGAGCATCAGTCACAATCAAATTTGTATTTTCCTCTTCCGTTTCGAAATATAAATGATTTGTAGAGATCGTTTTTCCGTCAGAAAAGAATTCAAGCCCCATTAAACTGGAATCGCCTTCAAACAATATCAATGGTAGTTTATCGTGAGTTTTGTAGTCTTTAAGTTCTACCTGAAAAGGACGCGCCCCCTGACTTGAAATTACTATTTTAAGTTTGTTATTTTCAAGTGTATAAAATTTTGACCTCCCCTGGGAGTGGCTTGCATAGATCCCCAGATTTGCTGTTGAGGTTGAAGTTTGTAAGGCTGGAGTCTGTGTCTGCTTTGGCAGGCTGTCAAAAGTGGCAGTTCCGGTTTTTTCCATCACAGTTTTTGTCATTTCAACAATCCTGATAGAATCACTTATACGCTTTTGTTCAGCAATCTCTTTTTTACTGGGTTTTGTAAGGAAAGTATAACCAATCAGTATTCCTGCGATAATAACTATTCCGATGATCGAATTTTTGTCCATGTAATAAATTTCAATTAATTGCTGATCAAATTATTTCTCGGTCTGGTTTTTTCCCCTAAAAATTACCGATGCAGAGATAAAGTTTATGAAAAGGGGGTGTGGATTAAGCACAGTACTTCTGTACTCAGGATGGAACTGGACACCAATAAAAAAAGGGTGTCCCGGCTGTTCCATTATTTCAACAAGCTGACTATCGGGATTAATTCCGGATGCCACCATACCATGGGCTTCGAATTGTGCAAGATAATCATTATTAAATTCATAACGATGACGGTGCCTTTCGCGAATATGAATTTCTTTGTAAATTTTATAAGCCAGTGTACCGGGTTTAATATCGCATGGATAACCGCCAAGCCTCATTGTCCCGCCCTTTTCGGTAACTCCTTTCTGCTCTTCCATCAGGTCAATTACCGGGTGCTTTGTCATGCGGGTCATTTCTGTGGAATGGGCATCCCTGAGACCCAGGATATTGCGGGCAAATTCAATTACAGCACACTGCATTCCCAGGCAAATGCCCAGGTATGGGATTTTGTGCTCGCGGGCATATTGAACAGAAAGAATTTTACCTTCAATCCCCCTGTCACCAAAACCCGGGGCCACAATAATTCCATCATGTCCGCTGAGTTTTTCTGTTATATTATCCCCGGTAATGGTCTCGGAATGGATACAATTGAGGTTTATTTTTGTCTCGTTGGTAGCGCCCGCATGGGTAAGTGATTCGATGATGGATTTATAGGAGTCCTGCAATTCAACATATTTACCCACAAGGGCTATCTTAACTGTCCTTTTAGGGTTTTTAAGTTTTTTAACCATGGATTTCCATGGTTTTAATTCAGGAGGACTCCCCAGCGGAAGATTAAGCTTACGTAAAACTGTTTCATCAAGCTTTTCAGCCTGCATTAAAAGAGGAACCTCGTAAATCGTTTTAACATCAATTGATTCAATAACGGATTCAAGTTCAACGTTGCAAAACAGGGCTACCTTTTTGCGAAGCTCTTTATTAAGTGTGTGTTCCGTCCGGAGTACAAGAATATCGGGTTGAACTCCATTTTCAAGCAGCGCTTTTACCGAATGTTGTGTAGGTTTGGTCTTCAGCTCTCCGGATGCTGCAAGATAGGGAACCAGTGTAAGATGGATTACGAGGGAATTTCCGTGACCCAGCTCCCATTTGAGCTGACGGACAGATTCTATATAGGGAAGCGATTCGATGTCGCCAACCGTACCTCCTATTTCTGTTATCACAACATCGTAGTTAAACCGGGTTCCCAGAATCTTTATCCGGCGTTTTATTTCATCGGTAATATGAGGGATAACCTGCACTGTTTTGCCAAGGTAATCACCTTTTCTTTCTTTATTTATTACAGCCTGATAGATTCGACCGGTGGTAACATTATTGGCCTGTGAGGTCTGAACATCGAGAAATCTTTCGTAATGGCCCAGATCGAGGTCTGTTTCTGCGCCATCATCGGTTACAAAGCATTCACCATGCTCATATGGGTTAAGAGTTCCGGGATCAACATTAATATAAGGATCCAGTTTCTGTATCGTTACATGATACCCCCTTGCCTGTAAAAGCTTGGCCAGCGACGCAGAAATGATACCTTTTCCCAGCGAAGAAGTTACTCCCCCGGTAACAAAAATATATTTAGTTGCGGCCAATTTGTATGTTTATTTAATTATGTCCGCAAAGTAAATAATTTATTCCCAGACAGAGTAACGATACGTAAAGAAAATGAATAAAAGCTTTTAACAATTCGGGTTTTTTGCAGTTGAATGAAGGCAGAAGGCGCTAAGGAAAAATAATTCTAAATTCTAAATTCTGAATTCTAAATTCTTATTACCCTACATGCCAAAA
>CAYGFI010000103.1:0-18141 GCA_964349045.1 uncultured Chitinophaga sp.
GGCAAAGCCGCCCCGGCCTCTTCCTTTACAGTATTTGTTGTCATTCCGAATGAAGCGAAGTGAGGAATCTTTTTTAATTCCCTGCTTTTATGAAATAAAATTAAACAATTCACTTCTTCAATTCCTATCCTTAAAACCAGGAATAAAGCTTATACACATCTTAAGAAAGCAACCGATGAAATCCGCAGGGTTGGCCAATATGTCTTTTGGAGAGATGAACAAAAGTTACCTAAATATGCAAGCAAGTTCCTGAGGAAAAAAAACGCTTCCGGGAATGGAGAGAATACTGATGCAGAAACCGTAAACACCGATGATAAAGGCACGGAGAATGCATAGAAGTGGGTCAACTTTCTATCTGGGTGGGTCAACTACCTATCTGATTTGGTCAAAAACCTATCCTAACTGCCCTAATTTTAATCGTGGTGAGTCAAATTTCTATCTGATCGGGCCTGATTTTACTTTTTGGGGGCATCAACTAGCTATCGGGGTGGGTCAACTTCCTATTCGCTTTAGTTTATTTTTTATCGCATCAATAAGAAAGTTTAGCCTGGGGGGTCAAACCTTAATTGAAACGGGTAAATCCTTGATCTAAAATGGCACCTGCCTCTGATTGAAATATACGGTAATGTTTCTTTGAAACCCTGTTAGGACTCACCCCCGCTAACCCCACTTTCTCCGGCAGTGGATGCCTGACTCGTGCCGGAGAAAGCAAAGGGGGTGAGTCTTCAGCAAGAGTTTGAGTCGCGAGCAAGAGGAAGGAAAACGGCAAGATTGTGAATTACGAGCAAGAGGAATGAAAACGGCAAGATTGTGAATTACGAGCAACAGGAGGGATTAATTAAGTCAACGGTTATTCCTGTTGCTCAAAACTCACACTGTTGCTGAAAAGTGGCAAGAGTCCGCACCGGAGCGCCGGGGATATAAAACGCTGGCTTATCGAAAACTCAAATTAAGACAAATAGCATTTTGATCTGAATTAATCATTTCATTTCTGCTAAATAAAAATAACCCAATGAGAACAGTCTTACTTCTGTGCATGTTGTTGATAATGCATCCACTTTACTCCCAGGAAAACACCGGTATCATTTACCCCGGGCATATCTTTCAGAACAAATCTGCCACTCCCCATCACCTTTAACCATAGCTGTCATCGTCTTTGGGTGATCGTAACGATAAGCCAATAGATATGCCTGGTCATCGTCTATGATTTCAATATTTTGTTTGGTTGTCCCGTCAGGTTTCGAACCTGAACTCTTCTGAACCAAAATCAGACGTGTTGCCAATTACACCACGGGACAATTTTTTAATCCGCCTACGCGTTCGCTTCGGTGGACGCGTAGGTAATGGTTTAATTCCCCGACCCTCTGGGTCGGAAGCTAAGAATACCATTAGATACCCCGATAGCTTTTCTTCGGGGTAATTCATTTGTGGGGCAAATTTAGAAAAAAAAACCGTGAAATTGCTTTCCGGATTATTTTTTCATGGTAAATCAGCGCCTTCTTTTATGGTTCAAATAGCTGGAAGCGCAGGAAATTAAAAACTCTCCCGTTTTTTCCGGGAGAGTTTAACCAGGGGAATAGCTTACCATATTCAACTTTTTTTCCGACAGAACAGTGATGAAGAAGTGAGACCTAAGTTGTTTATTGATTATGGCAAACCCAATCCATCCTCCTTCATAAGCAGGGTTTTTCCGGCGATTTCCCAATCGGAAAAATCTTCGGTATTTTGCACCCAGTCAAGAAAATCTTCTGTATTTCTGTCGAATTTAATTGCTTTTCCAACCGGCACATATACAGTTACCTCAACTGATTGTGCTCTCCATGGGCCATCTTTTTCAATCAGGTAATAGGGATCGAGTATCAATGAAGAATCTTTCTGTTTGAATTCGTACATAATTCCCTGTGCAAGTTTTTGTGCGGCATCGTTATCCCGGCCTCTTGCATTTTTCTCTATTCTTACTTTATAATCCGAATCAGTTGATTTTCTCACGTTTATGTCAATATCTCCATAAAAGCTATCCAGTTCTTCGGAGAAATACCATTTATTATCAATATCAAAGAACTCCTCAGAATCCATTTTATTCAAATCACCGGCATCAATGGAAAGGAAAAGAGTATCGCCTGTAAAAGGTGCAAGAGTTTTAGTATCAGTAATTGAATCACCGTCCTGGTAATTTCTGCCCTCATAATAAACCAGCATAAATACGGCAATCAATGCAAGTATCCAGATTGAAAACGCGCTCATTCCAAGAACCTTGTCTTTTGCCTTAAAGCGGAATAGTGCTTTAAAGAGGCCATAAATAATAGCGAGGATCGGAATAAGAACCAGGAGCATAGCCGCAATAATAAATGCGCTGGCATTTTCCGGATTAACAAAAGGTTGAATCAATTCCGGAAGAGTATGCTGCATGCCTCCGTCAGGGCCAAAAGGTAAAAAATGAGCGCCGAAGAATACGAAGCTAATGGTTCCGAAAAGAAGTCCGATACCCATTAAAATGAAGATTACGGCAATAAATCCAAGGATTATCTTAGCAAAAACAATGAATATAGTTCCGATGGCTTTTAAAATACCGGTAAATGCATCTTCGGTTCTTTTGAAGCTCTCTGAATTTCTCGCTTTTTTCAGATTATCCTTAACATCATCATATTCATCCCGGATAGCTTTTTCAATATTAGTGACATTCACCTTTTCGCCTTTCATTTCAAGTTTTTCAGCTGCTGTTTCAGCCCTGGGAACGGCAATCCATAAAATGATATAAAGGAATAGTGAGCCACCGCCAAAAAACAGGAAAATAATAAACAGAATCCGGATCAGTAGTACATCTACATTGAAATATGCGCCAAGTCCGGCGCTTACCCCGCCGATAACAGCGTTGTCCGGGTCCCGGTAAAGCCTTCTGCTGGCTCTTTTTTCACGATTTCTTTTCGATCCTGCAGATTCGTCTTCGTCGGCGATTTCCTCAGGACGGCCCATGATATCAATTACTTCATCAACTTCCTTTATTGAGATCACCTGGTTTTCATTACTCATTTTCTCACGGAACAATTCCGCAATTCTGAGTTCAATATCAGATATTATCTCCTTGCTTTCGCTGGCATTGGAAAAATGGCTGCTGATGGTATCAAGATATACTTTCAGTTTTTCGTAAGCGTCTTCATCGATGTGGAAGATCTGTCCGCTTAGGTTTATTTTTAGTGCCTTTTTCATTTTTCTTATTTTTAATATAAATATAGTTACTTATTTGATTTAATGGAATTAATTGTATCCACCAGTTCCGACCAACCTCTATCCATCTCTTTGAGGTATGCTCGTCCAATTTCGGTGATGGTATAATATTTACGCGGGGGACCCTGTGTGGATTCTTCCCAGCGGTAGCTTAACAGACCGGCATTTTTTTGCCTTGTCAGCAGAGGATAAAGAGTTCCTTCTACAACAATCAGGTGATTTTCCTTCAACTGATTGATAATATCGGAGGCGTAAGCATCTTTTTTATCGAGTATCAGCAAAATGCAGTACTCAAGAGTGCCTTTCCTCATCTGTGCTTTTGCGTTTTCTACATTCATAATCTAACTGATTTTTTATTCTTTATAAGTACTCCAGTTTTTTGGATTTGTCATCCATGATTCAATTTGAAGCGGATCCTCTGTAAAAGATCCGGGAGGAAGCTCAAGGATTTTTTCATTTGGGTTCGCTTGGTTCATTGATGGATCATTTGAGTTTTCACCAGTATCTACCGGCAGAGAATTCAGGTGCAGGTTAATACTTATGGGAGTATAATTCCTTAATTCCTTTTTTCGTTTAGTCGACAATTCCCCGGATTTAATTGATAATTCCCTGGAATTGTGAAGCGGAAAAAACAGGATTATAAAGGTTACTGCGAAAATAAAAGATTGCGGTATCATGTTTTTTTATTTTAATACTATTTAATACCTATAAGATGACAATGCAAAGATATATAAAAAAAACAATACCATGCAATACATAGTACTAAAATATTTTAAAAATAATTTTTAAAATACAGATAAACAATATGTTATACTATAAAAATTTTTTAATTTTTTTTGAGATGACATAAAATTCGTCTAATTCCATATAATTTGCATTTATGCTTTTAATTTCAAACTTTTGCACTTTGCACTTTGAATTCCATTAACAGTTTCTGTTTAATTAGTGGTAATAATCTAAAATTTCATTATGAACATAGTAATGAATCTCCATAAAATGGAAACCGAGCCTTCGGAGCCGGTAAACTACTTTCTGAAAAGCGCCGGGAACAGGATACATATCAATGAGCTTCTTGGTCAGGAGATCAGCCTTAGCTTTAAGAATCAGATTAACTGCATAAAGTGCGGGATTTCGATAAAAACTTCTTTTGCCCAGGGGTATTGTTACCCTTGTTTTATTTCTTCTTCCGAAACTGAAGATTGTGTACTTCGTCCGGAGCTCTGCCAGGCTCATATAGGCGTGGCACGGGATATGGAATATGCAAAAAACCATTGCCTGATTGAGCATTATGTATATATGGCTCTTTCCGGGGGATTAAAAGTCGGAGTCACGCGTTTTACTCAAAAACCTTTCAGGTGGATCGACCAGGGAGCATGGAAGGCAATCATTGTGGCTAAAACGCCCAACCGTTTTTTAGCCGGAAGCATTGAAGTGGCCTTAAAAAAGTATTTTCAGGATAAAACAAACTGGAGAAAAATGCTTACTGAGGAAAGGCAAAGTGAAATTGATCTCGTGGCTGAAAAACAAAAGGCATTGAAATTTCTTCATCCTGATTTTCAAAAGTTTGCAAACGATGATGATTCAATTACGGAAATTCATTACCCCGTGCTGGAATATCCCTCTAAGGTTAAAAGTATAGGATTCGATAAACAGCCGGAGATACGTGATGTACTCACAGGAATTAAGGGTCAATACCTGATGTTCCGAACGGGAGAAGTTATAAATATAAGAAAACATGGGGGCTACCTGGTAGAACTTACATTTTAAATGCGACTGACAGACTATTGAGGGATTTTCAATGCAATAGTTTCAGGAAAAGGATTATTACGGTTATACCTGAATACCTTTTTTCGAAGGCCGGGTTGAAGAAGTAGGAGCTCCTCAGGAAGGACTTGAACCTTCGACCTACGGATTAACAGTCCGCCGCTCTAACCAACTGAGCTACTGAGGAAAATGATTTTTATTTAAACGCCGCATAATTCCTAAGAATTTTGCATCGCAAAACTAATAGCTTTTAGTTAATAATACAATATATTTGCCAAAAAATTTGAAATAACAGTATCTGTAACTTATATCGAATGAAAATTCTTGGAATGGGCAATGCCCTGGTTGACATAATGACGCAGTTATATGACGATTCGATTCTGCAAAGGTTCGAATTTCCTAAAGGGAGTATGACACTGGTGGACAATGAGATGTCAGGTTTTTTATATAATGAGACAATCGGACTCTTAAAGCACATGGCTTCCGGAGGATCGGCTGCAAATACAATTCACGGCTTATCACATCTTGGAGTTGAAACTACGTTTATGGGTAAAATAGGTAATGATGAACTGGGGCGTTTTTTTAAATCGGATATGGAAATTAACGGGATTAGCACGATCCTGTTTAAATCCGATACCGGAACCGGCCGGGTCCTTGCAATGGTAAGCCCGGATACGGAAAGGACCATGGCAACCTATCTCGGAGCGGCCATCGAGCTTGATGCGAAGGATCTTTCTGAAGAGATTTTCAGGGGGCAAGATTTTTTTTATATCGAGGGATATCTGGTTCAAAACAAGGAATTGATTCAAAACGCACTCAGTCTGGCAAAGATCTCCGGCGCCAGAACCTGTCTTGACCTGGCAAGTTATAATATTGTTCTTGAGAATATTGACTTTTTAAAAAGCATACTCAGGGAATATGTTGATATAGTTTTTGCTAATGAAGAGGAAGCAAGGGCATTGACCGGTAAGGCTCCTGAAGGAGCATTGAAAGATTTATCGGAATTATGTGAATTAGCTGTAGTTAAGATTGGATCAAATGGATCTTTAATTAAAGCTGGTTCTGAAGTGATTGTTGTACCTGCTCATCAGGCTAAAAGTATTGATTCAACAGGTGCGGGTGATCTTTATGCAGCAGGATTTCTATACGGGATTGGCAAAAACCATTCATACCGGACAGCAGGGGAGATCGGTAGTTTATTAGCTGCCCGTGTAATTGAAGGTATTGGTGCAAAGATGGAAGAACCTGCCTGGGACATACTTCGACAGGAGATTGAAGCCATTGAGTTAAAACAAGCCATGTAACTGAGCATTAATCTTATCAATTACAGCATTTACATCTTCAGGTCTGTCGGGGAAATTGTAATTGTCGGCATCAATAATAAGCAATTTACCCAGATTATAGGTTTCTACCCAGGCTTCATAGCGTTCGTTAAGTCGTTTAAGATAATCGAGACGTATATTATTTTCATATTTACGGCCACGACGGGAAATCTGGTTTACCAGAGTAGGAATGCTGGCTCTCAGATATATAAGCAAATCAGGAGGTTCAATCAGGGATGACATAAGATTGAACAGGGCAAAATAGTTTTCAAAATCGCGCGTTCCCATCAAGCCCATTGTATGCAGGTTGGGAGCAAAAATATACGCGTCTTCATAAATGGTACGATCCTGAATTACAGTTTTATCCGATTGCCTGATCTGGACGATCTGGCTGAACCGGCTGTTCAGAAAGTAGATCTGGAGGTTAAAAGACCAACGCTGCATATCTTCATAAAAATCATTTAGATAAGGATTATCATCAACATCTTCATATTGAGCTTCCCAGGCATAATGTTTGGCAAGCAGGGTGGTGAGAGTTGTTTTTCCTGATCCGATATTTCCGGCAATGGCAATATGCATGTTTTGTTGATTTGGCTTAGACTCCATTTTCTGCTTTTTTAATTTCCGAAATTACAAACATTAAAGTATTTTAAGCAATTTTATGGTAATGATTATAACGTAAATTGCGGTAACATTAGATTTTATTTATAATTCTTTTTCAATCTCCAGCAATTCGTCGACATAATTCCTTTGATTGGATAATCTGGGGATCTTATTCTGGCCGCCTAATTTCCTTTTTTTCTGAAACCATCGGTAAAATGTTCCTTTTTTAAGGTTACATACGATTGGCATTTTAAGGGCAAAGTCTTTATATCGCTTTGCTTCATAATCTGAATTAATTGATTTCAAGGCAAAATCCAGTTCTTTTGTAAACTTCTCGAGATTATCAGGTTGTTTCTCAAATTCAATCAACCACTGATGACATCCTCTTGCGGAAGAATTCATATAAACCGGGGCTGCAGTATATTCATAAACTCTGGCGCCGGATTTATTACAGGCCATCTGGAGCGCTTTATCAGCATTGTCGACCATCACCTCCTCACCAAAGGCATTCATAAAGTGCCTGGTCCGGCCGGAGATTTTTATTTTATGGGGAAACAGGGATGTAAAAAAAACAGTATCCCCGATAATATATCTCCAGAGTCCTGAATTAGTTGATATCACTATGGCATAATTTCGATTAAGTTCCACATCTTTAACGGTATATACCGGTGGGTATTTATCATTTATATTTTCAAGAGGGATAAACTCGTAGAATATACCATAATCGAGCATCAGAAGCATATCGTCGGATAGAGGATCATCCTGTATTCCAAAAAAGCCTTCCGAGGCATTATAGGTTTCGAGATAATGCATTGATTCAGACGGGATGAAGAATTTAAATTGATCTATATAGGGTGTAAAACTGACTCCGCCATGAATAAAGAGTTCCAGGTTTGGCCAGACATCAATAAGATTCTTACTACCGGTATAATCTAGGATATATTTAATCAAAACAAGTGTCCATGAAGGAACTCCTGCTATTGAGGTAACATTTTCCCCGATAGTATGCCGGGTAAGTTTTTCAAGTTTTTCTTCCCATTCCGGCAGCAGAGCTATTTTTGAATTGGGTGTTTTAATAAAAGTTGACCAGAAAGGCAGGTTTTCAATAAGTATAGCCGATAAATCGCCATAGAATGAACGGTTTGAGAAGTTATTAATCTGGTGACTTCCCCCCAAGGTTAATCCTTTTCCTTTAAGGATGCCGTTATCAGGATAATTCAGGGTATACAACGCGATAACATCTTTACCTCCCCTGAAGTGGCATACTTCTAACGTTTCGTTGCTTACAGGGATAAACTTGCTTTTATCATTTGTGGTACCTGATGATTTTGCAAACCATTTAATTTCCTCGGGCCACAGAAGATTTTGCTCTCCGTTCCTGAGTCTTTCGACGTAGGGTTTTATTTCTTCGTACGTTTGGAGAGGTACTTTTTCCTGGAATTTTTCGATAGAAAATTTATCAGAGTAATCATATTTCAAACCCCATTCGGTATCTTTCGACCTGAATATTAACCGTGTAAAGGTTTCTTTCTGAACGTTATAAGGATATTTTTTAAACAGATCGATATTGTAGATCCGTTTAACATTTATCCAGTTAACTATGGAGTTAATTATTGGCATGGTATTCAGCTCAGCGAACAGGTCAGATTATCATCATCGCGTCTCCATAAGTTCCGAATCTGTATTTCTCTTTAATTGCAATTTTATAAGCTTTCATAAGCAGGTCATACCCTGCAAATGCTGATACCATCATGAGTAAGGTAGAAAGTGGGAGATGAAAGTTTGAAATCATGTTAGACGGAACACTGAATTCATAAGGGGGGAAAATAAATTTATTTGTCCAGCCATCATAGGGTTTCAGATAACCATCAGTAGAAACTGAACTTTCAAGAGTTCTCATAACAGTTGTACCGACAGCACAAATTTTACTTTTCCTTTCCTTAGCTGAATTTACAATTTTTGTAGCTTCTTCAGTAATAAGAATTCTTTCAGAATCCATTTTATGTTTTGTAAGATCTTCAACGTCAACAGTGCGAAAGTTACCTAATCCGACATGGAGAGTAATAAATGCAAAGTTAACGCCTTTTATCTCAAGTCTTTTCATGAGTTCACGGCTAAAGTGCATTCCGGCAGTAGGCGCTGCTACAGCTCCCTCGTGTTCGGCAAAGATGGTCTGATATCTGTCTTTATCTTCAGGTTCAACTTCTCTTTTAATAAATTTTGGAAGTGGAGTTTTACCCAGGCTGTAAAGTGTCTTTTTAAAATCCTCATAGTCGCCGTCAAACAGGAAACGAAGAGTCCTGCCACGGGAGGTGGTATTATCAATTACTTCAGCAACCAGGATATCGTTTTCTCCAAAATAGAGCTTATTGCCGATCCTGATTTTACGTGCCGGATCTACCAGTACATCCCATAATCTCTGTTCACGGTTGAGTTCACGTAACAGAAAAACTTCAATTTCTGCACCGGTTTTTTCTTTGTTTCCATATAACCGGGCGGGGAATACTTTGGTATTATTAAAAACCATTACATCCTTATCATCGAAGTAATTAATGATGTCTTTAAAGATTTTATGTTCAATTTCTCCGGTTGCACGGTCAATGATCATAAGTCTTGATTCATCCCTGTTTTCAGCCGGATATTTGGCAATAAGTTCAAGGGGTAAAATAAATTTGTATTGCGATAATTTCATAATAAAGATATATTAAGTAAATTTTTTGCAGGTCCCTTTTTAAGAAGTAATTCAGATTAAGTTTTGAGAGACAGCAAAGATTTTTCAAATTCATTTAAAGAAACGGCATTATTAACATGATACTGACCAATCCGGGTTCTTCTGAGTTCCGACAAATATGCTCCGCTGCCAAGAATCAGTCCGATATCTCTTGCCAGGGATCTTATATATGTGCCTTTACTGCAATTAATCCTGACTTTAACAAACGGCAACTCAAAAAAGATCAGATCCATTGATAAAATTTTTACTTTTTGTGCTTTTAATTCCAGGTCGCTCCCTTTTCTTGCATATTTATAAGCTCTGGTCCCATTAATATATTTTGCAGAGAAAAGAGGCGGAACCTGGTCAACTTCGCCAATAAAACTCTGAAGACCCTGTAAAACGGCTTCTTGTGTAATATGTTCTGTAGGAAAGGTTTTATCTACTTCCGATTCCATATCAAATGAAGGGGTCGTTTCTCCCAGTTTTAATACCGCTTCATATTCTTTTTCCAGATCCTGAAAGGCAGTAATTTGTTTTGTCATTTTTCCTGTGCATACAATAATTAACCCGGTTGCAAGAGGGTCCAGGGTACCGGCATGTCCTACTTTAATCTTTTTAATTCCCAGCCGGTTTTTTAGCAAAATCCTTATTTTATTTACTGCATCGAATGATGTCCAGTTAAGTTCTTTATCAATTAACAGGATCCGGCCTTCCTGAAAACTCATACTTTCTTTAAAATCAGGCATGCTAAATTTTATGCAAATATAATGGCAGAAATGCCCAGGAGGAGACAATAAAGTGAAAAATATATCAGATTTCCTTTTTTTACCAGATTAATCATCCATTTACATGCGAAATATCCTGTTACAAAAGCAGACAGAAAACCAATAAATAAGACAGATACAGGAATATTTCCCGATGGAGAAAGGTCACCGCGAAAAATTTCAAGCAAATTTGCTCCAATTATCGGAATCAGCACCATGAGGAAAGAAAAACGGGCAACATCCTCACGTTTATTTCCGAGAAGTAAACCGGTTGCAATAGTTGAACCCGATCGGGAGATACCGGGTAAAACTGCAACAGCCTGGGCGAACCCGATGATCAGTGCATCACGGAAAGGAATGTTTTTTATTCCTTCTGACTTTATTAAACGGGTAGATGCCAGGAGAACAGCCGTAACAATAAGCATAGAACCCACGAAAATCATATCACCGTCAAATAAAGCGGAAACTTTTTCTTCGAAGAATAAACCCACGAATAGAACGGGAAGCATCGATAAAATAATTTTCAGGATATAAGCGGTGGACTCGTTATACTTTTTAAAAAGACCTTCTTTCAATAATTTGATCAATTCGGAATAAAAAACGGTTATTGTGCTTAAAACCGTCGCTCCATGCACCACGACGGTGAATATGAGGGTTTTTTCCATATCAATATTCAGAAGGGCCTTACCGATCTCAAGATGTCCGCTACTGCTAACAGGAAGAAATTCTGTGAGTCCCTGGACAATTCCAAGGATCAGCGCTTCAATCCAATTCATTCATCAGATTTGTTGGAAGGTTTTTTCATGATGGCATAGATTTCGAAACCAAATCCGAAAAGAATCACCAAAGGGGCGAGTGTAATTCTTCTGAAGCTAAATAGTTCTTTTTCGTTGAAAACGTTTGGATCATCGGAACCGCCTCCTATCATAAGGAGAAAGCCCAGAATAATAATAACAAATCCTATAATAAGAAGTTTATAATTTTCATGTGTCAGAGGAAAATCAGGTTTTGTATCTGTTTTTATTTTGTTCATAGTTTTAAAGGTATAGAGCATCAGTATTTAAATTCAAATATTTGTTTACAGCAAAGAACGTAGAGATGGAGCTTATTATTATACCGGTTAAAGCAACTCCCGCGAAAAGAAAAGCAAGGATTTCTGGATCAATAAAATCGATCAGGCCTTCGATCTGATTTTGAACAATATAGATTGTGCCGAGAAGAAGTAAAATTGCGATCAGTGCAGAAAGAAGGCCATAATATGCTCCTTTAAAGATAAAAGGACGTCGGATGAATCCCCGGGTTGCTCCAACGAGCTGCATGGTGTGAATAAGGAACCGTTTCGAATATACAGAGAGACGAATGGTGTTATTAATAAGGGTAAGAGCGATAAATAACAAAAGAATTGTAAAAGAAAAAATGATCAGGCTGATTTTTTTAACGTTATCATTAATTTCATGAATCAGTGTTTTTCTATAGTACATTTCATTGATTTGCGGGAATTTTTTCAGATCGGATTCAATTTTTGCTATACTATCCGGATTTGCCCAGGGTGCATTTAGTTTAACTTTTATTGAGGCTGGCAGAGGATTATATCCAAGAAATGAGATAAAGTCTTCACCCAGGGCTTTTTGAGTTTCAATTGCGGCCTGTTCGCGGGTGATATATTCGGTGCTTTTTACGTAATTCTTCGCATCCATAATTTTACGGAATTGTTGAATATCGGCTTCCCGGACATTTTCTTTCAACTCTATATTAAAGCCGATATTTTCTTTTACATGGCGGCTCAGATTTTGCACATTCAGAATAAGAAAACCAGCGATACCGATCAGAAAAAGAACAAGGGTAATGCTGATGACCGTTGTGAGATAAGAACTCGTAAGTCTTCTTTTAACTATCTGGTTTTCCTGAATGGTCATTATGAAGCTTTTATGATCAATGGGCAAAGATAGGAAATTCCGGGAAGTCTTTTAAGGAATAATTTCCAGCCATCCGAATTTATCGGGTTCTTCTCCGTATTGGATCGCAACCAGCCGGTTATAAAGTTTTGTAGAAACGGGACCCGGCAAGCCATCTTTGCAGTAAGTATAAATTGTATTAGTTTCAGGATCAACAATTTTTCCAATGGGGCTAATAATCGCGGCTGTACCACAGGCCCCGGCTTCATCAAATTCCGATAATTCTTCCAGGAGAACGTGTCTTTTTTCAACTTTCATTCCCATATCTGAAGCAAGTGTTTGAAGTGATTTATTTGTAATTGACGGTAAAATGGATGTGGACTCCGGGGTGATATAACTGTTTCCCTTAATCGCGAAAAAGTTGGCAGGTCCGCACTCATCGATATATTTTCTTTCTTTACTGTCGAGATACAATACGGTTCCATATCCCAATTCATGAGCTTTTTCGAGAGAGAGAAGACTAGCGGCGTAATTACCTCCAACTTTAATATTACCTGTTCCCATGGGAGCTGCACGGTCGAAATCTCTGCATATCATAATATTACCGGGCTTAAATCCCTCTTTAAAATAAGGACCCACGGGGGTAACAAAAACGAGAAAGGTATATTCCTTAGCCGGCTTAACGCCTACTTCAGGACCGGAACCAAAGAGCAGAGGGCGGATATATAGTGTTGCGCCTGTACCATACGGAGGAACAAATTTTTTATTCAGGCTGACGGCTTTCGAAACGGCTTCATGAAACAGTTCTGCAGGAACCTCGGCCATTTTTATCCCTTTAGCGGAGGATTGCATACGTTTTGCATTTTCATCCCAGCGGAAGATCCGAATCTGCCCATCCTTCCCCATGTAAGCTTTTAATCCTTCAAATGCTTCCTGTCCGTAATGGAGGCAAGTAGCTGCCATATGGATATTTAAGTATTCGGAGGATGTTATTTCCAGTTTACTCCATTGACCGTTTTTGTAAGTTGAACGAACATTATAGTCAGTTTTGCTATAGCCAAAACCTAAATTTTTCCAGTCGGATTCCATATATTAACGAATTTTATTAAATTCAAAAATAGCTATTAATCTGCGATCTGACAAGCCGAAGATGATGTTATATAATTTTATTTCCAATCATCATCTCTGATTCTGGAAAGTTGTTCTTCGAAGGGAATTTCTCTTAACCGTTTAGCAGATTCAGTGAAGAACTGGTAATTTTGAAGAATCTCCAGTTGTTTTCTTTTAAATTCAAGCACATCTAAAGATTTCATGTAGTGATTCTGTTCGAGAAACAGGAGTTTGTATAGCCTTATAAAATCTGCTCTTCCAATGAATTCCATTTTAATATCATAAAGTATCATTTCCAGCATATTCTTTGGTTCAGGAGGCCATTTGGAAGAAAGAATGAGATTACTGATCACAGTTATCTGTTTTTCAGAATAGTTATATTCCGGGAGAATCATCCGGGCAAATTCTGCTGATTTGTTTTCCGGGTTTTCATATTCCGTGGTATAACCGACATTTAGAAGCAAAGCAGTAGTGCGTATCAGGAGTGTTTCCTCGAGATCCAGTTCTGATGCTTTAGCCAGTAAACCACTGTATTCATAGAGATGACGGGCATAGTCATAATTATGGAAATGAAGATTTTTATTAAGTTCAGCTTCAAGTTTAGAGTGTACAAATTCTTCAAGATCAGTAAGCCGGAGTAATTGAATTTTCAGGAAGAAAATCCGGTTAGGAAGGCCAAGCAGATTGACGGATAATTCCGGTCGGAGATTTTTTACAAAATACATTTCGATATTACCTTTGTACTTTACAGGTAATTTACCACGGTAATCGCAAATAAAATAATCCTTAACAAGTTTGTACGTTTCACTTGAAATATTTACTTTACCTGCCTCACCTGTTGTTTCCATACGGCTGGCAGTATTTACGGTATCTCCCCATATATCGAAAGATCTTTTTTTATGACCGATAATTCCTGCAATCACGGGTCCGGAATGAATACCAATGCGTAAATCCCATATATCAATTTTCGTTTTTTTCAACTGCTTCATATAATTCTGCATTTCCAGAGCAGCCAGTACAACTTCAATCGGGTTAGTAATACTTTTTTTTGGAATTCCTCCTGCCGCCATATAAGCATCACCGATTGTTTTAATTTTTTCAATATTATATTTTTCAACAACCGAATCGAAATGAAAAAAGAACCGGTCGAGTTCATCAATCATGGCTTCCGGATCCATAGACTCAGCTATCTTCGTAAATCCCTGAATATCACTAAATAGGACAGTTACCATATCGTATTTTTCCCAAGGTGTTTTTTCTTTAACTTTATCCTCATCGATATTGGAATAGAAATTAAAGTTTCTGTTTTGGGTAGACTCTCCGGTATTACCTATACCAGGAATACGTTTGGAAAGATTATGATCACCATCTCTTAAAGGATAGATTTCCCTGGACTTGTGCAGATTCAATAAATAAGATTTATATACCATGAAAAGTAATATTCCACCTGCAGTAATATAAAGTATATAAGCCCACCATGTGCGATAAAAGGGAGGATTTATCCGGAAAAAGATTGTAGTAACATCTGAAGTTTCATTCAGATAATCTTTACAACGAATCTTAAGATCATAATGACCTTCTTTCAGGTTACTTAATACTATATAAGAATTATTGCTCCATTCTGACCATATTTTATCTGTACCTTTAAGATAGTGCTGATATTTTACTTTGTCATCGAGGTAATCAGTTGAGCTAAGTTCAAATCGCAAATCATTTTGATCATAGGCTATATTATTCAGATGTGTTCGCAGTGGCACCCTAAAAAAATTATAAGATATTCCCTGATATAATACCTGATCACCTGCAAATACTCCCTTAATTATTACCTCGAATTTTCTGGAGAATGAAGTATAAATAGTAAGATCGAGTAAAAAAACCTGTATTCCGGAAGAAAGGATAATTTTATGATCTCCGATATAATCCACGGATAGGTCAGACAAACTGAGGGTGGGTGGCAAAACAATCCCGGAAAAAGTTTTTTCGATGTTGCTCCCAAACCATAAAACATTGTTTTTATCCTGATTTACAGTTAGAATGCAGAGATTATTTTCGGAGTCTTCATCGATCCTTATAAATTTTCCGCTGCAGATTTCATTTGAAAGAGATCTTTCATGAAAAAGCAGACTATCAGCGAAAGAATATACTTTATCAGATGTAAGAATATGCAGTTTTTTTTGCCAGGTAAATAATTCTATGATTCCAATATTATGGGGAGTACTGATTTTAACAGGATTTTGACCAGGGGACTCCGGGCTCTTATACAAATAAAGATTTGTTCCATCTGAAATCCATAATCCTGAATCGTTTGATAAGATTTTCAATGGAGAAATGGGTGGGATAAGGCTGGTTGAGTCAGTGAGTTTGTTTCCATCAAAAGTAAGAATCCTTATTTTGCCCGGTTCGGAAATATAAAGATTATGAGTGACCAGGTTCCAGCTCTGATCAAGCATATTACCTGTATATATCGTGTTGTAAAGATTTTTATTGAACAGGATGATTTTATTATAGGTAAATATGAGCAGGCCATGAACAGTTGGAATAAGACGATAGCAAAATTCCGTTACCGGAGTTTGGATGAAATTTTCCCCCGGTGATTCAAGATAAAATAAGCCATTGGTGGCAGCAACAAAGATTTTATTATCAAAAACTTTTATATCACGGATGTTGTTATACCCATAAGGGAAATGAGAAATAATGCCGGTTGAGGAAGGATATTCCATCCGGCTGATTGATTTATCCTGAAGAATCCAGATATTTCCTGAACCTTCCTGAACGATCTGTACGATATTTGAATTCGGTATATCAAATTTTGTATTAAAACGGGATTTATTTTTGCCATTTTTATCATATAAGAACAAGGTATTATGAGCATCAGAAAAGATATATTCATTTGAATTTACAAAAATCCCGTGAATTAATTCAGCAATATCTAATGTTGGCCATTCAGAAATTACATTAAAAGAACGATTAGTAATTAAGCACTTATTTTCATTGGTTACTATAAGATAACCTTCTTCATGTTCGAGTATTAATTTTACAGGTGCGCAATTTAAAGTGTAACTTTTTTCTAAAATATTTCCCTGAAAAACATTAATTCTGTTACCCGTATTGAGCGATATCAGATTTTGTCTGCACATAAAAATTTTTCCATCGGCAAAACCGGTTTCCAAAATTTTAAAATCCCTCGAATTACAGGAAATCAGGAATGAATCTGACGTAAAATAAAGCGTTTTATCGACACACAGAATATCTTCGGCTTTTTTGAATGGTTTAATTTTTTCCGGCAGAAAAGCGTTCAGGGATTGTGCCACGAATTTTTGTGACGAATCAGCAGAAAGATATCCAAGGGTATTATCCCCGGAGAAAAAAATTGTATTATTGGAATTACGGGAAAGAATGATTTGCCCTTTGATGTGAATATACGACCAGGAAAACCCGTTATAGATGCTTATTTTATCTTCCTGTCCCAGGAACATTATCCCGGATTCATCGAAAACAATACTGTAATTTGGAGAGGTATTAATTATTTTATTGGGTTCAAAACTTCTGATTATTGGGGTGCTTTTAAGCAATGAATCAGGTAAGGAAGCTGAATTTACGGAGTGACATGAAAACAATAAGCTTAAAAAAAATATCTTAATCTTATACGTATCATTAAGAAAATACATAACTTGTGAGTTGAAATGGGAAGTTGTTTCTAACCACGATCAAATTTAAATAAATATTCAATAAATCATAAATTAATCTATAAATCCGGGATTAATGGAAAACCTAAACAAGCCGATAATTGTACCCTGGGATTTTACTGAAATCTCCCAATTTGCTTTTGAGCATGCAGTTAATTTATCTAAAATACTTAAAAAGGATATTATACTGCTGCACATTGTAGAAAATCCTGAGGCCATAGAATCCTCCTTTGAGAAACTCAAACTTAAAACTCAGGAGCTAAAGAATAACTTTATGGTAAATTCTCATCCTGTTGTTAAAACAGGGAATATTTTTGAGACCATAAAGGAAGTTTCTCATGAATATAAGGCCGAAATGGTTGTTATGGGAACTCACGGTATCAAAGGGATTCAGAGGTTTACCGGGAGCCGGGCTCTTAAAGTTATTGCCAATTCTAAAATGCCTTTTGTTGTTATTCAGGATAAACCAAAAAGTCCGAAGTTCGATAAAATAGTTTTCCCGATTGATTTCAGAACTGAAAATAAGGAGAAAGTAAGTTATGTAAACTATCTATCTGCTAATTTCAATGCTAAATTTTTATTGTTCAAAAGAAAGGTAGCAGATAAAGGATTTAGAAAGAAAATTGCTTCCAATTTGTTATATGTTGAGACTTTTTTCAGGAATAACAATGTTGAATATGAAATTTTCAATGCTGAAGGTAAAATGAGTTTTGAAAAAGAAACTGTAAAGTTCAGCAAGGATCAGGAAGCTGATATGATACTTGTAATTACAACCAGAGATATTAATTTCATTGATTATTTAATGGCAGCCAAAGAGCAATATGTAATTGCTAACCCGGAGAAAATTCCCGTTATGTGCATAAATCCAAAACCTGCTAAACTTGCTTCAGGTTTCAGGGCACTGGGGGGTTAATGGGTTTTTTGGGATCTCTGCAAAGAAATATATCATTTTGTATGATTTTTAATCAGGTATGGCTTTGGAATCTGCCCCTCTAAATCTTTAGCCTCAAGCCGGGAGTCTTTTTCCATATATGCAGAAATATCAGGAATTATTACTTA
>CAYGFI010000104.1:0-18026 GCA_964349045.1 uncultured Chitinophaga sp.
ATGAATGATTTAAAAAGAATTTCAACGGCTCTTATCAGCGTCTACTACAAAGATAAACTTGAGCCTGTTATTGACCTGTTAAATAAATTAAATGTAAAAATTGTATCTACCGGTGGCACAAAGCAGTTTATTGTAGAAAGGGGGGTATCGGTCCATTCGGTTGAGAGTCTTACCGGTTATCCTGCTATTTTAGGGGGAAGGGTAAAGACGCTGCATCCAAAAGTTTTTGGCGGGATACTGGCCCGGCGCGAAGAAAAAGACGATCTCGAACAGCTTATTAAATATGAGATTCCTGAGATTGACCTGGTCATTGTTGATCTCTATCCTTTCGAAGAGACTTTAAAATCAGGCGCCGATGACAAATCTATTATTGAAAAGATTGATATCGGGGGAATTTCCCTGATTCGCGCGGCAGCTAAAAATTTCGAGGATGTTCTGGTGGTTTCCGGCAGGGAGCAATACGAAGATCTTTATTCGCTTTTACTAGAAAAACAAGGCAATACAAATCTTGATGACCGCCGGAAATTTGCCGCAAAGGCATTCCAGGTATCATCGCACTATGATACGGCAATCTTTTCCTATTTCGATAAAGATGAATTCTCAGCATTTAAGCAGAGTCTTTATCCCGGGAAAAAATTAAGATATGGTGAAAATCCTCACCAGGAAGGATTTTTCTTCGGGAATTTCGACGAGGTGTTTGATCAGATCCATGGCAAAGAAATATCATATAATAATCTTTTGGATGTTGATGCAGCCGTTTGCCTGATCTCTGAATTTGATGAAACTGCTTTTGCCATTCTTAAGCATAACAATGCTTGTGGGCTGGCGTGTCGTGAAAACCTTACTGATGCATGGAAAGCTGCACTGGCGGGCGATCCTGTTTCAGCCTTCGGGGGAGTTTTGATTACAAACGCGAAACTTGATGCCACCACGGCTGCTGAAATTAACAATCTGTTTTTTGAAGTAATTATTGCTCCGGCATATGAAAAAGAGGCGCTGGATATACTTAAGCAGAAAAAAAACCGTATTATACTGAATCAGAAATCTGCGGATTTATCAGACAGGATAAGCAGAACAATTTTAAATGGCGCAGTGGTTCAGGATCGTGATGTATATACTGAATCGGAAAAGGATTTAAAGGTTGTAACTCTTTTATCCCCAAATAAAAAAGAAATTGACGATCTGTTATTTGCTAATAAGATTGTTAAACACAGTAAATCAAATGCCATTGTTCTGGCAAAAAACAGACAACTGATTGCAAGCGGAATAGGACAGACTTCAAGAATTGACGCGCTCAGACAATCGATTGAAAAGGCAAAAAGCTTTTCATTTGATGTAAAGGGAGCTGTAATGGCTTCGGATGCTTTTTTCCCTTTCGCTGATTCGGTAGATATAGCATTCAAAGCGGGTGTCCGTGCAGTGATTCAGCCCGGTGGATCAGTTAAAGATCAGGAATCAATTGATTTTTGCAACAAGAATAAGATGAGCATGGTTTTTACAGGTATACGACATTTTAAACACTAGAAAGAGATAAAAATATGGGATTGTTTTCGTTTCAACAGGAATTGGCAATTGATTTGGGTACGGCAAATACCCTTATTATTCATAATGACAAAGTAGTGGTGAATGAGCCTTCAATTGTGGCGATTGATGCCCGCACGGGGAAATTAATAGCTATCGGGGAGAAGGCAAGACAGATGCATGGTAAAACCCATGAGAATATAAAAACAATCAGACCATTGCGTGATGGTGTAATTGCAGACTTTGATGCCGCGGAACAGATGATCCGGGGGATGATAAAAATGATCCCTAAAACCAATCATTTTTTCACTCCTTCCCTTAAGATGGTTGTATGTATCCCCAGCGGATGTACTGAAGTTGAAAGGAGAGCTGTCCGCGATTCATCTGAACATGCCGGTGGACGAGATGTTTATATGATCTACGAACCAATGGCTGCCGCCATCGGTATAGGAATTGATGTTGAGGCTCCTAATGGAAGCATGGTTGTTGATATTGGCGGTGGAACTACTGAAATAGCGGTTATTGCTCTGGGCGGTATTGTTTGTAACCAATCACTCAGGGTTGCCGGTGATGGATTTACATCTGATATACAGGCATATATGAGACATCAGCATAATATTAAAATCGGTGAGCGGACCGCTGAAGAGATTAAAATAGTTGTCGGATCGTCCATCTCCGAACTTGATGCCCCTCCCCCTGATTTTAACGTACGTGGTCCGAACCTTATGACAGCTATGCCTATCGAGATCCCTATTTCTTACCAGGAGATTGCTCATTGTCTCGATAAATCCATTTCGAAAATAGAAACAGCAATTCTTTCCGTGCTTGAACAGACTCCCCCGGAATTATATTCCGACATAGTACAAAGGGGCATTTATCTTACGGGTGGAGGAGCATTGCTGAGAGGTCTTGACAAGCGTTTTACCGATAAGATTAACATACCGTTTCTTATTGCTGAAGACCCCTTGCAGGCGGTTGTAAGAGGAACAGGTATTGCCCTGAAAAATTCCGATAAGTTTGCTTTCTTAATGCGTTAGAAGAGGAGTGAGATTATGCAATGAGGAACCTTCTGAATTTTTTTCTGCGAAACTATTTTGTATTCCTGTTTCTGATTCTGGAAGGGGTGTCATTTTTATTGATTTTTCAGTTTAGCGCTTTCCAGAAATCAGTTTTTATCAGGCATACACGCGGCATTACTTCCACATTGCAGGATAATTTCTCCGGGTTCCGGTCATATTTCCATTTGAAAATTGAAAATGAAAAGCTTTCTCTTGAAAACGCGCGATTGAGAAATGAATTATCAGTAACAGGCAGTTTTGAGAGAATTCCGGGAATGGTTGTTGACACGGTTAGTCAAACGTCATACCATTATATTCCTGCAAGAGTCATTACATCTTCAATAAACAAACAATATAATTACCTTACCGTCAACAAAGGATCAAAGCAGGGTGTTTACCCTGATATGGCAGTAATTTCCGAAACAGGAGCAGCAGGTATTGTTGTTGCCGTTTCCGATAATTATGCTACAATTATACCCATACTTAACCGTAATTTCAGACTCAGTGCAAGGTTTAAAAAGAATAAAATATTTGGAATTATTGAATGGGAAGGACGATCATCTGATTATGTGAGCTTTAAGGAGATTCCTGTTCATGTTGATGTACAACCGGGCGACACTGTTGTTACCAGTGGTTTTTCTGCGGTTTTTCCCGAAGGGATACTGGTTGGAACGGTTGAAGAAATTGAAAATTCAGGAGGAAATTTTCATGACATCAAAGTCAGATTATCCACCGACTACAGAAAGATTTATCATATTAACCTGATCCGCTTCTCTAATAAAGAAGAGCTTGAAGAACTGGAAAACCGGACAAAGAATGATTAGAATATACCTGAGAAATATTTTGAGGTTCTTTACTGTAATTCTTTTACAGGTATTACTCCTCGATAATATTCAGATGGGAGGCTATCTGAGTCCTTATTTTTATGTTATTTTTATTATACTTCTTCCATTTGAAACACCAAAATGGTTCCTGTTAACTTTGGCTTTCCTTTTAGGACTAAGCGTTGACCTTTTCAACGGCACTCCGGGCATGCACGCGGCAGCGACTGTTTTTATGGCTTACATGAGGCCATTCATACTGAAAATTTTTTCCCTCCGGGATGGATATGATACGGGAACCTATCCAAGAATCCATTTTTATGGAATCGAATGGTTTACAAAATACACAATCATCGTGGTTTTATCACATCATTTTTTTCTTTTCTTTATAGAGGCATTCCGTTTCTCAGATATATTTTTCACTCTTGCCAGGATTATTCTTAATACGATTCTGACAAGTATACTTATTGTTTTAAGTCAGTTTTTCATTTATAGAAAATGATCAGCCATTATTCCCGGAGGAAATTTGTAATCGGTGGGATAATTATTCTGGCAGGGACCATCTTGATTTTTCGGTTACTCTATTTGCAGACGATCAATTCAAGTTATAAATTGTCAGCCGAAAATAATTCAAAGAGAGAAGTAATTCAGTATCCTGCCAGGGGATTAATTTTTGACAGGAATGGAGAGCTGCTGGTCTCCAACCAGGCTGCTTACGATGTTATGGTGACACCCGGGCAATTATCTGCTTTTGATACTCTTTCGTTTAGTGGAATTCTCGGAATTTCTGTAACCGATGTAAGGTCTGGAATTCAGAAAGCTAAGGAATATTCAAGATTCGCGCCTTCTGTTTTCATGAAACAGCTTCCCGGTGAAATAGCTTCAGTATTACAGGAGCAATTATTCAAGTTTCCGGGATTTTTTGTACAGACCAGAACATTAAGAAAATATCCCAGAAATATAGCGGCTCATCTGATGGGCTATGTAGGTGAGGTTGATAAAGCAATCATAGATAAGGATCCCTATTACCAGATGGGGGATTACATAGGTATCAGTGGGATTGAGAAAAATTACGAAGCTTTTCTGAGAGGTAAAAAAGGCAAAACAAATTTCCTGGTGGATGTTCATAGCCGGATTACCGGAAGTTACCAGGAAGGAAGGTTTGACGAGTCGGCTATGATTGGATCAGATCTTTACCTGACCATTGAAGCGGATTTACAGGAATACGGTGAAAAGATGATGAAAAACTTTACAGGCAGCATTGTTGCAATTGAACCTTCTACCGGTGAAGTTCTTTGCCTCGTAAGTACTCCTTCTTACCAACCCGATCTTCTTGTTGGAAGAGGATTAAGTCAGAATTTCAATAAACTTTCAAGTGACACGCTATTACCATTGTTTAACAGGGCGCTTGCTGCATCTTATCCTCCCGGATCAACCTTTAAAATAATAAATGCCCTGATTGGGTTGCAGGAGAAAGTGATTACTCCCGCATCAGAATTTGGCTGCCAGATGGGCTATTCATTCAAGGGGCAATTTTTGGGTTGCCATAATCACCGTTCTCCCTTAGACCTGAGGGAAGGGATACAACATTCATGTAATTCCTATTTTGTTAATGTTTTCAGAAGGATAATGGAAGATCCAAAATTCGGTTCCACCCAGGATGCTTATAATAACTGGCGGAATCACCTGTTGACATTCGGATTGGGAAATGTACTGAATACTGATTTATTGGGTGAGTTAAAAGGTTTTATTCCTAAGGACGAGTACTTTAACCGTTATTATGGCGCCGGACGCTGGAATTTTCTTACCATTCGTTCCATGGCAATAGGTCAGGGGGAATTAGGGGTTACACCTTTGCAGATGGCAAATCTTACATCTGCTATCGCTAATAAGGGCTATTTTGTACCTCCGCATGTAGTAAAATACATTAATGTGATAGACACCGTTGAAGGTAGTTTTAAAGACAAGCATTATACGGCTATTGACACTTCTTATTTTACCGTTGTTATTGATGGGATGGATCTTGCAGTTAACGGGGGAGCTGGGAGTACTGCCGGCAGAGCCAAAATAGACGGGATAATCGTTTGTGGTAAAACAGGAACTGCCGAAAATCCCCATGGTGAAGATCATTCAATTTTTATTGCTTTTGCCCCGCGCGAAAACCCGAAAATTGCCATTGCCGTTTATATCGAGAACGGAGGATTTGGGGGAACCTGGGCTGCACCGGTTGCCAGCCTGATGATGGAGAAATATCTTACAGGAGAAGTGAAAAGACGTTATCTTGAAGATTATATTTATAATGCAGTAATTCAAAAGAAATTGTGAAAAGAGGAAGCATCATACCAAATCTTGACTGGATTACCATATTATTGTTTTTATTAATGGTATTAATGGGTTGGCTGAATATTTTCTCTGCAATTTACAACGAAAGTCATCCCAGCATCCTGGATTTTAATCAGAAGTATGGAAAGCAATTTTTGTGGATCCTGGCGGCTTTATTTATGGCTGTTGTATTAATACTGATTGATCATCGGTTTTTTGAGTTTTTCGGATATTTTATCTATGGTATAGCAATATTTACCCTTATAGCAGTACTCATTGTCGGAAAAGAAATAAACGGCTCTAAAAGCTGGTTTGTAATGGGTGGGTTCCAGGTACAGCCTTCTGAATTTGCTAAACCGGCGGTGGCTCTTGCCCTGGCCAAATATTTAAGCACATTCAATATTAATATTAAGAAGGTCAGCACCTTTATTAAGGTAGCTGTTTTTATCTTTTTACCCTCGCTTCTGATCCTTCTGCAACCGGATACCGGTTCAGCCCTGGTATTTTTCGCTTTTGTTTTTCCGGTTTACAGAGAAGGATTTTCAGGCGTGATCCTTGTTACGTTGTTTGCTTTGGCGTTATTGTTTATCCTTGTACTTCTTGTCAATGAATTAATTTTGCTCGTGATAATTTTATCAATTGGCTTTCTTATTTACTGGGTGATAGCTAAAAGTTTCAGGAAATTCCTTACAGCGTTACTAATATATATTGGATTCTTTTTATTAAGCTTTGGAGTGATTTCTTTTCTTGGAGCAGAATCCATTTATAATAAATCTGCACTTATTGCGCTTTTATTATCTGTGATAGCATTCCTGATCATGGCTTATTTTTACCGGATAAAGCAGGTAAGTATGCTTATTTTCGCTATTACTGCAGCTGTGTTTTACACTTTCACTGTTGATTATTCGTTTGAACATTTTCTAAGCGATTACCAGCAACGACGGGTAAATATTATGTTGGGTATAGTGTCGGACCCACTCGGGGCGGGTTACAATGTTAATCAGTCGATGATCGCTATTGGTTCCGGCGGATTTGCAGGCAAGGGTTTTTTGCAGGGAACTCAAACCAAGCTGGATTTTGTTCCCGAACAGAGCACAGACTTTATATTTTGCACTGTTGGCGAGGAATGGGGCTTTCGGGGAACATTGGTTGTCATCGTGTTATTTCTGACATTATTTGTCAGGCTAATTCAACTTGCCGAGCGGCAAAAAGAATCATTTGCCAGGATTTACGGGTACGGAGTTGTCAGTGTTCTTTTTATCCACTTTTTTATAAATATTGCCATGACTATCGGATTTTTTCCTGTAGTTGGAATTCCATTACCATTCTTTAGTTACGGAGGTTCATCATTATGGGCATTTACCATTTTACTTTTTATTTTTCTAAGGCTGGATGCAGGTAGAGTTGAAAGTTCATAAAGTTTATAAAGTTCAACCTTATCCCTTAGCCTTAACCTTAACCTTAACCTTAACCTTAACCTTAACCCTTACATTTCCTGATTCAGGCCCGTTATGATCCCATGTTCTGTTTCAACAAATTTTCGGATACATTCAAAGAACTCATAGAATTCATTTTTCATTTCCTTCTCATTTTCTCTTAAAGCATTAATGGCATATGCTGTATGATCGGGCAGGGAAGTCCTACCCGACATGCGATAGAGGACTTCTTCAATGCCTTCGATATTTGAGTATTTTGACAGCCAGTTATTTTTTATGAAGTTCGGGAACCAGTTTTTTATCCCCTGTGGATAATCATAATAATGCTTTTTGAGAGTGTCAAAAGAATAATCTATGAAATCCTGAAGTCCTAAAGGGCTATAAGTACTCCATGTGCTTGATAAGAAATAATCGTAGAAAATATCAATTACTATTCCGGAATATTTTCCATATTTTTCGGAAACATGGGCCCGGCTTATTTTCGTGATCGGGTGACTATCGGTGTAGCTATCAATATACCGATGCAGCATGATACCCTTTCTGATCTTTTCAGGATAATACAGGTATTCTTTTCCTTTTACATAATCGCCAATAAAATTGCCCACCATGATTTCTTCATGATTACCGGAAAGATATAAATGGGCAAGAAAGTTCATACTTCTTTAAATTTGAATATTATTATAACATTCACTAGGTCTGTAAATTACAAAAACCGAACCATTTTTCATAATTTTTGGATAAAGGAGTCGCTTATCTATCAGATATTATTAAACATATTCAGCAATAATTACGAAATAGTTTATTAATTAGCTTTATAACAATTAGATAAATATGAAAAAATTATTCATGCAATGAATCTTATATGTTATGCAATAGATAGATTTTGTTTCAAAACAATAACTTTGCTGCTCAATATTTTAAAAAAGTAACTATGACCCCTAAAAATGTAATTATTATTGGCGCCGCCGGGCGCGATTTCCATAACTTCAATACATATTTTCGTGATAACGGGCAGTATAATGTTGTCGCCTTTACCGCGGCGCAAATCCCTGATATTTTTGGGAGGAAATATCCTGCTGAACTGGCAGGAAAATTATACCCGAAGGGAATTCCGATTTTTGCTGAGTCAGATCTCACTCAATTAATTCTTGAACATAAGGTGGATGATTGCGTTTTTTCCTATAGTGACGTCCCTTATAACAGGGTGATGGGTGTAAGTGCAGTGGTGAATGCCGCGGGAGCTAACTTCATGCTTCTGGGTACAAAAGATACCCAGGTGAAAAGTACAAAACCCGTAATTGCTGTTGGGGCGGTCCGCACCGGATGTGGAAAAAGTCAGACATCCAGAAGAATTATTGAATTGCTGATGGAGAAAGGTTTAAAAGTTGTTGCTATCCGTCACCCGATGCCCTATGGTAATCTGAATGCACAGAAAGTTCAGCGGTTCGCGGTTTTATCGGACCTGGAGAAACACAAATGCACAGTTGAAGAGATGGAAGAATATGAACCGCATGTTGTTAGAGGTAATGTTATTTACGCAGGGGTTGATTATGAAGCCATTTTAAGGGCAGCAGAAAATGATCCGGCCGGATGCGATGTTATACTCTGGGATGGTGGAAACAACGATTTCTCCTTTTATGTATCCGATCTTACCATTACAGTTACAGATCCGCACCGGCCGGGTCATGAGTTATCCTATTATCCCGGTGAAGTTACACTCCGGATAGCTGATGTTGTTGTCATTAATAAAATAGACACAGCTGATCCTGAATCCATTCAGATTGTCAGGGAAAGTATCGAAAAGGTAAACCCAAAAGCAATAGTTGTCGACGGGGCATCTCCGATAAAGGTAGATGATTCCTCACTGATCCGCGGAAAACGGGTGCTTGTTGTTGAGGACGGACCCACACTGACTCATGGAGAAATGAAATTGGGGGCAGGGGTTGTTGCTGCACGCAAATTTGGCGCTTCAGAACTAGTGGATCCACGACCTTTTACAGTTGGGAAATTATCCGAGACCTTTCGGATTTACCCGAATATAGGAACTTTGCTGCCTGCAATGGGTTATGGAAAAGAACAACTGAAAGATCTTGAAACTACTATTAATAATACCGACTGTGATTCAGTAATTATTGCTACCCCTATTGATCTGAACAGGATCATAAAAATAAAAAAACCCAATACGAGGGTTTATTATGATTTGCAGGAAATAGGAAAACCCGATCTGAAGGATATTCTGGAAGATTTTATCAGGAAGGCAGGGTTATAGGCTGGCAGACATAAGTAGAACTCATTTTATGCACCAGGTTAATGGTGTCTGATAAGTTACAGGGTTACCAAGTGACGGAGTGACGGGGTTTTGATGTTAGGGAGTTACAAATATTTCGTAGCCTCGTAAATTAAAAAAGAGAGTTGTCAAAGCAAGACAATTCTCTTTTATTTGAATTAAGAACAAATGAACGACCTCTCCTGCAAAATTTAAATAATAACACCATTTTCACTTACCTTTTTCAACCTTCACTCCGGTGTTATTACTACTTCACTATTCACCCGTTCCAAAATACATAAACATATGGAAATGAATTTAGTTTAATATTTAGATAGAAAGTATGAACAAATTCCGGAAAAATGATCTGATACCAGATAGGTAATGGATTTTTTAGTTTGTTATTAAGGTGTAGGAAGGGACATTATAAATAAAACCTAAATAAATTCAATCTTCTGTTCTGTGGTTTTTTAAAAATGTATATTACACAATAAGTTTCACAGAGGAAGTACAGAATAACACAGAGAATTAGTAACCTGGGTTCTCCCTGGACCTGAAATACTAAATTAATAAAATGAAAATTTTTTGGTTTACAGTTTTTATCCTGGCACTAAATGTTCCTTTTGGATATTGGCGATATCGGGTAAGGAAGTTTAGCATTTCATGGGTATTGGCGATTCACATACCTGTATTAATCATTATTGCCGGCAGGCTTTTATTTGATATGCCTTACGTGCTGGTTGTGTTACCGATTAATATTGGAGCCTTTGTTTTGGGACAGTATCTGGGAGGGAAGATTAAGTTATGAAGAACCTCGTTACCTCGTTACCTCGTTACCTCGTCACCTCGTTACCTCGTCACCTCGTTACCTCGTCACCTCGTCACCTCGTTACCTCGTAACTCCGTAACCCCATAACCCCGTAACTCCGAAACCCCATAACTATATCCTTGACTTAATCTTCCTCGTCTCCTCCTCAAACCCCGGTTTTTCAAGTAAAGCAAACATATTTTTCTTATAGGCTTCCACTCCGGGTTGATTAAAAGGATTTACTTTGAGCAGATATCCGCTGATTCCGCAGGCAATTTCAAAGAAATATACCAATTGTCCGAGATTAAATTCAGAGATTTTATCAATTGAAATATGGATGTTAGGAACTCCACCATCCACATGTGCCAGCATGGTTCCCAGTTCGGCCATTTTATTTACTTCATCAATTCTTTTTCCGGCAATATAGTTTAGTTGGTCGAAATCGTCTTTATCTGTCGGAATAGTTAGTCTGGAATCGGAATTTTCAACGGATATTACGGTTTCAAAAATATGCCGTTCACCATCCTGGATATATTGTCCCATAGAATGAAGATCTGCCGTGAAATTCACACTGGCCGGGAAAATACCTTTTCCGTCTTTACCTTCACTTTCACCATAAAGTTGTTTCCACCATTCGGAGAAGTATATAAGTTTGTTATTAAAATTAGCAAGAATCTCTACCTTTTTTCCTTTCCTGTAAAGCGCATCCCGGGTAGCAGCATAGATGGCGGCGGGATTTTTCAGGAAGGGGACATCAGGAGATGTTGATTTTTCCATTGAAACAGCGCCTGCAATGAATTCACGGATGTTGAAACCGGCTATTGCGATCGGAATAAGCCCAACAGGTGTAAGAACGGAGAAACGTCCACCAATATCATCAGAAATGACAAATGATTTGTAGCCCTCGTTAACAGCCATTTTGCGGAGTGCTCCTTTTGATTCATCTGTAATGGCAATTATTCTTTCTTTAGCGGTTTGCTTACCCACTTTTTTCTCCAGGTGATTCTTTAAAACCCGGAATGCCAGGGCAGGTTCGGTTGTTGTACCGCTTTTTGAAATAACGGCAATACCGTAGTTTTTTTTGTCAAGGACTTCAAGGAGCTCAGTTATGTAATCTTCACCAATATTTTGTCCGGCAAATATAATTTGTGGATTGCCTTTTTGTTGGTGCATCCATACAAAATTATTACTCAATGCATCGATAATGGCTTTTGCGCCCAGGTAAGAGCCGCCGATACCCACAACAACCAGGATATCAATATTTTTCCTGAGATTTTCTGCTGTTTTTTCTATATCAGTGATGAGCTCATCGGAGAATTTTGAGGGAAGGTCAACCCAACCCAGGAAGTCATTACCCTCTCCGGATTTACTATAAAGTTTTTTCAGTTGTTCCTTAACTGTTGGCTCGGATGATAATATTGAGGTTTCAGGAATAAACCCGTAAACCCTGGAAATGTTTAGTTTTAAGCTGCTCATTGTATTTGTTTTAGAAGAAATGTCATGAACTGTAAAATTAGGAAGATTTCTTTATTATCATTGGAAGAAATGGGAAAATTGAATGATTAAGTTTTTGGAATGACAGGATACCTCTTCCCGGGTATTTTTAAAATAGGTTGATCTGGAAGAGAATGAGACTTTCTGAAACCTTGTTCCTGATTTTTCGAAAGGAATCTTATTGTGTTTTTATATTATCAGAATTTCAGTTAATGATAAATGCCTGAATAATATCTCCCCAAAATTCATTAATATTTCTGATCAGTCATGGATTCACGGACTGTTTCATCCTCTGAAATAAGCCACACCTATTATTATATGTATAATAGTCAAAGTGTGAATATTGTAATATATTCCCAAAATTATGTAACGACTACCCATAAAAAGTGTCGCACCTTTGCCTGGTGAAAATATATTCACCTTATAAATACATTACAATGAAACCGAATCAATTATTGGCAACCTTTGCAATTGCATTGGTCGTTTTAATTACAGGATGTAAAAAGGACGATTTCGTGGAAGTTCCCGGAGTTTGTCCTGTCGTTGTGACCACAGACCCTGTAAATCTTGCTACTTTTGTCCCTCTTGACAAGATAATTACCGCAACCTTCAATGTTAGTATGAATCCGGAAACAATGACTCCGGATGTATTTTCATTGGATGATGCAAAGAAAAGCACCGGAGCAGCTGCTCCCGGCGTATTGACATATGATGCAGCAACAAAAACATTGCGGTTTGTTCCATCATCCGCACTCACAAACAATACTACTTACACAGCTACTATTAAATCTACAGTTAAAGATTTGAATGGTATCGGATTACAGGGGAACTATGTCTGGACCTTTAGTACAGGTGTGGTTGTAAATCCCACGGTTATTTTAACTGACCCGTTAGACCTGGCAACAGGTGTTGCCCTTGACAAAACAATTACGGCTGATTTTAGTGTGCCAATGAATGGTGCAACTATAACAGATGCAACATTTACCTTATTTAATGATTTAACACAAGTTCCTGGCGCCGTTTCTTATGCTGGTTCAACAGCAACTTTTAATCCCACAAGTGATCTTTTAGAGGGAGTGCTTTATACGGCTACCATAACAACCGGAGCTCAGAATGTTGCAGGTACACCACTGGCAGTTAACAAAGTATGGACTTTTAGTACATTAGGTGCTGCTCCGACAGTAATTCTTACCGACCCGTTGGATCTGGCAACAGACGTTGCTCTTAACCAAACAGTTACTGCAACTTTTAGCGAGGCGATGAATAGTTCAACTCTTACAGAAACTACTTTCACCTTATTTAATGACGCAACACAGGTAAACGGAGGAGTTACATACGCGGGTACAACAGCAAGCTTTGATCCATCGGATGATCTTTTACCGGGAGTACTTTATACAGCGACACTTACAACGGGAGTCCAGAATGCTGCGGGTATAGCGCTGGCCGTTAACAAAGTGTGGACCTTTACAACTATACTTGTTGGTCCGACAGTAACTCTTACTGACCCGTTAGACGAAGCTGCAGGTGTTGCTCTTAACCAAACAATTACAGCAACCTTTAGTGAAGCGATGAATGGCTCGACCCTTACAGAAACAACTTTCACCTTATTTAACGGTGCAAGTCAGGTAAACGGAGCAGTTTCATACGCGGGTACAACAGCAAGCTTTGATCCTACGGATGATCTTTTACCGGGAGTTCTTTATACAGCGACTATTACAACCGGCGCTGAAAGTGCTGGTGGCACTCCATTAGGGGCTGACTATGTATGGACTTTTACAAGCCTGGATGACGCTCCAACGGTAATCTTAACTGATCCGTTAGATCTTGCTTCAGGTGTGCCAAACAGTATTGTTGTAAGCGCTGAATTCAGTGAAGAAATGAATTCTTCCACTATCAACACAATTACCTTTACCTTAATGGATGGAATGACACCGGTCCCGGGTGATGTTAGTTATTCAGGCACAACTGCTACTTTTACACCCACAAATTTCCTGTCATCAAATATAACTTACACTGCTACTATAACCACTGGAGCTGAGAATTTACTTGGTAGTACATTAGCAGATGACCATGTATGGACTTTTACAACCGGAGACCCATTAGGTCCCGGAATTGTAGACCTTGGTACAGCCGGTAATTTTGTTATTCTTGGAAAATCGGGAATTTCAACCACGGGTGTAACTTCGATAACCGGTGATATAGGTGTTAGTCCAATTGACCAGACTGCTTTAACCGGATTTTCACAAATCATAGATGCAAGTGGCGAATTTTCAACATCTATTTATGTTAACGGAAAGTTATATGCAAGTGATTATGCAGTCCCAACTCCGGACATTTTAACGACTGCCATAAGCGACATGGAAACGGCCCTCACGACCGCGATGGGTATGACACTTTCTGTTATTAATGAGGAAGGCGCCGGAATAATAAGCGGTTTAACTTTGGCTCCTGGTCTGTATAAATGGACAACTGGTGTTTTAATTGCCGGTGGTGGCGTAACTCTTTCAGGAGGACCAGATGACACATGGGTTTTCCAGATTGATCAAGACCTTACCGTAAATGCTGATGTTATTTTGTCAGGTGGAGCACAAGCCAAAAACATATTCTGGGTAACTGCTGCACAGGCTTTACTTAATACAGGAGTTGATTTTAGTGGTAATATTATAGCTTCCACTCTTATAGACATGAAAACAGGTTCTAAGGCTACCGGCAGGTTATTGTCTCAGACAGCTGTTACTTTAGACGCTGCAACTGTTGTTAAACCATAATAAGAACAGGTAAATCTCCCTTCGGGGGGATTTACTTACCATAATAAAAAAATAAATAAGCAGTAAAAAATGAATAATATGAAAGCTTTAACTAATTTAATAAAGAGATCACGTAAAACGTGGTCCCCTTATAGCATGCCTTTTAAAAGTCTTATTTTAAGCGCTTTTATCTTTGCGGGCATTCAAACAACAGTCCAGTCACAGGAGGTTCAATATACAAGACCTTCATGGTGGTTTGGCGCGGCAGCCGGAGCTAACTTTAACTACTATCAGGGCTCAACACAGGAAATAAATGCAGACTTAACCATCCCTACTGCTTTTCATGACGGCAATGGCGTAGGTCTCTATCTTGCACCTCTTGTAGAATATCACAAACCGGATTCAAGGTTAGGGATCATGCTTCAGGCAGGTTACGACAATCGGAAAGGTACGTTTGACCAGATTACTCCCTGTAATTGTCCGGCTGACTTAAAAGCAAATCCTACCTATATCACTGTCGAACCAAGCATTCGCCTGGCTCCGTTTAAAGGTGATTTTTACCTGTATGCAGGACCAAGGGTTGCTTTTAATATGGGGAAATCATTTGTTTTCCAGCAAGGTGTTGATCCTGCCTATCCGGATCAGGAAGCTAATCCTGAAGTAGAAGGTGATTTCAGCAATATGGAAAAAAACCTGCTGTCCATGCAGATTGGTGCAGGATATGATATTCAGCTCTCAAAACAGAGTAAGCATACACAATGGGCCCTTTCACCCTTTGTCGCGTACCATCCTTATTTTGGTCAGGACCCCAGGTCGATTGAAACATGGAATATTACAACCATACGAGTCGGCGCCGCCCTTAAATTTGGGCGCGGAAAGAAAATTGAACCACCTGCAGAGGTAATAGCGCCACTTCCGGTAGTAATGGATCCGGATTTTAATTTTACAGTTCATTCACCTGAAAACATTCCGGTAGAGCGCAGGGTCAGGGAAACATTCCCTATTCGTAACTATGTGTTTTTCGATTTAAACTCAACCGAGATACCTGATCGTTATGTATTGTTAACAAAAGACCAGGTGAAAGACTTTAAGGAAGACCGACTGGAAGTGTTTACACCGAAACGTCTGTCGGGTCGTTCAGATCGCCAAATGGTTGTATATTATAATCTTTTGAACATACTTGGTGACCGTATGGGGAGATATCCTGCAACAGTTGTCAGGTTATCCGGCGCTTCCATGGAGGGTAAAGACGATGGATTAGCAATGGCGGAATCTGTTAAAAAATATCTTGTAAATGTATTTGCTATTGCTCCTTCGAGAATCAGTACCGAAGGTCAGATTAAGCCCAATATACCTTCAGAACAAGCGGGTGGCACAAAAGAACTTGTCCTCCTTCGTGAAGGTGACCACAGGGTATCAATCTGGAGCGAATCACCCGAATTGATGATGCAGTATCAGACAGGCCCTGATGCCCCGCTGGCACCCGTAGAAATTGTTGGTGTGCAACAAGCGCCGCCCGACAGTTATGTGTCTTTCAATGTAGATGGTGCTGAAGAAGCTTTTACGTCATGGTCATTGGAGATCAGGGATGAAAAAGGAGTATTGCAAAACTTTGGCCCTTACACAAAAGAGAATGTAGTGATGCCTGGCAAAACAATTTTAGGTACCCGTGCATCAGGCAACTTTGCTGTAACCATGGTAGGAAAGACAAAAAGCGGAAAGATTTTGAAAAAAGAGGTTCCTGTAAAGATGGTTCTCTGGACTCCATCCGAAAGAGAAGAAGGTATGAGATTCAGTGTTATTTATGAATTCAATGATTCTGATGCCATCAAGGTTTATGATAAGTATCTAACTGAAGTTGTAACACCTAAGATCCATAAAAACGGAACTGTTATACTGCATGGTCATACCGATAATATCGGAGAAGAAGCACATAATCAGGAATTGTCACTGGCAAGAGCTAATGATGTCAAAGGTATTTTGGAAAATGCCCTGGCAAAAGCCGGCAGAACCGATGTTAAATTTGAGGTTTACGGTTTCGGTGAAGATGCAGGCTTAGCGCCTTTTGACAACAATTTCCCGGAGGAACGTTTTTATAACCGTTCTGTTATAATTGACCTTATTCCCCCGAAAAAATAAGTTTCTAAATAAGAGTATTAACTTTTTAAAAAACAGAGGCCTCATTTTGGCCTCTGTTTTTATTTTATCACCTGCCGGGTAAAACTCCATTTACATTTTTTTTAAACTCATAAAGGTCCAAACTATATCGATTAGGAATTATGTAACTTTTATACTGAAAAGTATAACACACATAAATAGTTTGAATCTGACCTTTGCCTGACGAAACTTAATCGCAGTTTAAATCCAATTAAAATGAAAAGTAAACTACTTATTATATTAATAGGAAGTTTATTGTATTTAATGCCAAAAACAGGTTACGGGCAGATTGCGCCTGATTTAGGGTCAGCATCAACTTTTGCGTTATTTACCGGTACCGGAGCATCTTTTGTTAATAGTGGAGCAACAGTCGTAACAGGCGATATTGGCAGTAATGCAAGTGTAATCTCAGGATTTCCTGTTCCGGGAACAGTAAATGGAGCAATTCAAGTTATGAATGGAGTTTCTGCAACTGTTGCTGCAGATGTACTTACTGCATATGGTCAATTGACGCAGGGCGACAGTGTTTTAGGTCCTACCATAGCAGACGGCCAGATTATTAAAAATGGCGTTTGGAACACGGGAGCTGCTTCAACCTTAGATGGGACTATAACTTTTGATGGGGAAAACGACCCTGATGCAATATTTATTATCAGAATAGGTGGCGCTTTTTCGGTTGGTGCTACCACACCCTCAGTCATTAACCTGATTAATTCAGCCTCTTTAGACAATGTTTACTGGCAAGTAAATGGGGCATTCAGTTTAGGAGCCGGTTCTGCTTTCGGGGGTACTGTAATTACTACGGGAGTTATCAGCTTATTGGAAGGATCATCTCTTCAGGGCAGAGCCCTTTCAACGGCTGGAGCTATTGACTTGCATAATAATATAGTTTCTTTAGTTTTAACACCTGACAATACGATACTATTGAGCTCGGCAGCTGGCACCGATAATCAGACCCAATGTATCAACATAGCGATAACGGATATTACATATTCTACCACCAGCGCAACAGGCGCTACCTTCTCTGGTTTACCTGCGGGTGTAACTGGCAGCTGGGCAGCCGATGTAGTAACGATAAGCGGGACGCCAACAGAATCAGGGATTTTTAATTATACAGTTACATTAACAGGTGGTAGCGGCATTATAACAGCCACAGGCTCAATAACAGTAAATCCGGAAACAGGCCCAACCCTTTTCACTTTGGGTGCAACAACCGTATGCCAGGATGCGGCGGATGAAACCTACACTGCAACAGCAGCAAACAGTACCTCGATAGTATATTCAGTATTACCGGCAGCTGCAGGTGTAATAAATGCAACTACCGGCGTGATGAACTGGGATGCAGCCTTTAGCGGGTCAGCAACGATCACGGCCACTTCAACCGGTCTTTGCGGAA
>CAYGFI010000105.1:0-14168 GCA_964349045.1 uncultured Chitinophaga sp.
ATTTTAAGAATTATTCGTTTTCATTTCAATTATCCTGCATCAGGTTGGCAGGTAAATAATGAGCAGAAATTTATTTTATCAGGTTTAGTTTAATAAGGATTTCTTATTTTTGTTTAAAACAATCTTGAATGGATTCATTGCGTATAGATTTTTTGCCCAAACATTTACAGAAAGAAATGCTTGATTATTATGAATTTCTGATATCAAAATATCATATCGAAATGGAGGATATGAATTCTGATAAGAAGCGTCCTTACGCGTTGGCAAAAAATGAATTTGAAGTACCTGTTAATTTTAATGAACCAATACATTGATTAATAAATAATTATATTTACTACAAGCACACAAAGAAAAATTACTATGTTCACAAAGCCTTGTTTCTCAGGATAATAACATTTTCACTTCCCTTTGTGTCCATTATGGATAAAATATTTAAATTCAACTGATTAGAATTTTTTGTCTTTTGGTGAATAGTCACAAATCTGTGAGAAATATCATTTTATTGGTTTAAAATAAAGGGCCTAAGTTTTTCCAAAAATAACTCAATGCTTAACTGAGTAGGCAATACTTTCGCCCGAGTATAAAATCCCAATCTCATCGATTGATATAAGCCTTACCAGTATATCCGATGCTTTTTTCCGGTTTAAGCCGGCTATTTTGCAAAATTCATCCAGACTGATACATTCGTTGACTTCCAGGAATTCCAGCAGAAGTTTTTCTTTTTCAGTAAATGGAAGGAAAACTCCTTTTTTGCGGTTTTCGTTTTTCCAAACCCGGAGCTGAATGGCATTTACCAGGAAATTTTCATCTGCAACCCTTATATATGCCAGCCATTTGCCATCACCGGATTTTGCCATATAAGGCTTTTTATCACCTTTGGGAATATCGACTTCCAGAACAGTTTTCCCGTTTAAAACCCACTTTCGGGCTGAAAATAGTATTTCGGGTTTACAATATAAACCGGCAGCGCCTTCAATCATATAAATTTCTTCTTCACTGCGAATGCCGGCTATTTTGCCATTGTCCTTAACACCAACAAGCAATTTTCCACCCTCTGTATTTGAAAAAGCAACAAGTGTCCTGGCGATTTTCCGCACATCACTGATTTCAAATTTGAAATCCTGTTTCAGGTGCTCACCTTGCTCAATCAGTTTATGGATATACTCGCTCACCGGGGTAATTTTCGGAAAAGTAAAAATACGAAACTATTCAGCATATTCCGAAAAAAGTTAAGCGCAGAATCCCGCTTTGCGGGATACGCAAATGGCGCAAAGGTAACGCGGTTTTTACTGCGTTTTTAAACTGCGTCTCTGCGTTCCTGCGCAGCAGGATCTGCGCTTAATTCTTTATAGAAGTACCTTTTTAAGATGAATTCTATTATTGAGAATAATTCTAAATCCATATAATAAAGAAACAAAAATTGAATGATAACAACTTATAAATCAATTAAAAAAGTAACATAATAATTTCATGCCGGTTATCTTTTGCCAAATCAGACAGGCAACAATTTGGGATTTGATGTGATGATTTAGTATATTTCACGTCGCAAATTTATTTATGATTCTACCCACAATTAAAACTTTAAGTAATATGAGTACTTCAGAAGAAAACAAAAAATCAGGTATTTCGAGAAGGAAATTTATGGTTACCGGTGCAGCAGCTGCAGCCGGTCTCACATTCCTTCCGGGAGGTATTATCAGTGCAAAAGGCAGAACAGCCCCCAGTGACAAGCTGAATATTGCCGGAATAGGCGTAGGAGGTATGGGTTTTAGTAACCTTAAAAACCTCCAATCTCAAAACATCGTAGGTGTTTGCGATGTCGACTGGGGTTATAGCGCACGTGTTTTTGAATACTTTCCCAATGCTAAGAAATACAAGGATTTCAGGAAGATGTATGACGAAATAGGTAAGTCTGTTGATGCTGTTGTTGTCGCCACTGCTGATCATACTCATGCACTCGCTGCATCTCATGCAATGGCAATGGGTAAACACGCTTATGTTCAAAAACCATTGACTCATTCCGCGTACGAATCCCGCTTATTAACCAAACTAACCGCGAAGCACAAACTTGCCACCCAGATGGGCAACCAGGGTTCATCAGGTGAAGGTGTTCGTTTAATCTGTGAATGGATATGGAATGGTGAGATCGGGGAAATAACCAAAGTAGAAGCATTTACCGATCGTCCCATATGGCCCCAGGGTTTGAAGCGTCCGGCTGATGTCAGGGCAGTTCCTTCCACTCTGGATTGGGATTTATTTATCGGTCCGGCTCCCATGCGTCCCTACCACGAGATCTATACTCCATGGAACTGGCGCGGATGGTGGGATTTTGGTACAGGCGCATTAGGTGATATGGCTTGTCATATCCTTCACCCGGTATTTGTTGGTCTTAAACTGAATTATCCTACAAAAGCCCAGGGAAGTTCAACACTTTTACTTACCGAAAGCGCTCCAAATGCCCAGATGGTAAAACTTACCTTCCCTCAGCGGCCAAATCATACGGATGTAAAAGTCAATCTTCCGGAAGTGGAAGTTACCTGGTATGATGGCGGTATTCAACCTCCCATGCCTAAAGGATGGCCTTCGGGCAGAAGCATGAATGATGCCGGTGGCGGAGTAATATTCCATGGCACCAAAGACACATTGATCTGCGGATGTTACGGGGTTAATCCCTGGTTGCTTTCCGGCAGAGTACCTGATGTGCCAAAAACACTTCGCCGTGTTGAGGAATCTCACGAAATGGATTGGGTGAGGGCATGTAAGGAAAGCCCTGAAAACCGCGTTGAGACGGCTTCTCCATTCCGGGTTGCTGGTCCTTTCAACGAAATGGTGGTTATGGGTGTTATGGCCGTTCGCCTGCAGGGCCTTAACAAGGAACTCCTCTGGGATGGTGAAAAGATGGAATTTACCAATATCGGTGATTCCGAAGAGATCAAAACGGTAATCGAAGATGGTTTCAGCATCCATGACGGACATCCCACTTTTAATAAAAAATGGACTGGCCCGGTTAACGCCAAAGAGTTCTCAAAGGAACTGGTGAAACATACATACCGCGATGGATGGAAGCTGGCTGATATGCCGGTTTAATTGATATTAATTTAAAGGGTGAGAAGATCAGTTCTCACCCTTTTTTTGTTATGGTTTAAGGAATTATTGATAGGGGTAACTTTCATAGATTTATGGATAAAGTTTTTTTGGTATTTATGCTGTTCCTTTTCAGCCAGTGCCGCACCATCCGGCAACCGGATGAATATTACTGCAATCTGCTGGCAGGTGAACCCACCCAAACCTCTGTTATACTGCAGGCGCGACTGCATAAAACAGATACCTTAATTAATAATGATATACAGGGTATTGAAGGGTATATTAAATTCAGTATTACGAGGGATATTGAATCAGGCCCGTACATGGAAAGCAATTTCTTTCATGCTTCTGATATCAACGATTTTATAGCAAAGTACGAGTTTACCGGATTGCGTCCCGGGCAGAAATACTTTTACAGAATTTCATATGGGAAAGATACTTCCAATGTAACATCAAGTTCATGGAACAGCTTTAAAACCCTGAGCCAGATAACTTCCGATAAAAGCACCAGTTTTGTGGTGGTTTCAGGAATGGATTATAATGCGTTTAGCAACGATATTATAAGGGAGACTTTTAAGGGAAATGGAGATGCCGGGTTGAAATCCGGATTTCCTGCTTTCCATGCGATTTCCTACTTTAAACCTGATTTCTGGATAGGGAATGGGAATAATGTGTATTACGATGAACCGAATGAATTTCCGTCAACTTCTCAAAATGAAATGAGAATGCACTGGCATTGGCTTTTTAGCATGCCGGAATTTAATAAAATGCTTTCACACATACCTTCCTATTGGATGATTAATGATCACGATTACTGGTCTGATAATTCCGGTACTTTACAGACTGATTCATCAGGGGACCTTAATTTACCGGTAAACAGGATAGCTACAGAAGTCTTTTATGAGCAGGTACCCATCATTGCCGGCAATACGGAGAGAAAATCCACATACAGGACTTACCGGTTGAATAAAGATGTGCAAATCTGGTTGCTTGAAGGAAGGCTTTTCCGGAGTCCTGGTTCTTTGAAAGATGTTACGGGAAAAAGCATGTGGGGGACAAAACAGCTAACCTGGTTAAAAAGCACCCTTAAAGAAAGTGATGCGGCATTTAAACTCATAATAAGTCCCACTCCGCTCATTGGTCCGGATGACATTACCTCAACAGATAATCATACAAATACCGGCGGATTCCGATCCGAAAGAGACAGTCTTTTTCTTTGGCTTAAAAACAATGGATTTCGCAATAACGGTCTCTATATTATATGCGGTGACCTTCAATGGCAGTACCACTCCATTGATCCCTCAGGTTTTGAAGAGTTTTCATGCGGCACTATGGTTGATGGTAACTTCCGTTCAGGATTTGTTCCCGGAGATTCTCTCTCAACGGATGGAGCCGGCGCCATTATTCAGCCATACATTCAGAAAGAACCTTCAGGTGGATTTTTGTTTGTGAGTTCTGACAGGGATGAATACAATAGTCCTGTTCTGTTATTCAGGTTTTTTGATGATCAGAGAAAATTGCTTTACGCGGTGAATAAGTATTAATTGCAGCCTCCCTCCCGATCATAGCAGTTTTTCTTATGCTTCCCCAATGATACTCTCCTATAACGCCTGTTGAACGTATTACACGATGACAGGGTATCAGATATGCAACGGGGTTTTCTCCAACTGCAGAACCTACTGCCCTGGCTGCTCCCGGAGAACCTATTGATTTTGCCAGGGCAGAATAAGTGGTAAGATTTCCCGAAGGTATTTTTAAAAGCGCTTCCCAGACTTTTAACTGGAAAGGAGTTCCTTTGAGATGGAGTTTTATTTGTGTAAATTCTTTCGGATTATTATTGAAAATAGTTAAGGCTTCTTTATGATAGGGTTGTTCCGCCCTTTTATAAGCTGAATTTGGGAATTTTTTCCTCAGCTCTTCAAGCCCGGAGACTCCTGAACCGGGGAATGCCATATAGCATATCCCTCTTGATGTTGAAGCAATGATCACCTCACCGAAGGGACTATCATAAACCTGCCAGTGAATTGACAGATCGGTTCCACCATTTTTAAATTCCCCTGGCGTCATTCCTTCCACATGAATAAACAAATCATGCAGCCTGGAAGGGCTGGATAGTCCGGTTTCAATGCTTGTTTCAAAAACCGAATGCTGCTCCTTCAGCATTTTCCTGGCATGTTCCAGGCTGATAAATTGCAGGAATTTTTTCGGGCTGACACCGGCCCATTCTGTAAACATTTTCTGAAAGTGGAATGGGCTCATATTAACCTGTTTTGAGACCTGACCGAGTTCAGGCTGGTCTTTAAAATTTGAGACCAGGTAATGAATTGCTTTTGCTATTCTTTCATAATCTGTCATGGGAATTGTTTTTTCAAAAATAGCGTATTCTTTGTCTTTGTAAAACCCGATTCTTGCGATTTGTAATAGTAAAGAACGATTTTTGAAAAGCACCCTGACCATTTAAGAATATGGTTAATCCCGTAAAAGGTTAAGCGCGGATCCCGCTTCGCGGGAACGCTGAGGCGCGGGTTAAAGCGCGGTTTTTAAGTTTAAAATAACAATTTTTCTGCGCTCTGTTTGCGCCCCGCAGAGGGCACGACTGCGTTTAGTAATTATTCACAAATACATTTTGGTTAACTCAAAATGATTTTTACAAAATAAAAAAATATCAGTCCAGAGAGTTTAATATTAGATCTGTATTTGATAATTTTGAATTCAGAATACTATTATGGATATCAGGGCCCAGCTTTTATCGGAATTATCACGCACAAATATTGATTATACCATTCACACGCTGGGTAACGATCCTGCCTGTTTTAAGGAACTGATAAATTTTATTTTTACCGAACCGGATCCTCTGCCCATGAGGGCATCATGGGTTGTGGAAGGGATCACATGTAAATATCCCGGGATGATTCTTCCTTATACAGGGATGCTGATCAGAAACCTTAGAAAATACACTCATCCCGGAACCAGGCGAAATCTCCTTAAGATTTTTTCGAGAATGGAGATCCCGGAGAAATACCATGGAATATTACTGGATATATGTTTCGAGTGGATGGCAAAGGAGGACAGAACTGTTGCGGAGAAAGTTTATGCCATGCAAATCGTTGCTAATCACTTAAAATTCTATCCTGAACTGATTAACGAATTTATTGAAATTATTAACGATCAGATCCCGAAAAATTCACCGGGATTTGAAGCAAGGGCCAGATTAATTAAGAAAAATTTGAGATGAATTCTAAATTCTAAATTAATTCATTACGTATTAGCCGGAAATTATTATTTTTGGATAAAAACCCTAATAACCCAAAATATGAAATTGAAATTATTATCAGTAATCGTATTATTCCTTTTTGGAAGTTGTGGAAGGGATCACATGTAAATATCCCGGGATGATTCTTCCTTATACAGGGATGCTGATCAGAAACCTTAGAAAATACACTCATCCCGGAACCAGGCGAAATCTCCTTAAGATTTTTTCGAGAATGGAGATCCCGGAGAAATACCATGGAATATTACTGGATATATGTTTCGAGTGGATGGCAAAGGAGGACAGAACTGTTGCGGAGAAAGTTTATGCCATGCAAATCGTTGCTAATCACTTAAAATTCTATCCTGAACTGATTAACGAATTTATTGAAATTATTAACGATCAGATCCCGAAAAATTCACCGGGATTTGAAGCAAGGGCCAGATTAATTAAGAAAAATTTGAGATGAATTCTAAATTCTAAATTAATTCATTACGTATTAGCCGGAAATTATTATTTTTGGATAAAAACCCTAATAACCCAAAATATGAAATTGAAATTATTATCAGTAATCGTATTATTCCTTTTTGGAAGTTTCTGTACCATCAATGCCCAGGTAATCAATGGGTATGTAAAATCCAAAGCTAAAACTGCAACGAACCGTGCCGCTCAGAATACCGATAAAGAAGTTGATTCCCAGATTAACAAAGCGGTTGATAAGCAGTTCAATAAATTAAAGGAAAAGGTACTTGACAAGGATGAGGAACCATCTGAAAGTCAGGGAGTAACGGAAGAAGTCAATGATTCTGAGGTTACCGGACCGGAAAGTAAAAGTTCATCCGGATCATCAGGCGATGATGCGATGTCGAAGGCTTTTATGGGCAAAATGGGTATAAATATGGAACGCCCTGCCAATATGAAGGATTTATATGAATACTCAGGTAATATTAAGATGGATGTTGAAACGTGGAACGACGAAGGTGAATCCCAGGGAACCGTTGAATATACTACACAATTTTCCGATAAAAACAATGGGATCGCGATGGAGTTTAAAGATAATACTAAGGGCAATTCAGTTATGATCTTCGATTACGACAATCAATTGATGCTAATTCTTGGCGATGATGGTAAAGATAAAAATGGATTTGCAACGCCACTTGCAGGATATCAACCTGATTCTGTCAGTACTTCAGGAAATAATCAGGATACTGAAACAAATACCAATGATGTGGAAAATTATTATTCTGCATTTAAGAAGACAGGAAAAACGAAAACCATAGCGGGTTATAATTGCGAAGAATATTATTTTGAAAACGAGGAGGATATGATCAGCTACTGGATTGCTACTGATCTTCCTGCTGAGCTTTGGACCAGGATGGGTCATTCAGGTATTTTTTCCCCGGTTTATGCAGGCAGGACCAATGGTTTTGTAATGGAATCTGATGAGCAGTCAAAAACCTCGAAAGGAAGAACCCATATGCTGGTTAAGGAAGTCAATGAGAAACAACCGGGAAGGATTAGTACAACCGGATATACGATTATGACTATGAACGCACCTCCTGCTGCTAAGGAGGAAAAAGCTAAAGACAAAGAAGAGTAATTGGTTTTACAGAATGTGGACAGTCAATTAGGCTGGTATAGAAAGATAATGGACTCTCACCTGATAAGCAACGATCCCATGAGCCGTGTACCGGGGCCCATGAGAAAAATTCTCGCTAAAGGGGATGCGTTTTTTGATGTTCATTGTCACGTTTTTAGCTACCGTGATGTACCTGATAAATTTCTTGGGATCAGGATCCCTCAAAATGAACGACTGCTATCTTATCTCGAGAAAATCTTACACAAGATAATTAATAGCTCGGATACAGATAAGCTCAGTAATCTCGCCTATTTTATTAATTTTCTGAGAACGAGAACCACAACTGAGATTTCCGAAAAACTATTTAATTATTACCCCGGAAAAAACCTTATAATTTGTCCCTTGATGATGGATCTTGCCCCCGGAATAGGAGGACGGATTATTGACGATTTCCAAATCCAGATTGAAAAAATCAAAGTGTTAAGAGATAAGTTTCCGGAGAAAATTTTGCCTTTTATAGCGCTTGATCCTAATAATCCTCTCATGAAGGAGAATTTTCTTAAGGTTTTTAACATGCAGGGAGGTTATAATTTTTTTGGAGTAAAGATCTATCCATCCCTGGGCTATCTGCCATCGCATCCGCATTTAATGGAGATCTACAGTATTTGTGAAGAGAAAAAGATTCCCGTAACAGCACATTGCAGCGGAGCCATTGTTCATACCGGTAAAAAGAAAATCAGAGATATTCCGGGTGTTCATCAGAATTCAGATGGTTCCTGGAGCGATGAACCGGTTACGATAAGTTTCAGAAGACGATCTGATTACGCCAATTTTTTTAATCAGCCGGCCAATTGGAACCCGGTATTATCTGCTTTTCCGGATTTAAAATTAAATCTGGCACATTTCGGGGGAGATGAAGCATGGCAGAAATATACCTCCGGCTATGCTGAAAACTGGGTCAACAGGATAATAGATATGGTGTATCGCTACAAGAATCTGTATACGGATTTTTCATATACATTCTATAAGAAGGAATATTCAGAAGCGCTGAAAAAACTTCTGATTAAGAATGAAGAACTTTCATCACGGGTTTTATATGGATCTGATTATTATATGGTTGTTTCCGAGGGACATTTTCGTTCCCTTAAAACCAGTTTTACCACAACGATGGGGGATGAGTTAATGAAAAAAATCGCGAAGGAAAATCCAACGCGATTTTTATTTGCCTGAATGTTTTTGTTCAGGAACGGGAATCTATAAAGTCTACCAGTTTCAGGAGGTCATATTCCTCGTTCGGTGTAATATGCTGATCTTTAATGTATTGGACTATTTCAGGCTGATCTATAAACTGTTTTAAAAGTTTTTTACGGTTCTTTTCCAGTTTAATCAGTTTTCCATCCCGGTAAATATAATAGGTCTGCTCAACTAAAAGTTTATCTTCTTTTATGCCGGCATCAAGAACTGCATTGTATGCTCCCCGAATAATTTTGGTTGAATAATGACAAAGCAGGCTTGATTTTTTGTTATAAATGATCTTAAAAAAACCTTCCGGTTCGGATATCCCAAGAGTCTGGCCGGTTACAAAAACTTCCTCAGTTGTTTTAAAGGCTAAACTATAGGTATTGGTTGCATGAAGGACCTTTACTACACCTTCATGATTGATTTCAATAAGGTTGAATTTTGCATCAATTCGTACCGGGACATTAAGGATTTCAGCTTTGTTTTCGAGCAGGATGATATTAGCAAGCTGCCACTCATCGTTTATAAAAGGGCTTCCAGTCTGATAATTGGCGTTCACTTTCCGGTCGGTAATAAAAACTTTATTCCATGCACCTGAATTATCAAAATTTAACACTCCAAAACTGGAACTATTTACGGAAATATTGCTTCCACCGCCCGAATATTGTGCGCTAATCTGCAGAGACATAAATGCAGCAACCAATAACATTATGGATTGAGCTCTATTTTTACCAGGTCTTATCATTGAATTTATGATTAAATTGTCATATAATTTGCAAAGTTAGTCGAAAAACGGGAAACATTATCCTTTATAAGACAACTTTAATAAAAAATTAACAACCAACAACTTACTTCTCATTGATTTTTAGTGGAGATAAGGGGTTTCGAACCCCTGACCTTGTGGCTGCCAGCCACACGCTCTAGCCAGCTGAGCTATATCCCCTTCCGGAAAGCCAAAAGTAAGAGTTTTTTGGATATCTCACAAGAAATGAAGAAAAATCGAAAAGCGCATGAGAATCAGCCGGCTATAATACAATTTTAACAAATCTGGCAGCATTTTTTTATAAAAAACCTTCGGTTTGGTTTAGTTTTTGCATTCTGGTTATATAGATATCAGAAAGAAATGGATCCCGGTTTCGACCGTATAACTTCTAACTAAAAAAGTTTTGTCCGAATGAATTTATAAACATCTGCATAACCGCAATAGACAAATACTTTTGAAAATACAATGTCATATGTTTGATTTTAAATCTAAAATACACGTTCTTACCATAATAAAACTTAGTGTCCTCATAAAGCACTTTAATTGTTTCAGCGGTATAATAAAACAACTGAAAAAATACTTTTGATATTAAGCATATATTTTACTATTTTTAGACCCGCAAAATCTAAACACCATGGAACTAAAAAAATCAAAGAAAGCAGACCTTGAAAGAAGCAGAGGAGTTTTCCTTCAGATCGGTCTTGTATTGGTTCTTTCACTTATGCTGATCGCTTTTGAGTGGACAACCAAACCGGCAAAGTTATCATCCGATAAACTTGTTGCCGATGCATCTTTTGAAGTGGAAGAAATGCAAATTACAAGACGTGATGAACCTAAACCTGAACCCATTCAGCAGCAGCAGGTTGCAGAGATCCTGAATATCGTTCAGGATGATGCCACGATTGATGATGATTTTGATTTCGACGTTGAAGCAAATTCAGAAACTGAATTTAAATTCACCGGTTTTGCTGAAGAAAAAGAAGAATTCGCCGAAGAAGAAGTTTTCTATATTGTTGAAGATATGCCAACCTTTAATGGTGGAGATCCGGCAACTGAATTCAGAAAATATATCTTCCAGAATCTGCGCTACCCCGAAATTGCTGCAGAAAACGGAATCAGCGGCAGGGTTATCGTGCAGTTTGCCATAAGTTCAAAAGGTAAAGTAGTAGACGCTATCGTTGTAGTTCCCGTTGATCCGGCACTTGACAAAGAAGCCATCCGTGTAGTATTGGCTTCACCTCAATGGACTCCCGGTAAACAAAGAGGAAAGCCGGTTAAGGTTCTTTATACCTTCCCGATAAACTTTGTTTTACAATAAAACTTTAAATCCCGGTTGGCTGATCGGGATTTTTTTTAAATAATATTTCGTCCATACGGAACTTCGTTTAATTGGGGTTTGCAGAACATTCAGCATTTTTAACCGGACACCAATGATAAAATTCATAAAGCTGTTGAATATTACGAACTCCTGGTAAAGTGATCCCCGGACTCTGAAAACTTTTTCCACCCCAATCTTTTGCTCCCCGAAACTTTAGGCAATCCAGGCACTAATTTGTTACAATTTCTTTCATATATTAGTACTTCCAAATCTGCAATAAAAACGCTATGAGAAAAACAATACTCTTCCTGGCTACCGTAATCCTCATTTCCTCATGTGGAGGTACAAAAAAGCAGATGCAAAGAGGAAATTATGATATGGTAATTACCAAGTCAATCAAAAAACTGATCAGGAAACCGGCAAGTAATGAAGATGCCCGACTTTTGGATAAAGCATATAAACTTGCAAATGACCGTGATCTTGAGAGGGTCAAATACCTCAAAATAGAAAATAATCCCAATAACTGGGATGAAATATTTTCCCGGTATGAAAGTCTGAAAGTTCGTCAATCAAAAGTCAGGACAGTTCTTCCGCTTAGTCTGGATGGAAGAAGTGTTAACTATGAGTTTATTGATTATGATGCCGAAATTGTTCAGGCAAAGCGCAAAGCGGCTGAATATTATTATTCCAATGGTAAAAAACTATTGCAAAACAAGGATAAAGCCTCGCATCGGGACGCATATTACCAGCTAATAAGGGCTCAGCAATATTCAGGTGACTCATATCCGGATCTGAATGAATTGATAACTAAGGCACATTATATGGGTATAAGCAGAGTTCTGGTCCTGGTGGAAAATAATTCAAGGATTTTAATCTCTCCCGACTTTCAGGATGAATTGCTTACGATCAATACTCAGGATATGAACAGCGAATGGGTTGAGTTTCATCTCCGTCATTTAAATGAAGACATTGACTATGATTATATTATCAGTATCCATATTATTGACATAGCTGTTTCTCCTGAAGACACCAAAAACATTGATAAAATATATAAGAAAGAGGTAGAAAATGGTTTTGATTATGTTAAGGACGCACGCGGTAATGTGATGAAAGATACTGCCGGTAACGACATCAAAATCATTCGTTACAAAACACTTCAATGTACACTTATTGAAACTACACAGCGAAAAGCAGTAAACATCAGGGGTGAAGTTGAAATTGTTGAATTCCGGCCTGTCAAAAAACTGCTTGTTAAGCAGAGTATCGGAGCAGAAAACGTTTTTGCTCACTCCTCTGCCCGTGCAATAGGTGATGAAGGGGCATTGGACGAGGAAGCAAAGCAAAAGATAAAGAATCAGTTCCAGCCTTACCCCAGTGATCTTCAAATGATCTATAATACAGCAGAAACGCTTAAACCGGCTATCAGGAACGCGATTTATAATAATCGCAGGTATATTTATTAGCTTTAAGGCAGAATCTTAACACAATAGAATAAGTGAATAAGTGAATAAGTGAATGAGTTAATGGGTAAATGAGTGAAACTGCAATAGACACCCATTAACCCATTCACTCATTAACCCGTTTCAAGAAATTCTCAACACCTAACCTGATAGAATAATTACTACCTTTGCAGGCGAATCTACAATTTTATGGCTGAATTATTTGAAACAGGCACACAAACTGAAAAAGCGGTTCTTGTTGGAGTTATAAACCAGTACCAGGATGAAAAGGAGGTAACTGAATATCTTGATGAACTTGCTTTTCTTACCGAAACTGCCGGCGCCATTCCCGTTAAAAATTTTACACAGAGGCTCGAATCTCCTAATCCGCGTACTTTTATAGGATCGGGAAAACTTGAGGAAATACGTCAGTTCGTTAATGATAACGAAATCAGTCTTGTAATTTTCGACGATGAACTTACTCCAACCCAGTTGAGAAACCTCGATAAAGAGATAAATATCAGAATTCTCGACAGAACTAATCTGATCCTCGATATTTTTGCCACAAGAGCGAAGACTGCTCATGCTAAAACCCAGGTTGAACTGGCTCAATACCAGTATCTTCTTCCACGTTTGACGCGTATGTGGACCCACCTCGAAAGACAAAAAGGAGGTATCGGATTCAGAGGTCCGGGGGAAACAGAAATTGAGACTGACCGAAGGATTATCCGTGATAAAATTACCCGTTTGAAAGAGCAATTGGGTAAAATCGATAAACAAATGGTTACCCAGCGCAAAAACAGGGCGAGGATGACCCGGGTGGCTCTTGTTGGATATACTAATGTGGGTAAATCAACTCTGATGAACGTAATCAGTAAGTCGGATGTGTTTGCCGAAAACAAACTATTTGCCACACTGGATACGACAGTTCGCAAGGTAATTATTGAAAATCTGCCTTTTTTGCTTTCAGATACGGTCGGTTTTATCAGGAAGCTCCCTCACGACCTGGTCGAATCTTTTAAATCAACCCTGGATGAATTAAGAGAAGCCGATATCCTTCTTCATGTTGTTGACATTTCCCATCCCGGTTTTGAAGATCAGATAAAGATTGTAAATGAGACCCTGAAAGAAATCGGAGCCGGTGATAAGAAGATGATCCTGGTCTTTAATAAAATAGATGCATATACCTTCACGCATAAAGACGAAGATGATCTTTCTCCTGCAACAAGAGAAAACATGACCCTGGATGAACTTAAAAAAAGCTGGATGGCACGGAACAATGAAACGGCTATGTTCATTTCTGCCAGGCACAAAGAAAATATTGATGAATTTAAGGATCTGCTATACAGGCAGGTTAAGGAAATACATGCGGTTCGATATCCCTACAATGACTTTCTTTATTAGCCGACTTAAGTGTATTATAAATTTGACAATTCGACAATTAGAAATTCTTTTATGAAAAACAGAAATCACCTGAATTACTAAATTTGAACATT
>CAYGFI010000105.1:14268-17891 GCA_964349045.1 uncultured Chitinophaga sp.
TCACATTATCACATTGTAGAATTAAATCAACTTTTCCGCTAAAAGATACTCCGCAATCTGAATCGCATTGGTAGCTGCACCCTTTCGAAGATTATCCGAAACCACCCAAAAATTCAATGTTTTCGGCTGTGTTTCATCCCTGCGGATTCTTCCCACGAATACCTCATCTCTGCCTGCACTGGTCAGGGGCATTGGATAAATGCTTTTTGAAGGATCGTCCTGTACAATAATACCGGGAGATTCCGATAGAATTTTACGTATATCCGTTACTTCAAAATCATGTTCAAATTCCACGTTTACCGACTCTGAATGTCCCCCTGAAACCGGCACCCGAACAGCTGTTGCAGTGACCCGGATAGAATCATCGCCAATGATTTTTTTGGTTTCATTAACGAGTTTCATTTCTTCTTTGGTATACCCGTTTTCGGTAAATACATCACATTGGGGAATGCAGTTTTTATCGATTACATGGGGATATGCCATCGGACCTGTAATTCCGGCTCTCTCGTTATCGAGCTGTGCAACTGCCTTTACTCCTGTTCCGGTTACCGATTGATAGGTTGAAACCACCAGCCGTTTTGCCTTGTACTTTTTGTGTAATGGAGCCAAAGCAACGACCAGTTGAATTGTAGAACAATTGGGATTGGCTATGATTTTATCATCTTTTCCGAGGATATGTGCATTAATCTCAGGCACAATAAGTTTTTTGGTTTTATCCATTCTCCATGCGGAGCTGTTATCCACAACGGTTATTCCTGCCCTGGCAAATTCGGGAGCCCATTCAAGGGATGTGTTTCCACCTGCTGAAAAAATTGCAATTGCCGGTTTTTTTGCAATGGCATCCTTCATGCTGATTACCTTGTACTTCTTTCCCTTAAATTCAATTTCTTTACCAACGGATTTCTCAGAAGCTACAGGGTATAATTCCGTAACAGGAAAATTTCTTTCTGCAAGAACTTTCAGCATTACCTGGCCAACAAGGCCGGTTGCGCCAACAACAGCAACTTTCATAATTTTTTCAGTTTTTTAGGATTTGATTAAAAAAATTCAGTAATTTTATGCTCCCCCCCAATTTGACTTTCGATTTGTAAGCCGCAAAAATCGCAAAAATTATCCGGATGTGAAAAAAATGTGCTTTATTTTTTCATGCTGGCCGCTTTTTGCTTTGGGGCAGGTTTATACCAGCTTTGAAAGCGGCCTTGGAGTTGAATGGGAACAGTTCCCTGAAAACTGCTGGGAATCTTCACCCGACCAGGCTTTGTCGGGTTTATACTCTCTTCATCATTCTTTTGATAATACAGTTTCCGGAACCGACAGAATCTCATTTGAAACCGGTAATTTCGATACTAACCGGAATATCAGCTGGGAGTTCACTCTCAGGCATGGTTATACTCCTTCCTCCTCCAACAAATGGCAGGTTTACCTGGCTACGGATAAAGGGGCCACTGAATTTGGCCAATCAGGAATTCTGAATGGATATGTTCTCGGCGTTAATGTTTCCGGGAATGATGATTCCCTGCGCATCTATTCAATTCAAAAGGGGAAATTATCCATACTCGGTACGGCTTCTGTTAATTATGAAAATGATATTGGTTTTAACTCTTTTCATTGCCTGGTAAAGAGGGATTCAAATTTCCTGTGGCAAATTTATGCTGCTGTGGCGGGATCTGAACTAAATCTTATGGGCTCATTTCAGGAAGCGGGAATTGTTTTCCCGGTTTTGAATCACTTTATGATTTCATACAGCTATACTTCTGCAAAGGACAGGCTGCTATGGTTTGATGATTTATTAATTCAGGCTGAGTTCCTTGTTGACACAATTCCCCCGAAAATAAAGGAGTTCAAAATTCCCAGCCGGAATGAAATCTCTCTTGGATTTTCGGAAGAAATTGATATCACTGATCTACATAAAGAGCATTTTTTACTCATTCCCGGAAATATTTTTCCTGAAAGGGTAAATGCATCGGGGGAGAACATTTCATGCTATTTCAATGAAAATTTCACACAAAGAACAGATTATAAGCTGATTGCATTTAATATAAAAGATATCGAAGGAAATCTTCTGAGCCTCGACAGCATTCAATTTTTTTATTACAGGGCAGAAAAGGATGACCTCGTCATTACCGAAATAATGGCAGATCCAACACCACCAGTGTACCTTAGCGAGAGCGAGTATGTTGAATTGTATAACCGGTGTGAATTTCCGCTTGATCTGGATTCATTTATCCTTCAAACCGGAAAAAGGGAGTGGGTTTTTCCACAGTATGTTATTGATGCAGGAGAATATCTTTTTGTCACAAAAGGAAGCCGGATGGAATCCAATTCACTTCCCTTGTTTTCTTCATCTTCAGTAATTACAAATGAAGGTCAGCAAATCTTTTTGAAAAACAAATATGGAGAAATTATTACGGCTACTGAGTTTTATTCCAACTGGTACGCTGATGATTTTAAGTCTCAGGGGGGTTGGTCGCTTGAAAGGATTGATGCAAACAATTTATGCGGAGGGAAAGAAAACTGGAAAGCTTCGGAGGATGATACAGGAGGGACGCCCGGAAGGCAAAACTCAGTTCAGGCAATAAACGAGGATCTTACGGCTCCATTTATTGATAGGCTTGAATTTGTGAGTGATAATAAAATCCGTCTCGTTTTTAGCGAAAATTTAGATCCTCATTCCTTTCCTGCTCCGGGCTTTTTTGATCTTGTACCGGCTTCAATGTTTGCTGATTCGGTAAATATACCAGACAATTTCTGCGATTATGCAGAAATAGTCTTTAAAGAAAAATTTCAAAAAGGAGCTCAATATCAATTAGTTGTACCGGAAGGAATTACCGATTGCGCCGGAAATCAGCTTGAAATCAAAGAAGCGATCCGGTTTGGATTACCTGCTGCTTCAACCCTGACAGACATAATCATGACTGAGGTAATGTTTACAAGTTTTCCGGGATGCCCTGAATACATTGAACTATACAATCAATCAGAAAATTTGCTGGACCTTTCCGATCTGAGAATTTCGGTAAACAAAGCCGGAGAGATTGAAAAGCCTTCCATTCCTATAAAATCGCCGGTATTATTTTTCCCCGGGGAATACCTGGTTTTATGCAGGAGCAAACAGAACCTGCAAGCTTGTCACGAAATTGAAAATATGGGAGTAATAATTGAATCAAGTGAATTACCATCACTTCCGGATGATGGAGCCTGTATAAGATTTATGAACCGTTCACTTGAATCTATAGATGTTTTCTGTTATAAGCCTGAGGATGAGTTTAAAATGCTATCGGATATTCATGGGGTTTCTCTTGAAAGGTTGATATTAGATAGAAAAACAGGAGATCAGTCGTTCTGGCATTCCGCCTCTTCCCTGGCCGGATTCGGTACACCGGGGAAAGAAAATTCACAATCGCTTTCGGGAATAAGTTCTCAACGAAAGATAGAGATAATGCCGGAAATATTCTCCCCTGACAATGATGGGAAAGACGACATTCTGGAAATTCATTATTCCATTGAAAAAGAAGGATTTGTGGGCACGATTGCTGTTTTTGACCCATCGGGCAGGATCGTATGTTATCTGGGAGAAAATGAAATTCTGGGTACTTCCGGGATGTTTTTATGGAATGGGAGGGATG
>CAYGFI010000106.1:0-17601 GCA_964349045.1 uncultured Chitinophaga sp.
ATCCATTATTTTTAATTTAAATGGACTCTTAATTACATAATTGCATGAAAACAGGATTTTTTGAAAAGAATCCAAAAAACACAAGCATTTCAGGTACTTTTGTAAGCAAAAAAATTATACGTCTGCTTTCTCCATCTTTGGAGCCAGTAGATGCATAATAAACCAGGCTGTCAAATAGGCAAGGCCGGAAATAATAAACATTATGTAATAGCCAATTTCAATATGCCCAAGGGCTTTATAGTGATCCAGCAAAACACCTGCTATACGGGCTATCAGGATTCCTCCTACCGCTCCAGCCATACCACCAAGACCTACAACTGAGGCTACAGCTTTTTTGGGAAACATATCAGATGCAGTTGTGAAGATATTTGCAGACCATGCCTGGTGGGCAGAAGCTGCAATACCGATTACAACAACAGCAATCCAGGGATTTACTTTTCCAAATGCTTGTGCCGATATTACAGGAATTACACACAATGCAAAGGCAAGCATCGAGACCTTTCTGGCTCTGAATACGGGCCAGCCCTTTTTTATAAGATATCCTGAGATCCAGCCTCCCCCAATACTACCAACGGTTGTCATTGTATAAACCAGAGCTAAAGGAAGACTTACCTGTGTACCTTCCATCTGGTATTCAGATTTAAGAAATGAAGGGAGCCAGAAAAGCAGGAACCACCAAATGGGATCGGTCATGAATTTTCCTAATATAAACGCCCATGTTTGCCTGAATCCAAGAAGTCTTTTCCAACTTACGTATTCCTGCTTTTCATTGGAATTGTCTTCGTCCATATCGCTGTGTATATAGTCGAATTCCGCTTTTAAAAGTCTTTTTTGTTTCGCGGGTATTTCATAAAAAATGAACCAGAAAATCAACCAGATAAAGCCAATAGCGCCGGTAATAATAAAAGCTTCCTGCCAGCCCCATTTTATTGCTATCCAGGGAACGGTAACCGGAGCCAATATAGCGCCAACATTGGTACCCGAATTAAAGATTCCCGTGGCAAGCGCCCTTTCTTTTTTCGGAAACCATTCAGCGACCGCTTTTATTGCAGCCGGGAAGTTTCCGGCTTCGCTTAAACCAAGAGCAGCACGTGCAGCGCCAAAACCGAATGTTGTTTTCGCGAAAGCATGTGCAATAGCTGCAAAACTCCAGACAATTAAAGATAATGCATAACCCAACTTGGTTCCGATTTTATCTATTATTCTTCCAAATCCCAACAATCCTATTGCATATGCTATTTGGAATGCAATTACTACACTTGAGTAATCTGTTTCTGTCCAATTGAATTCTATTTCAAGAATAGGTTTTAACAAACTTATTACCTGCCTGTCGAGGTAGTTAATGGTAGTTGCAAAAAACACAAGCGTACAAATTGTCCAACGGTAATTGCCGATTTTCTCGTTAATCTTGTTTAAATGGTCCATTATTTATAAGATTAGGATTTTTAATTACGGATTTTGTTGTAGAGGGATACTAAAACAGATACTTTATTTTTCAATTGGTTCCAGTCTTTATTTTTCAGTATTTCCGGGGTAATCAGGTTTGAACCCATTCCAACACAATAAACCCCGGCATCAAACCAGGTTCTCAGGCTTTCTTCCGTGGGATCAACACCTCCTGTAGGCATTATACTCGTCCAGGGTTGGGGCCCCCGCACTGTTCTTACAAACTCGGGACCGCCAACAGAAGGAGCCGGGAATATTTTCACAATCTCAGCGCCCAGTTCTTCGGCACGGGATATCTCTGTAACCGAACCGCATCCTGGCGACCACAGGATCTTACGCCGATTACACACCAGGGCTATTTCTTCTTTTACAACCGGCGAAACGATGAAATTCGTACCCAGTTGAATGTATAGAGAAGCTGTTGAGAAATCGATAACCGAGCCTGTTCCCATAATCATATCAGGCATCTCCTTTATAACGTATTTATTCAATTCAGAGAATATTTCATGGGCAAAATCACCTCTGTTGGTAAATTCAAACAGACGAAGTCCGCCATCGTAACATGCCTGAATAACTGAAATACATACTTCTTTGTCAGGATTATAAAATACGGGAATAATTCCCGATTCTTTCATTTGCAATGCAACCTGAATACGTGTAAATCTTGCCATATAAAATGAATTAGTTATAAATGATTTAAATATTGACGATTAATTTTGCACAACAAAATCATGTAAAAGAATTCTTAATTAAAAATCAAAATTCAAGTTGCAGGACATTATGTAAAATTATGATGATTATTTTGTATTGTTTGATTTTCAAAGAATAATAAATGCAGCCATAAAGCCTGTAGAATATGCAATCAATGAAATTGCAATTTTATAAAAAGTTTTTTCCATGGTGAGGAAATTTATTCATTGGAAGGTTTACCAATCGTCGCAAGGATACCTCCATCTACATAAAGAATTATTCCATTAACAAAATCGGACGCCTTTGATGAAAGAAATATCGCTGCTCCGGTGAGGTCTGACGGTTCGCCCCATCTTCCTGCCGGTGTCCGGCTGAGGATGAAATCGTTAAAGGGATGTCCATCAACTCTGATCGGGGCTGTTTGGGAAGTAGCAAAATATCCCGGTCCAATTCCGTTGGCCTGGATATTAAATTTAGCCCATTCGGTGGCCATACTTTTAGTAAGCATTTTGAGTCCGCCTTTGGCCGATGCATAGGCCGAAACGGTATCTCTTCCCAACTCGCTCATCATCGAACACATATTTATGATTTTACCGTGTCCGCGTTTGATCATACCGGGAACAATAGTTTTTGCCATAATAAAAGGAGCTACCAGGTCTACCTCAATAACATCCATAAATTCCTGAACCTGCATTTCAATAATGGGAATTCTTTTAATAATACCGGCATTATTGACAAGGATGTCTATCGGAGCAACTTCCTCTTCAATTTTTTCAACTGCTGCCTTCACCTGTGTCTCATCTGTAACATTAAAATTATAAGTATGCACGTGGATGCCGGCTTTCGTATACACTTTTTTTGCTGTCTCGAGTTTTTCAGAGGATAAATCATTTATTATAATGGTAGCGCCTGCATTGGCAAGCCCGGTAGCAATGGCCATTCCCAGACCATGCGTTCCTCCGGTCACGAGAGCAGCTTTACCTGTTAAATCGAATAGTTGGATTGACATGAGAAATTTGAATTATGAATGATGAGTTAGGTTTTGAAATAATCCGATAGTCAAATTCTAAATTCTAAATTCTAAATTCTACTATCTGAGTTTTTGGTGTCAAATAATTTATCTGATCTGATCTGGTGTAACGGAATCCATATCCCCATAGTCCATATTTTCCCCGGCCATTCCCCAAATAAAGCAATAATTTGATGTGCCGGCAGCAGAATGAATCGACCAGGGCGGAGAGATTACGGCTTCTTCGTTTTTTATCCAGATATGACGAGTCTCGGCTGGTTCTCCCATAAAATGACAAATAGCCTGATTTGCCGGAACTTCAAAATAGAAATAAGCTTCCATCCTGCGACTATGAACGTGAGGAGGCATAGTATTCCAAACGCTACCCATCTTGAGTTCGGTCATACCCATCTGCAACTGGCAGGTTTCCACAACTGAATTAACCAGTAATTTGTTTATTTTACGTGCATTGGAAGTTTCCAGTGAACCGAGTTCAACAACTTCTGCCTCTGCAAGTGTTACCAATTTATCGGGGAACTTTTTATGAGCAGGAGCGGAGTTAAAATAAAAACGGGCAGGATTATCGGGATCAGCAGAACTAAAAAAAAGGGATTTGGTTCCTGAGCCAATGTATATCGCCTCTTTATATTTTAATGTATAGGTATTCCCGTCGGCCTTGATGGTACCGGTTTCCCCCACATTAATGATTCCCAGTTCCCTGCGATCGAGGAATTGTTTCGACTTTAAGGGATCGATAGAGGTAAGCTCAAGCGGAGCTGCTTTTGGAACAACTCCCCCGACAATTAAACGGTCGTTAAACGAATAAACCATATTGATTTCACCGGCTTTCATGATCCCACTTACCAGGAATTCTTTACGTATCCTGTCAGTGTCATATTTCTTTGCATCTGCAGGATGATTAGAATATCGGATTTCGTAGTTTATATACATTTTTTTATTTCTAATGATTTTTATGGAATTTAGAATTTAGAATTTAGAATTTAGAATTAATTGTTTTATAAACTCATTTACTCATTTACTCATTTACTCATTCACTCATTTACTCATTCACTCATTTAATCATTCACTCATTTACATAATTCATAATCAATCAAAATCCAAAATACGCCTTCGCATTGAAATAGCTGATATCCTGAACAGTTTTCCCCAGCAGCTTCATATCATTCGGAAGTTCTCCGTTTTCTACATCTTTCCCGATCAGGTTACAAAGGATCCTGCGGAAATATTCATGCCTTGGAAACGACATGAAACTCCTGGAGTCAGTAAGCATCCCAACGAATCTGCTAAGCAATCCCAAACTTGACAGGGCGTTCATCTGCTTTTCCATCCCATCTTTCTGATCAAGAAACCACCACCCCGAGCCGAATTGCATCTTTCCGGGAATGCTACCATCATTGAAATTTCCAGTCATGGTAGCAATCAATTCGTTATCGCGGGGATTCAGATTGTACACAATGGTTTTTGTGAGTTTTTCAATGTTTTCGAGACGGCTGAAGAATTTAGACATGGAACGTGCCATTTCAAAATCGCCGATTGAATCGTATCCTTTATCGGGACCAAGAAGATTGAACATTCTGCTGTTATTATTACGCAATGCGCCGATGTGAAATTGTTGGGTCCAGCCAAGCTCATGATCCATTATTGCCAGTTCAAAAAGAAGGGCTGATTTAAACTTTAAAAGGCTCAAATTATCAAGTGTTTTCCCTGATCTGACTTTGGCGAAAATATTCTCAACCTCAGATAGAGTATATTCTTCAGCATAAAATGCCTCGATCCCATGATCAGAAAGCCGGCATCCCATAGAATTAAAAAATGCCTGTCTTTTCCGAAGGGCTGATATCAGATCGGAATATTTGAGAATCTCAATCTCAGCAATTTCTGAAAGCTTGTCGATATAGTTGTTATAAACTTCAGGATTTTCTGCTGCCATGGCCTTATCGGGTCTCCAGGTTGGTAAAACTTTTACCCGGAACATCAAAGATTTTATTATATTATGGTTTTCAAGGGAATCAATTGGGTCATCTGTAGTGCAAACTAGCTCCACATTCATTTTCTTTAGCAAGTTCTGAACACTGAATTCTTTAGTATTCAGTTTTTGACTTGCCTCTTTGTAAATAATACCGGCAGTGGATGGATCCAAAATGGTGTTAATTTCAAAATATCTCTTTAACTCCAGATGGGTCCAGTGATAAAGAGGATTTCTTAGTGTGTATGGGACTGTTGCCGCCCATTTTCTGAACTTCTGTTCATCGGGAGCATTTCCGGTGCAGTATTCTTCTGCAACTCCGTTAGCACGCATTGCACGCCATTTATAATGGTCGCCATCGAGCCATATTTTAGTCAGGTTTGCAAATTGCTTATTCTCTGCAATTTCATCTGGGGGTAAGTGACAATGGTAATCGATTATCGGCAGATCTTTTGCAAAATCATGGTATAGTTTTTCTGCTATTTTAGATTGGAGCAGAAAATTTTCATCCATAAATTGTTTCATTGCATTTCTGGTTTTTAGCTCATGATTTAGTAAAACGATTACGTATTAATTAACGGAAAGTCTTTATTTGAAGTCCGAAGTCCCCTTACCCGTTGGCCAGTCTTTCTTCTCCCATCTTCCATTTCCCGTCCTCCCTCTCCAATCTTCTGTCTTCCGTCTCACGCCTCCTGCCTTCTGCCTCCCGACTTCCGACTTCTGCTTCCCGACTCCCGACTCCCGACTTCCGACTCCCGACTTCCGACTTCCGACTTCCGACTTCCGACTTCCGACTTCCGTCTTCCGTCTCCCGTCTCCCGTCTCCCGTCTCCCTACTCCCTACTCCCTACTCCCGACTCCCTACTCCCGACTCCCGACTTCCGACTCCCGACTCCCGACTCCCGTCATCCGTCATCCGTCATCCGTCTCCCGACTCCCGACTCCCGACTCCCGACTCCCTACTCTTATCACCTCAAATCCCAAACAACCTCTTGATATGTCTTTCATAAATATTCTCAGTAACCTGATCTCCCACTGTTATCGCGTTCCGGTTAATCAGGCTAATATAAACATTACTGTATTCTGCTGCAATTTTATATCCAACATGTATCAATTGTCTGAAAGAAGGGTTATAGAGGGGATGACCCGGTATATGTCTTAAAGTATCTGCAAACTGTTTCCCGTTCCATGCTTCAACCTCTGCCGGTAAAGGCAACAAATTTTCATGGATATCAATTACAGTAGAGTAGGGTGCGCAAAGTTCCGCACGTCTTTCATAAGCTTTAGAATATATCGATTTTGCCAGTGAAAGGGCATCCGGCCCGGAAAGAGCAAGGCCAATCATTTCTTCAAGCCAGGTTGTGCCTGCAGTTTTTATATGAATACCTTTATTATGTTTACGGATTAGTTCACCCATGACCGGATAAATAGAAAATTTATCACTTCCCGAATGGACGCTTAGCTTAAGGTTATCCGGTAAACCGAATTTTTTGATTGCGAAATCGATCACAAGGATGTCCTGTTCAAATTCTTTACTGAACTGACTGATGCTCCCTTCATAATCAACTCCTTTATTAAAGCGTCCGGTAAACTTAGGCGCAATAGTTTGAACGGGTACGCCAAGTTTACCGAGGGCGGATAAAATGAAAAGCAACTCAACCGGACTTTGGGCAGCTTCGACTTCATCCATGGAAACTTCGGTTACGAAATTGTTTTTACCCTTTTCAGAAGCTATGTGGAGATATATCCTTGAAGCTTCTTGTGCAGCAAATAAAAACTTACCGGCAATTTCCTCAAGTAATTTCATGCTCACATGAAAGGATTCTGCTATTCCGGGGATTTTAAGTTTACCGGTAAATTTTTCATTATCTGTAATAAACTGATTAATAGATTCTTTTCCAGCTGATTTTCCAATATAATCGGCCACGTCAATAGTAAAGAAATCCGAGTTATTGATAAATTTATCAACATTGTTCAGATTGATGTGATCCGCATCCACGAAATAGTTACCCTTCCACCCGGTTTCTTCGACTGCACTATCTGCAGCATGGCGGGTATCTTCAGGATCTGTATGAATTATCTGATGTTCCCTGTTTGATTTATTCCACACCGGTGTCAACTCTATCCCTGCCTCTGCAGCCATGAAGAAAGCTTTAAGTTGAGCTTTTCCCTGCTGGGCAAAACGATCACCGATACCAAATGAATACTTGCTTAGTTTTAACATGGTTGTTTTATTAATTTGACAGTCAATTAAGGTAAACTTTAAAATGTTATGACGTAATAATGTTATCGTGAAATAACGTGACGGCGTGATGACGTGACGACGTGACGGTGTGACGACGTGATGACGTGACGACGTGACATCGTAACCTCATCACTCACTTAATTTTCCAAAGAACATTTATAGTCCGGATAAAAATCCCGTGTGCGAACACGATTTCTTTGTAAAAATAGTTTTATTTATGAATAATTGTATAGTTTTGTTAATAATTTTTTTGATCTATACAGATTTTCCGTTTTAAACAAACTGTGTTTTGAGCATTAGAATAAAAGATATTGCAAAACTTGCCGGTGTTTCTTCCGGAACCGTTGATCGCGTTATTCATAACCGGGGGGAAGTTTCTGAGGTAACACGGAAAAAAGTACAAGCTCTCCTGACTAAATCAGACTACCATCCGGATATTGTAGCCAGAGCGCTTACTTCAAAGAAAACCTATCTTTTTTCAGTCATTATGCCCGTGTCCGTAGACGGTAAAGACTTCTGGCATGTTCCCAATGCCGGAGTTGATAAAGCCTTTTTGGAAATTGAACGATTTAATATTAAAATAAACCGATATCTTTTTAACCAGTTTGACCGTGATTCTTTTGCGGCAAAAGCATTTGATTTGTTAGCTGACCATCCTGATGGAATCTTGTTCGCTCCTGTCTTTCTTGACGACAGTCTTAAATTCATTCATGAATGCCAATTAAGAAAAATTCCGGTTGTTTTATTTAACTCTAACATTGAAGAATCTCATGTTAACAGCTATATTGGTCAGGATGCATTGCAAAGCGGTTACCTTGCGGGTCGCCTGCTTTACTATGGACTCAGAACTCCCGCTGATGTTTTAATTATTAACCTGGCTGCACGAAAAGATAATTATAACCATATTATACTTAGGGAAAATGGTTTCAGGAAATATTTTGATGAAAATCCGGATCCGGGTATCAGACTTCATACAATAGATACAAACCATTCTTCTGATGAAAAATTAGTTGATGAATTAAACCATTCCTTTACTCAGCTAGTAGTAAAGGGAATATTCGTCAGCAATTCACGCGTTTATAAGGTTGCCGGTTACCTGGAGTCGAACGGTATAAAGGGAGTTCAGTTGATTGGATACGACCTGTTACCTGCTAATGTTGCTGCACTGAAGAATGACACAATCAGTTTTCTAATTAGTCAGCGCTCTGCCGAACAAGCGTATAAAGGGATTATTGCTTTATTTAATATTGTCGTGCTTCGCAGAGGTATAGATCAGGTTCAGCATATGCCCATTGAAATTATTAATAAAGATAATATTGATTATTACGATTATAAATACAAATTATAACTATGGCAAATAACTCATTTTCAGATTTAACAGGTAAAGTTTGCGTGATTACCGGTGGTGGAGGGGTAATAGGCACAGCAATAACCGAAGCACTTGCGTCTGCAGGTGTACGAATTGCAATCCTCGATATACGGGAGGAAGTTGCTGTATCACTTGCTTCAGACCTTAATATGATGTATAATACAGGTTGCATCGGACTGGTATGCAATGTTCTCGATAAAGACTCTCTGATAAAAGTTTCTTTAAAAATTGAAGATATTTTTGGTAATGTTGATATTCTTATTAACGGGGCGGGAGGCAACTCCCCCGAAGCAACCACCCGGCAGGAGGAAATTAATGCTTCTAATATTGACAAGCTTGATGAAACATTTTTCGGATTGAAGATGGAGGGTTTTCATAAGGTCTTCGACCTGAACTTTATCGGTACCGTGCTTCCTTCCATGGTTTTTGGCGAAAAAATGGTGAAAAGGGGAAAAGGATCCATCCTCAATATCTCGTCTATGAATGCATATAAAGCTCTTACCAAAATTCCTGCCTATTCTGCTGCAAAAGCTTCGGTTAATAATTTCACGGAATGGTTAGCCGTACATTTTGCTAAAACAGGGGTTCGCGTAAATGCAATTGCTCCCGGCTTTTTCCTTACTAATCAAAACCGGTTTCTTCTTATGGATGAGAAATCCGGAAATCTGACACCCCGAGGTAACAAAATAATTGCAAATACACCTATGGGAAAATTTGGTGAGCCTGAGGATCTGCAGGGCGCTGTGTTGTACCTGGTTTCCGACATATCAAAATTCGTTACCGGGATATGCATTCCGGTTGATGGAGGGTACAATGCCTTTGGAGGGGTTTGAGAAGAAGTAAAAGTTCATTAAGTTCATAAAGTTTGTAAAGTTTATAAAGTTGATGAGGTACAAAAGATTGGATTGTTATAAATGATTCCAACTTTAGGAAATTCAAACTTAAATAACTGTAATTTCAAAAAATAATATATGCATAAGAAGCCAAATAACGTAATAGTCGCTCAATCTGGAGGACCCTCCCCTGTTATAAACAATTCATTAAGGGGGATTATTGATACCTGCAAGATGTTTCCGGATATTTTTGGAAAAGTTTACGCGGGTTGGCATGGAATCGAAGGAGTTCTGAAGGAAGAACTTCTGGATCTTACTGCACAGGATGAGGAAGAAATTGCTTTACTACGCGTTACACCTGCTGCCGGTTCAATCGGTACATGCCGATATAAACTGAAGAACAACCAGGAAAAAGATTTTGCACGAATCATGGAAGTTTTCAGGGTACATGATATCGGTTATTTCTTTTATATCGGGGGAAATGATTCTCAGCACACTGCATTCAAGGTAAGCGAAATGGCCCGCACAAAAGGGCTCGATATCATTGCGGTTGGTGTCCCGAAAACTATAGATAATGATGTTGGCGACAGCGAATTCAAGCTAATTGATCATACTCCCGGTTACGGCAGCGTAGCACGTTACTGGTCACACATCATTCAGAATGCCAATGAGGAAAATATGGGTTCGTCTCCGGCTGATCCTGTTCTGGTTATTCAGGCTATGGGTCGTAAAATAGGCTATATTCCTGCTGCTTCACGGCTTGCCGATCCCAAAAGGGAGATTCCCCTGCAAATCTATTTAACAGAGTCGAATGTCAGTCTTGCTGAAATGACCGATAAAATCAATGATCAGCTTAAAAGTGACGGACGTTGCATCGTGGTGGTTTCAGAAGGATTGGATGTTGGTGAAATAGGAGAAGTCAAAGACGCTTTTGGTCATACTTCATTTGGGTCGAGTAAACTATCTGTTTATCAATCTGTTGTAAATCACCTGAATTCTGTGGGACTCAAAGCACAAGGCTCAGCCCGGGGGCAGGTTATGGGAACCGATCAGCGGGATGCTATCATCTATGCGTCAACTGTTGATCTTGATGAGGCTTACAAAGTTGGACAGAAAGCAGTTGACATTGCCATTCATGACGGAAATGGATGGATGGCTACAATTTTACGATCGCCCGGATTCATTTACAATGTCTATTATGATAAAGTACCCCTGGAAAAGGTCGCTCTTTCGGAAAGAAATTTTCCTGAGAAGTGGATCAGTTCTTCCAGGAATGACGTTACCGACGATTTTCTGAATTACGTCAGACCCTTAATTGGAGAAGATTGGGTGAGTGTTCCGCTGATAAACGGACGTCAGCGATTTACAAAATTTAAACCTTTTTTTGCCGATAAGAAGCTTGGTAATTATGTTCCTGAAGGGAAGTAGTTCAAAAAGTTCGTAAAGTTCATAAAGTTTGTAATGTTGAAGAGGTACAATAGATTGAATAGTTATAAATGAATCCAACTTCAGGCACTCTAATTTAACTCATAATTCATAATTTAATGACCAATCCCCAGGACATCCTCCGAAACCTCCATCCCACAAAAGAATTCTTCATTGGAATTGACTCCGATGGTTGTGCTTTTGACACTATGGAGATCAAACAAAAAGAATGCTTTTGTCCAAATTTCATTCGTTTTTTCGAAATGCAGAAAATTTCCAAATATGCCCGCGAAACCTGGGAATTTGTAAATTTGTATTCGAAGAACAGGGGAGTTAACCGTTTCCTGGCGCTCACCGAAACCATGCGTCTGCTCACAGAGAGGCCTGAAGTTTCAGCGCGCAATATGAAAATTCCAGATATGGCGGCCCTTACAGAGTGGACAAAAAACGAAACCAAGCTCGGGAATCCTGCACTGGAGAAATATGAAAAACTTGCAAATATTCCAATTATCAGTACAACTTATGCCTGGTCGGTAAAGGTTAATAAAGATATAGGTGAATTGGTTTACGGCATGCCTCCTTTTCCATTTGTAAGAGAATCCCTCGAAGCAATGAACCCGAGAGCCGATACCATTGTGGTTTCTCAAACTCCCCTTGAAGCTCTTGAGAGGGAATGGAAGGAAAATCATATCGATCACCTGGTACGTATGATTGTAGGTCAGGAATATGGCACGAAAGCTGAGCATCTGGCTTTAGCGGCTAAAAATAAATATCCCGATCATAAAATCCTGATGATTGGCGACGCTCCGGGGGATTATAAAGCAGCAAGCTCCAACGGTGTATTGTTTTTCCCAATAAATCCGGGTCACGAAGAAGCTTCCTGGGAACGTTTTTATAAAGAGGGATTGGATCGATTTTTTGCCGGAAAATTTGCCGGTGATTATGAGCAGGCACTTATCATGGAATTTGATAGTTATTTACCTGAAATTCCTCATTGGAAAAAGTGAGAAATATGCCGGGTATATGGTATGACAGGATTTGGGAAATTTATTTGTGATTTCAACTAAAAACTCCGGTTAACTAAATAGGATTTAAATGAAAAGCATTAACCCATACTCAAATAAGCTTATTGAAGAATTTGAAGAGTATTCCGGGAAAGAACTGGAGAAAATCATGGTTGAGTCCGGTGATGCATTTATATTATGGAAAAGCACAAATTTCGGATACCGTAAATCTCTCATGATTAATGTTTCAGGACTCTTACTCAGAAATAAAAAAGAATATGCCGAATCAATAACGGCTGAAATGGGGAAACCTGTTTCTGAATCGATAGCTGAAGTTGAAAAGTGCGCCTGGGTATGTGATTATTATGCAGACAATGCAGAAGTTTTTCTTCAAAATCAACCTGTTGATACAGATGCAGACATGAGTTATGTCTGTTATGAACCGCTTGGAACAATTTTAGGAATAATGCCCTGGAATTATCCATTCTGGCAGGTATTCCGTTTTGCTGTACCTACTCTTATGGCAGGGAATACTGTTCTGCTTAAGCATGCCTCAAATGTTCAGATTTGTGCAAGGCATATTGAAAATATATTTATTCACTCAGGATTTCCGAAATCCGTATTTCGCAATCTTGTAATAGGTTCAAAAAACGTGGGGAAAATCATCCAAAGTGACTTTATAAAGGCTGTTTCATTAACAGGAAGCGAATTTGCAGGACAAAAAGTTGCTGAGACTGCCGGCAGGAATATTAAAAAAACACTTTTGGAATTAGGTGGCAGTAATGCATTTGTAGTACTTGAGGATGCAGATTTAAAAATGGCAGTTGAGATCGGTGTCAAAGCGCGTATGCAGAATGCAGGTCAAAGTTGTATTGCAGCAAAACGATTTATTGTTCATGAAAAAGTAAGCCGGGAATTTATTGACCTTTTTAAAAAAGCCTTGAAAAAAATTCACCAGGGTGACCCTGCAAGGGAAATCACAAATATGGGCCCTTTGGCCAGCATTAAACAGGCAAAAATAGTCGAGAAACAGGTTAGAAAATCCGTGGAAATGGGAGCCAGGATATTGATGGGAGGGATCCGTCATAATTCTTTTTTTGAACCCACTCTTCTTGTTGATATCAGGCCCGGAATGCCGGTATTTGATGAAGAAGTTTTTGGACCCGTAGCGCCTGTAATAGTTGCGAAAAATACATCTGAAGCAGTTGAATTCGCAAATAAAACTAAATTTGGCCTTGGAGTATCCCTTTTTACCAGGGATATGGATAAAGCGAAAGATTTGGTTCATGAATTCAATGACGGTGCGGTTTTTATAAATTCAATGGTAAAATCCGATCCCAGATTACCATTTGGTGGGACTAAACACTCTGGTTATGGCAGGGAGTTGGCCATTCATGGGATACGTGAATTTGTAAATGCCAAAACGGTTTATGTAAAAAAATAATTTAAAGAATAATTGAATTTCATTGATGCTTTAATTTAAAACCATTATATGCTGTATTACACCAAGGGAGACATAAATACGGATTTAACTTATGAGGATCTGAAAACAGGGCTTTTTACTGCTCTGGCAAAGCTGGGGAATAAAAAAAAGGTAGTGGCTGTTCCTCCGGATTTCACCCGCTTTCACAGCAGGGCTGGGGAACTCACGGAACTGGCCTGGCAATTTTATGGCGATAAGATGAAAGATATTCTTCCTGCATTAGGGACTCATACTCCCATGAAAACATCAGAAATAACTCATATGTTTGGGAAAACACCGGTTAATCTCTTCAGAGAACACGACTGGAGGAATGATATCGTTACCCTGGGCGAAGTACCCGCCGAATTTTTATATACAGTTTCGGAAGGCCGCGTAAATTATCCGTGGCCGGCACAGGTAAATAAACTGCTGGCTTCGGGTGTACACGATCTTATTTTGTCGGTCGGTCAAGTGGTACCCCATGAAGTGATAGGGATGGCCAATCATAATAAAAATATTTTTGTAGGGACAGGGGGGGCTGAAGGAATCAATAAAAGTCATTTCCTTGGCGCTGCTTTCGGGATGGAGAGAATCATGGGCCGGGCAGATACCCCCGTTAGAAAAGTTCTCGATTATGCGTCGGATTATTTTGGAAAACAACTTCCAATCGTTTATGTGTTAACTGTATTGGGAAAGGATGAAAACGGAGTATTGAAAACGCGCGGTTTGTTTATTGGCGATGACAGAGAATGTTTTGATCGTGCAGCGGAACTTTCTCTGAAAGTCAATTTTATCAAGCTTCCAAATCCCCTGAAAAAAGTAGTGGTTTACCTTGACCCATCCGAATTTAGAAGCACCTGGCTGGGAAATAAAAGCATCTACCGAACACGCATGGCCATTGATAATGGAGGTGAACTTATTGTTCTTGCTCCCGGCCTAAAGGAGTTTGGCGAAGACAAGGAGATCGACCGGCTCATCCGGAAATATGGATATGTAAACACTCCGGAAATTCTTGAAATGACAAACAATAACCAGGAACTCAAAAACAATCTGAGTGCAGCAGCTCACCTGATTCATGGATCTACTGAAAACCGTTTTAAGGTTACTTATTGCCCCGGAAACCTGAGTAAAGAAGAAATAGTTTCCGTAAATTATTCTTTTGGAAATCTGAAGGAAATGAACAAGATCTACAATCCTTCAATTCTGAAAGATGGATTTAACAGACTTCCAGGAGGAGAAGAGTTTTTTTATATCTCAAACCCTGCATTAGGATTATGGGCTTTTGAAGAAAGATTTAATAATTCATGAAAAAACTAAAGATTATAGCGGACGACAAAATTCCGTTTCTCAGAGGAGCCATGGAGGGGTATGCTGACATGGTTTATTTGCCAGGGGCAAAAATTGGTCCATGGGATGTGAAGGATGCGGATGCTATTATCGTCAGGACAAGGACGAATTGCAGCGCTTCCCTGTTGCATGGATCATCTGTTAAATTTATTGCTACAGCTACCATTGGTTATGATCATATTGATACGGAATACTGCCAAAAAAACAATATTTTCTGGACCAATGCTCCAGGTTGTAATTCATCATCTGTTGAACAGTATTTAGTTTCTGCCTTGCTGACCTTGTCGGTTAAAAAGAATCTCAATCTTACCGGAATGAGCATGGCTGTTATTGGTGTTGGTAATGTGGGATCCAAAGTTGCCAGGGTTGCGGAAATTCTGGGAATGAGAGCGCTCCTGAATGATCCTCCCCGCGCCATGGTTGAGGGACTGGATGGATTTGAATCCCTCGAAAAAATTAAAAAAGAAGCCGATATTATAAGTTTCCATGTACCTCTCAATTTTATTGGCCCATTTAAAACAGCAGGCATGGCTAACAAACATTTTTTCGATGGTTTGAAAAAGAAGGTAATACTTATTAATACTTCGAGGGGTGAAATAATTAATGAGGACGATCTGATTGACGTAATCCGGAAATCGCGTATCAGTGATATCGTTCTGGATGTCTGGAATAGCGAACCTCAGATCAATACCGCGCTTATGGAGGTGGCATCCATAGTTAGTCCTCATATTGCGGGTTATTCCACCGACGGAAAGGCAAACGGAACTAAAACCTGTATCCGGTCACTTAGCAGGTTTTTTCAACTGGGACTGGATAATTGGGCTCCCGAAAATGTACCTTTGCCGGAAAATACTCAGATTATTACAGATTGTTCCGGAAAAACGGAAATTGATATCTTGCATGAAGTTTATACCCAGACTTATGATATTTTAGATGATGACACTGCACTAAGAACCAATGTTAAAGAATTTGAAGCCCATAGGGGTGGTTACCGGTTAAGAAGGGAACCAACTTCATACTCTGTCAAATTATTAAACAACTCCTGGACAGGTATAGAAGAAAAGTTAGAAAAACTGGGATTTTCTGTATTAGCGCCAAATTGTTTTTGTGAAATATAAAATATAAAAAAATGAAAAAACTTGGAGATATTGGATTAATAGGTCTCGCTGTTATGGGCGAAAACCTCGTTTTAAATATGGAAAGAAACGGATATACCGTGGCCGTATACAATCGTACCGTCGAAAAAGTCGATAAATTTGTTCAGGGCAGGGGAAAGGGAAAGAAATTTATCCCGGCTCATAGCATTCAGGAACTTGTAAGCTCACTGGAACGCCCACGGAAAGTAATGATGCTGGTTAAAGCAGGTAAACCTGTTGATGATTTTATTGATCAGTTAATTCCGTATCTCGAACCCGGTGATATTATTATTGATGGAGGAAATTCACATTTTCCGGATACGATCCGCCGAACAAAATATGTTGAAAGTAAAGGTTTTTTATTTATTGGTACCGGCGTTTCCGGCGGAGAAGAAGGAGCTTTGAACGGACCATCTATTATGCCTGGTGGTTCTCCCCAGGCATGGCCTCATGTTAAACCTATCTTTCAGAGTATTTCCGCTAAGGTTGATGGCCTTCCATGCTGCGATTGGGTTGGAAGCGATGGGGCCGGACATTTTGTGAAAATGGTTCATAATGGTATCGAGTATGGCGATATGCAACTTATCTGTGAAGCTTATCAGATTATGAAATCCCTTTTGGGAATGGATGCTGCCGGGATGCACCAGGTATTTGCTGAATGGAATAAAGGTGATCTTGACAGCTACTTAATTGAAATAACCAGGGACATCCTGGGATATAATGAAAATGGTGAGGCTCTGGTAGAAAAAATTCTCGATACCGCGGGTCAGAAAGGTACAGGTAAATGGACAGCCGTAAGTGCTCTGGATATGGGTATCCCGCTTACTCTGATAGGGGAGTCCGTATTTGCACGTTGTCTCTCGGCACAGAAAGATGAAAGGGTTATCGCTTCAAAAATATTATCAGGACCAAAACCTGTTTTTCCAGGGGATAAAAAGCAATTCATTGAAGATATCAGGCAAGCACTTTATGCGTCAAAAATTATTTCGTATGCTCAGGGATATGCACTTCTGCGTGAGGCAGCGAAAGAATACAAATGGATTCTTAATTATGGGGAAATTGCCCAGATGTGGAGAGGAGGATGTATAATCAGATCGGCATTTTTAGGAAAAATCACGTCGGCTTTTAAAACCAACCATGATTTGATAAATCTGCTTCTTGATCCGTTCTTTAAGGGGAAAATCGATGCAGCGCAGGCAGGATGGAGAAGAACAGTATCTTCAGCGTTTAACAATGGAATTCCGGTTCCCGCATTCAGCAGCGCCCTTTCTTACTACGACGGTTATCGTTCCGAAAGGCTTCCTGCTAACCTGCTTCAGGCACAAAGGGATTACTTCGGCGCTCATACCTATGAGAGAACTGATAAGCCCAGGGGAGAGTTTTTCCATACCAACTGGACTGGAAGAGGTGGGGATACTGCTTCGACGACTTATTCTGTGTAAATTGATATTATTGAAAAAAATTTTATAACAGAAACCCGGATTTTCCACTCATTTTTTTTACGAGGTGTTTCTTGTCTTAATTTTCATGTTAATAATAACTTAATCAATTTGTTAACGATTGTTAATAGATCCGGTGATCGGGTTATTTTTTTATATACCTGAAACATTCCTGAGTATAAATAAATTTTATATTTTTTAAGGAATAA
>CAYGFI010000107.1:0-16705 GCA_964349045.1 uncultured Chitinophaga sp.
GTACAGCAATCTTCATTTTAATTATTACAGGATTCACTTTAGCCCTGACTTCCTGTTATTATAATTTTGCCGGCAGCATTTCAGGCGATGGCAATGTTAAAGTAAAAATCCGTGAAGTACCTGAATTTAATTCGGTTGATGCCTCTAATGGTTTACATGTCTTTATTACATTCGGGGATCCTCAATCCCTCGAAATTGAAGCTGATGAAAACCTTCATGATATAATCCGCACGGAAGTTTCATCAGGTACATTAAGAGTATATTCCGAAAAGAATATTCGAAATGCAAAAGCAAAAAATATCCGCATAACCGTTCCCATTCTCGGGGAAATAGAAGCATCAAGCGCTGCTGATGTAAAATGTGAGAACATCCTGGATGCTGATCATCTTTCCGTATCAGCCAGTAGTGCAGGACAAATCCGGCTTGAAACAGTTGCAGGGGAAATTCGCGTTGAAGCAAGCAGCAGCGGAAGTGTTGAGCTGAGAGGTGAGGCAGAGGAACTCGAAGCCGATGTAAGCAGCGCGGGAACTATTGATGCCGACAGGTTAAAGGCAAAATACTGTAATGTATCGGCCTCCAGTGCCGGAAACGCATCAGTCTGGGCATTGGAACATTTAAAGGCTGAAGCGAGCAGTGCAGGTAACATTCAATATAAGGGTGATCCTTTGGATAAAAAGGTTGTTACTTCCAGTGCAGGATCGGTAACCCAAAGATAATCATTTCTTTATCCCCTCAAGCATAAACAAAAACGCATATTCCCTGGCTGTATCCTTATGCCGCTGAAACCGTCCTGAAGCTCCGGAATGTCCGGTCTCCATGTTACAATGCATTACCAGCAGGTTGTCATCGGTTTTCATTTCCCTGAGTTTGGCCACCCATTTGGCCGGTTCCCAGTATTGCACCTGCGAATCGTGCAGACCGGTTGTAACGAGAAGGTTTGGATAAGCCTGAGCCTTTACATTATCATATGGGGAGTAACTTTTAATATAATCATAATATTCTTTAATGCGTGGATCTCCCCACTCGTCATATTCTCCGGTAGTCAGGGGTATAGTTTCATCCAGCATGGTGGTCACTACATCTACGAAAGGAACTGCAGCAATCACTCCGTGATAGAGTTCAGGGTTCATGTTCACGATAGCTCCCATCAATAGTCCGCCGGCGCTGCCACCTTCGGCGTAAAGATGTTCCGGTGAAGTGAACTGTTCATTAATCAGAAAACGGGCACAGTCGTTAAAATCAGTGAATGTATTAATCTTTTTAAGCAGCTTCCCGTCTTCGTACCATTGTCTGCCATAAATCTGTTCTCCGCGGACATGTGCAATGGCGAAAATAAAACCTCTGTCGAGCAGGCTCAGCCTTACTGAACTGAAGCTCGGATCAATTGTAATTCCATAGGATCCGTAACCATAAAGCAGGAGGGGATTTTTACTGTTTTTCTTCATCCCTTTTTTGTAAACCATTGAAATAGGAATACGGGTACCATCTCCTGCTGAGGCATATAGTCTTTTTGTTTCGTAATCCATTGGTTTGAAATTTCCGATCACCTCCTCTTGCTTGAGCAGCTTTTTTTCACGGGAGTTCATATCATAATCGAAAACGGAGTTTGGTGTGGTGAGTGAAGTGTATCCATAGCGTAAAATTGGAGTATCGAATTCCGGATTAACAGAAGTGTACGCAAGGTAAGCTTCTTCACCAAAATCGAGGTAGTGTTCATCAGACTTATCGGTCCAGTTTATTATACGGAGCTTTGTAAGTCCTTCTTTTCTCTCTGAAACTACCATGTAATCTTTGAAAATTTCGATTCCTTCCAGCATAACATCTTCACGGTGAGGAATTACTTCCACCCAGTTCTCTTTAATCGTTTTGTTGACAGATGTTTCCAATAACCTGAAGTTTTTTGCATCCAGGTTGGTTACCACGTAAAATTTATCCCCATAATGATTAATATCATATTCGAGATTTTTTTCCCGCGGATGAAACATCCGGAATTTGCCTGATGGTTCGTCTGCATCCATAAACTGATACTCAGTTGACATCTTGGCAAAACTTCCCAGGATGATATATTTTTTCGATTTGCTCTTGTAGATACCGCATGAGAATGTCTCATCTTTTTCTACATAAATTAACTCGTCCTTAGCAGGATCCGTTCCAAGAACATGCCTGTAGATCTGGTATGGACGGAGTGTTTCTTCATCCTTCTTTGCATAAAAAATTGTTTTATTATCATTTCCCCAGGCAACTGATCCGGAGAATTGAGGAATGATATCTTTCATTATTTCACCCGTTTTAATATTTTTAAAATACAGAGTATAAATGCGGCGTGATACTGTATCTACTCCATAGGCGAGCATTTTATTATCAGGACTAACAGAGGTTCCGGCGACCTGGAAGTATTTAAATCCTTCAGCCATTACATTAACATTTAGCATGATTTCCTCAGGAGCCTCCATGCTTGCCTTTTTACGGGAATGGATCGGGTATTCCCTGCCTTCCTCAAAGCGGGTGAAATACCAGTACCCGTTATATTTATAAGGAACGGAAATATCCGTTTGTTTTATTCTTCCAATTATCTCATTATAAATGTTTTCCTGAAAGTCTTTCGTGTCAGCCATTTTGGCCTCCTGGTATTGATTTTCGACTTCAAGATATTTGATAACCTCCTGGTTTTCTCTTTCTCTGAGCCAGTAATAATTATCAATCCTGGTGTCGCCATGTAAACTAAGTTCGTGCGGAATCTTTTTTGCTTTGGGTGCCATAATTTCTACTTTGGTTTTACATCCGGTAAAAAGCAGAACTGCCACTCCTGCAAATGCCATCATTAATAAACTGTTATAATTGACCTTCATTATATTTTATTTGAATGATTGTTGAGTGAATTTAACTGCTTAAACAAGTGAAAACAAATTTAATAAAATATTGTTGGCAAAGGGAGTTGATAATTTATTGTTTACCTGCAGTATTGAGAGCTTTTCTATAAAACTGATCCTGAAGCTGCTGAATAGTAAAGTCGTCCTTCAGGAACTGAATTATTGAATTGTTTTCTTACCGATAAAAGGAATAAAAACCGAAGTCTTCGCGGCATATTCCCTGAAATCTTCTCGGTCTTTGTATTTCTCTTCCAGCATTGGAACGCCTGATACGAATCGAAGCATCAGGCTGATAATTAACGGACTGATGAAGCTATACCAATAGCCGGAAACAGAAAAGGCATAAATTCCAATTCCCCACCAAAGCAAAGCTTCTCCAAAATAATTCGGATGGCGGGTGTATTTCCAAAGTCCGGAAGTAATAATTTTCCCATAGTTTTTGGGATCATATTTGAATCGCTTCATCTGAGCGTCAGCCAGTCCTTCGAAACCTAATCCGAAGAAGAAGAGCAGAATACCTGAAATACTCAAATACCCGGGTAAATGAGTAATTCTTGAAAATACCATCATAACAGGAAGCGCTACAACCCACATGATAATTCCCTGAAGCATAAAAATTTTGTAAAATGCAATCCATGGCTGACGACGGCCCCATTCTTTTCTCCAGTTTGCATAACGAAAATCTTCGGGTTTGCCCAGATTACGAAGGTAAATGTAAAAACTTAATCTTATACCCCAAATAAGGATTAAAAAACTAATAATGAGCTTGGAAGTCTCGATTTGCTGGGAGCAAAAAATAAGAACTAATGTTGTAATCACAAATCCTAATCCCCAGCCAATGTCAACGATGGAGTTGTTTCTGATAGATTGGGCGATTAAATAGAATATACCCATATAAAGAAAGATGGTTATACCCGCAATAGCAAAAATCCGGATCATATAAAATAAGAATTATTCCGCCATTATAGCAAGCGCTACGGTTCCCTTACCTGCATTGACGCCAACAACCGGGGAAATACTTACAACCGAAGCAGGTTGCATGCCAGTCAGTTCTACCATCTCTTTTCTGAACCAGGATGCATTCTCCTCATCTTCGGCATGCATGATTATGTAATCACGCATTTTTCTCCCTTTAAGGAATTCGCGGGTATGTCCCATTACCTTTTTCATATTTGATTTCTGGCTGAATGCTTTATCAAAGAGTTCTGATTTCCCTTCCTCTGTAATAGATATGATGGGTAGAATATTAAAAAGACTTGCAATAAAACCTTTGGCTCTGCTTACTCTGCCTCCACGGATCATATATTTGAGGGTTTTTACACTTACGTAAACCTTAGTGCTTTTTCTCCACTCGTCTGCTTTGGAAACTATATCATCATGCTTCATTCCATTTTCGATTGCTTGTGCAATTCGGTAGGTCAGCAGTCCCAGGGAGCCGGAAACGCTTCGGGAATCAATAACAGAAATAGGCTTTCCGAATTCTTTACTAATTCTCTCTGCCGCATTCCTGGCATTCCGCATAGTACCGCTGAATTTTTCAGAAACATGCACAGATATTATCGAGTCGTAATGACTGGCCAGATGGGAATAAATATTAAGGAAACTCGTTTCGTTGGGCTGGCTGGTTGAAGGATAATTTTTCTCTGTTTGAACAAGGTCATAGAATTGATCGGGTTGAAGAGTAATTTTATCGAGATACTGTGTTTCTCCGAAATGAACATTCAGTGGGATAATGTAAATCTGGTATTGCTCTATTAGTTCTTGCGACAGGTCACTTGTAGAATCTGTAACCAGGGCGATATTCCATTTACGGGAATACATCGCTTCCTGTTGTTTTTTCATGTCATCGGCTTTCTGGTAATGGATTTTACCAAATTTCCTTAACTTTTCAAAAAGAATATGCGGTTCATCAGTATGAATATGAAGACGGACCATTTTATCTGAACCCGCGATAACCAGGGAATCACCCATAACTGAAACCAGGGATTTGACTTCCTGGTGATTGATATTATTACCATGAATCATGGCCTCAGTGCAATAGCGAAAGTTAAATTCCTCATGTTTTATGGATCCCAGTGCGGACTGATCAATCTCATCATGCCTTGCAATGATTTCCTCGTGAAGCAGAGTTTTACGGAAGCCCTCGATAATACCTTCCAGAAAGAGAACGAATCCTTTTGCACCGGCATCAACAACATTTGCCAGGGTGAGCGCTTTGAGCTTTAAAGTGGTTTCGGCAAGAGACTTAAGCACTATATCATAAGAATTTCTGAAAAGGTTTTTAAAATCATCTATAACACCTTTTTGTGCATATATGAAATCTGCCCATTCTCTGATAACGGTAAGCATTGTACCTTCAACCGGGTCGGCGATGGCGCTGTAAATATAGCTTACAGATCGCTTGATACTTTCAACAAATTCGTCTATGGTGATATGTTTGGCTTCATTTGCTTCAATACTCATTCCATAAAGGAACTGGGCAAAGATAACACCCGAATTTCCTCTTGCACCATTCAGGGCTGCCACTGCAATTGAGTTAGCGGTAACCTTGTAAGAATCAGAAGGACGGGCATTATCAATAACAGCCCTTAGAGTTGAGGCTAAATTGGTTCCCGTATCTGCATCAGGCACCGGAAATACATTAATCTTGTTCAGTAATTTTTGGTTTTCGAGTATTTTGTTCGCCCCTGAAACAAAAATCTGAAAATATAAATTTCCGTTCAAGGTGGTAATTTTCTCTTCTAATCCCATCCGGTTAAATTTTAGTTAAACATTAACATTGAAAAATAGAAATTGTTCATTTCTTCAGAGTCTATGTATTTCAAAATCAGTACCTGAACGATTTTTCCTTAACTTTTTAAGTTCACAAATGTACGATATTTTTTAAATATCTTTCATTGATAATTGTATCCTTTTGCGGGCTGCATCAACTTCGAGAACTTTAACTTTAACGTGCTGATGCAGTTTTACAACTTCGTTGGGGTCTTTTACGAAACGGTTGGCAATCTGCGAAATATGTACAAGGCCGTCCTGTTTAACACCCACATCCACAAAAGCGCCGAAATTAGTAATATTAGTAACAATACCTGGCAATACCATTCCGGGTTTAAGATCGTTGATGTTAAAGACATCCGGGGCAAATTCAAATACTTCAATTCTCGCGCGGGGATCACGTCCTGGTTTGGCTAGTTCTTCCATGATGTCCTTTAGGGTTGGGACCCCGACCTTATCACTGATATACTTCCGGATATCGATTTGAGATCTGAGTTCATGCTTGTCAATCAGTTCAGCAACACTACATCCGGTATCCGTGGCCATTCTCTCAACAATATGGTAACTTTCAGGATGTACGGCAGAGTTATCGAGTGGATTTTGAGCTTGATTAATACGAAGGAATCCTGCTGCCTGCTCAAATGCTTTTTCACCCATTCGTGGCACTTTCAATAAGGATTTACGACTCAGGAAAGCGCCGTTTTCTTTCCTGTAATCGACAATATTCTGAGCAAGTGTGGGACCTAAACCCGAAACATACGTGAGCAGGTGTTTACTGGCAGTATTTACATTTACTCCAACAAGATTCACGCAGCTTTCAACTACCTGGTCAAGACCGTCTTTTAGCTTACCCTGGTCAACATCGTGCTGATATTGCCCGACACCAATGGATTTCGGATCAATTTTCACCAGTTCTGCCAGCGGATCCATCAATCTGCGACCTATTGAAACGGCCCCTCTGACCGTAACATCATAATCGGGAAATTCGTCACGCGCTATTTTCGAAGCAGAATAAACCGATGCCCCGGCTTCAGAGACCACATAAACCTGGATGTCGCGGTTAAACCGGATTTTCTTTATAAAGTGTTCAGTTTCACGCGAGGCTGTGCCATTCCCGATAGCGATGGCCTCAATTTTATATTGTTCAACAAGCGTATCCATTTTTTTCATGCTTCCGCCTTTGTCATCCTGTGGGGGATGAGGATATATGGTAGCATTATGCAGCAAATTTCCCTGTTTGTCCAGGCAAACCACCTTGCATCCGGTACGATATCCCGGATCGATGCCCATTACAGCCTTCTGTCCTAAAGGTGACGATAACAGCAACTGTCGGAGATTTTCCGCGAAAACCCGTATGGCCTCAATGTCAGCCTTTTCCTTATATAACGCTCTAAACTCATTTTCAATGGAAGGAGCGAGCAACCTCTTATAGGAGTCTTTTACAGCCATCTCTACTTGCTGTGATACATCATAAGAGCCCAGGAGAAAAATCTTGTTAAGAGACTCGATAACAGGATCTTCAACGGGTTCGATGGATAGCTTTAGAAATCCTTCTTCTACACCCCTTAGTACAGCAAGAATCCGATGAGAAGGACACTTTTTCAAAGCTTCGGAAAAAGCGAAATAGTCTGTAAACTTAACACCTTCTTCTTCTTTGCCTTTAACTATTCTGGAACTTATAAGGGCAGATTTATCAAAATGAAACCTGACGATATTACGGGCTTTCTGATTTTCATTGACCCACTCGGCAATAATGTCCCGGGCTCCCTGCAGGGCATCCTCTGCATCAGGAACCTTATCGGTTATAAAAGTTGAAGCCTTGCCTGTTATATCCATCTCTTTCTGTTTCATAATAATAGCGGCCAAAGGTTCAAGACCTTTCTCACGGGCAATGCTGGCACGGGTTTTTTTCTTAGGTTTAAACGGTAGGTAAATATCCTCGAGATCAGTCATATTCATACAAGCTTCAATCCTGCTTCTCAGCTCAGGTGTAAGCTTTTCCTGTTCTTCAATTGATTTTAGTACTGCATCTCTTCTCTTTTCCAGCTCTCTAAGACGATTCAACTCATCTTTTACATCCCCGACCTGGACCTCATCCATACTTCCCGTCATTTCTTTCCGGTAACGGCTTATAAATGGGATTGTCGCACCCTGCTCAAGCAAATCAATAAGGTTGGAAACTTCTTTTTCACCGAGCTTTAACTTTAAGGCAATGATTTTTGAAAATTCCTGCATTGTATTTTTTTTGAGGGATCAAATATACGAAATGAGGATTTTAGTTAAGGTTAAAAAATGATAAATGACAAACTTGTTCTTTGTTTTGTTTAAAAATTATACCACGAACGTGTGATTGTATATATTTTTTAATTCAGGTATATTTATAACATCTAAAATGAAATTATAATACCTCGGATATTAATACTCCTTCGCTTTGAAGATTCTGTTTTGTCAATTATAAAAGTTATATTGTAAACACAACAAATTTAAATTTATGAAAACAAAATTACTACAGCTGATTGTGCTTTTAATCCTATTTGTAAGCTTTTCTGTAAGCGCCCAGGTGCCAACAAGAGTTGGTTGGTGGAAATTTGATACGCCCTCCTATCTGGTGAAGGCTGAAATTGGCTCCGACCTTGAAATAGTTGGAACACAAGAATCAGTTACAGGACCGGTAGAAGGAAATGGAGCCACTAATATTGGTATTGGAAGTTATTTAATTATGAACCATGAAATGTATGGTAACGGAGGTGGAAGCCTGGTGAATGAATATACCCTCCAAATAGATTTTTCAGTCCCTGAAATCGGAATTTGGCATGCCTTTTTCCAAACAGATCCAGCAAACTCTGATGACGGTGATTTGTTTACCAGAAGTGGGAGTAATGCAATTGGTACTCAAGCTACCGGATACTCCTCCAAAGGAATTTCTGCAGATACATGGTACAGGATGATAATAACTGTAAAGAACGGGGAATTTTTCAAAATATATATGAATGGAGAGCTTTGGCTGGATGCTGCCATACAGCCTATTGATGGCAGGTTTGCTCTCGCAGAATCCCTGCTGATGTTTGCAGATAACGATGAAGAGGATAATATAATTAATTGTTCGGAAATTGGTATTTGGGATATAGCCCTTGACGAATACCAGGTAAATCAACTCGGGGATGCAGCCGGTGACCGTGCCAGGGTAAGAACAAAAATGGGCTGGTGGAAATTTGATGATGCTTCGGATTTGTTAAAAGCTGAGGTTGGTATTCCTCTTGTATTGGTTGGAACCCAGGAATCTGTTAACGGACCCTCAACGGATAATAAAGCTACCAGAATAGGTGTCGAAAGTTATTTGAAAATGGCTCATGAGATTGCCCTCAATGGCGAGGATACCCTGGTTAATGAGTATTCTATCCAGATGGATTTTTCTGTTCCTGAAACCGAAACCTGGCATTCTTTTTTTCAGACTGATACTTCAAATAACTCAGATGCTGAATTATTTACCAAAAATTCCAATAATTCAATCGGAAATGCAACCACGGGATATACAACCAATTCAATAGTTGCAAATACCTGGTACAGAATGGTTATATCTGTAAAAAACGGCTCATTTTTCAGAATCTATATTAATGGATATCTTTGGCTGGATGCAGTGGGACAGGCTAAGGAAGAGAGATTCGGTCTCGATGATATTGTCCTGATATTTGCAGATAACGATGGCGAAGATGGCACCATTATTTGTTCTGAATTAAGTATTTGGGAGGTAGCGCTAACCGATAATGAAGTAGAAGCTTTAGGAGGAGATCCTGTTGTCACTATTCCTTCAAGAGTGGGATGGTGGAAATTTGATGATTCCTCTGATTTGTTAAAAGCGGAGGTCGGTTCTGCTCTCGAACTTACAGGTGTACAGGTTCCGGATAGCGGCCCTGTTGCCGGAAATGACGCAACTATTATATCTTCAGGAAGTTACTTAAAGATGTCTCATGGAATCTATGGTAACGGAGATGGAATTATGGTAAATAATTATTCCATTCAGATCGATTTTAATCTACCTGAGATTGGAGTATGGCATGCCTTTATTCAGACTTCATCGGAAAATGCTGATGATGCAGACTTGTTTACCAATTCGTCAGCTAACGCAATCGGAACAGGAACAACCGGGTATTCTGCTAATGCCGTTTCGGCAGGTGTATGGTACAGGATGATTCTTTCGGTAAAGAACGGAGTATTTTTCAAAGTATATATTGATGGAGAACAATGGCTGGAATCTGCCGGACAAACTATTGATGGAAGGTTTGCCCTTTCTGATATTCTCCTCATGTTTGCAGATGATGATGGAGATGATGGAACCATTTATTGTTCTGAATTAGGCATCTGGGATATTGCTCTGAATGCCGATCAGGTTGCCAAATTAGGTGATGCCACTACGGTTTCTACTACATCTGTTCTGAAACAGAAAATTGGAAATACTTCGGATCTGGATCAAAACTATCCCAATCCATTTTCTTTTTCCACCATTTTCCCTTATCAGATTCACAATACCGGAATTGTAAACTTCCGTATCCTGGATATTGCAGGAAATGAAGTGCAGGCCATCAATCAAGGAGTTAAAACACCTGGTAACTATAGCTTGGAATTATATTCTGATAAATTGCCTAATGGAATTTACTACATCCAGATGACAACAAATCAGCAAACCAGTGTACGAAAAATGATGGTGATTAAATAAGGTCTGGTTTGATTTACAGGGTTGGCTGAAAAGCAGGATACATCAGTACTAATATTAAAGTACTGATGTATCGTTTATAAATAATGAATTGAAAAAGTGCAGGTAAAAAGTTTATCACGCAATCTATTTGGTATTGTATTAGATGTCCAACATACTTCAGCTATTTAGAATTTGTTATGAGAGTTATAAAAAGTCTTTTTTTCATTACCGTATTAATTTACAATAGTGCTTACTTATATGCAATAATCCCTGAAAGGGTCGGGTGGTGGAAATTTGATGATACTTCAAACCTTACATACGAAGAACCTGGGTATGGCGCTAATCTTACTCTTTTTGGTTCGCATTTATTTGCTTCGGGTCCTGAAGATGGAAATGGATCTGTACTTGTAGGTCCCGGTAGTTATTATAAAATGAAGCATACCATATCTTCAAATGGTGGAGGATCAATGGTTAATGAATATTCTCTTCAATATGATTTTAAAGTCCCTTCAATTAGCACCTGGCATTCTTTCTTTCAAACAAGTATTAATAATAATAGCGATGGTGATTTATTTATTAATACCGGAGGTAATATTGGAGTCGCAGCAGTAGGTTACAGCAGTTATACACTTGCTCAGAATGAATGGTACCGACTGATAATATCTGTGAAAAACGGAAATTCATTCACATGTTACCTTGATGGTAATCCAATACTAAAAGGGAATACCCAGGTTGTTGATGGTCGTTTTTCATTGGACAGCATACTCCTGATTTTTGCAGATGAGGATGGAGAAGATGGTAATATTTATTGCTCTGAACTTTCAATCTGGAACCAGGCGCTTACTGCTGATCAGGCAAAGGAATTAGGCGGATTTGGTCATAATACAGGTCCTGCAATAATGACAAGAATTCCCTACTTGCAAGGCGCCGGACAAAACATGATGATTGTTTGCTGGCATGATACTTCCTTAATCGGAACTAAAGTTGAATATGGACTTGATGTCACTTTAGGTTTTTCTACTTTGGGATCAAGTGAAATTATCAGCCAACCCTATCGGTGGCATACCGTTAAATTATCAGACTTAGAGCCGAATACACGGTATTTTTACAAAGTCGTAAGCGGAAATGAAGAATCGGGTATCTATTCATTCAAAACCTTGCCGGATCAAACTTTTACCGGAAAAATCAGATTTATTCTTCTTAGTGATACCCATGCATCGGATACTACTATGGCAGGAATAATTTTACGGGCAGCCAGGGCAAAGATTATGGAATTGTATGGCGCTGATATTGAGAAGCATGTAAATGGAATTTTTCATAGTGGAGATATTGTTGTAAGTGGCAATTCCCCGGGTCAGTATACAGTTCAATATTTTCAGCCTTTTTCAGCATTGTCTGCCAATCTGCCGACAATGGTTGTTGCAGGAAATCATGAGGAAGAAAGCCCGTTTTTTTATAATTATCTCAAACTTGATGAACAATCTGCTTTTCCTCCTACCCATACATTGAACGAAAAGATATGGCAATTCCAGGTTGGGAACTCATTATTTATAGGAATGAACACCAATATTACAGCTCAGTACGGAAATGCTGAAGCGAACTGGCTAAATTCCAGATTAAGCGATGCTGAGGATGACCCAGGTGTTGATTTTGTTTTCCTGTTTTTACATCATCCTCCTTTTTCAGAGCTATGGTTCGTGGTTAATACTTTCGATGGAGGTGCAAATTATGTGAGAGATGTACTGTTCCCTGTTATTAAAAAATATTCAAAAGTGCAACAGTTGCATTCCGGACATACCCATGGTTTTGAGAGGGGTACAATTCTTTCTCCTGCTGCAAACGGCGATTTTAGAATTATTTGTGGTGGCGGGGGAGGAGGACCATTGGATTCCTGGGGAGCTTTTGAAAATTTTGATTATCCTGATATTCATATTTCTATCGATCATTATTTCTTTCAGATTCTTGAAATCGACATTGCAGATAATTCCTGGGTTCAATCAATGTATAGTCTTGGTGATTTGCACAAATCAAGGAATTCTGAAATACTTGATAGCTGGTACAAAAAAATCGATCAGCCAGGATCCCTTACTCCAACAGCAGATAATATTGAAATTACAGATGAAACTATTACTTTCTTCTTATCAGAATTCTCAGGTGCAGACTCACTGATGACAGTAAATTTGCAGGTAATGGATAGTTCAGGTAATCATGTTATAGTAATGGATACGCTTATGCATTGGACTAACCTTTATGGGGTAGATGATAATTTTCATCCAATTGATACCAATCTCGGAATAAATCTTTATGAACCGAAAATAAAAGCGTCCAGACTACAGTGGAACAAATCATACTCATTCAGGGTTCGATACAGAGATCATAACCTGAAATGGAGCGACTGGTCAGATTCATATAAGTTTTCAACGGTAGGAATAAAGAACCATGCTGTTGAATCAACACATTCTTTTCTGAATCAGAATTACCCGAATCCTTTTCAAAATAATACGACCATAAGCTATAATATTCCGGAAACAAGCCAGGTACATTTCAGGATTTATGATACAAAATGGAGAATGATTGATTTTTTATCAGAAGGAACCAAAACTAAGGGAACTCATCAAATCGATTATGATGCTGAAAATCTTGGATGCGGCATTTATTATTATGAATTAGTAACTGAAAGGTTTTCAAGTACAAAGAAGATGGTGAAAATTCATTGAAGGTTTCAAAAATTTGATGATTTAATAATATTATTCAACAGGTTAGGATACACATAGTTTTCATATATTCCTGTCTTAAGCAAACATCATTATGTTTCTGTTAAAGATAAAGCTTTTATTTAATCCTATTGGGACCTTGGTTGGTTTTTACTTTCATAAAAAACCATACATAGCTTTTCATTTCTATTCGAAAATGATTAACAAGCATTGATGGGTATATGGATCTCTCCGGAATTTTTATCACTAATCTCAGGAATTTTAAATTGTTAAATATGTGTGAAAAATTCGTCCATGTATGATTCATTTGATTACGTTTTAATAAATTACACCCTGGTTTAATCATTAATTACAGCATTGAAATGAAAAAATCCCTTGTATTCCTCATGTTATTTTCGGGTATATTCCTTTGCAAAACCCTGGCCTCAAATTCGACTGTTCAGTCGGATAGCTTTGTAATACACTCTCTCGGCCATGCCACACTGATGATTACATACAACAATCTCATCATTCATATTGATCCCAGCACAGCACAGGAAAACTACGACTTGTTGCTTAAAGCCGATCTTATTTTTATCACTCATGGTCATGGCGATCATTATGATTTAAATGCTTTGAATAAAATTAAGCAGGAATCAACTGAAATGGTTTGTACACAAGCTGTTTCAAACCTTGGAAACTATTCAGGATCGAAAACTGTTATGAAAAACGGCGATAGCCTGATTATCATGGGTATTGGTGTAAAGGCTGTTCCTGCCTATAATATTGTGAATGGAACTTATCACCCGAAAGGCACCGGTAATGGGTATATTCTGACTCTGGGTGAGAAACGTTTATATATTGCAGGCGATACAGAAAATATACCTGAAATGGAGAACCTGGGTAAGATCGATATTGCCTTTATTCCGATGAATCTGCCTTATACAATGACTCCCGAGATGGCCTCTGATGCTGCTAAAAAAATAAAACCGGCGATTCTTTATATCTATCACTACGGTTCCTCCGATACTGCCAAACTGCGTAATTTACTAAATGATCAGCATATGGAAATCAGAATCGGAAGATCTGTTTTTCACGAAAGTTCAACAAGGGATGGCGAAACATCGAATTTATGGCGGGAGATTGATTCAAAAATATTTGTATTCTATCCAAACCCTGTTAAGAATTATCTGACTGTTGAAATTTCAAATCCGGACGCATTGCTTTCAATTTACAACCTTAACGGACAATTTATTGAGAAGGTACGGTTATCAGGAATGGGTTATCACCAGGTTGATGTCGGTTTGCTTAAGACAGGAATATATGTAATGAAACTTAACGAAAGCTACAGGGAAGTCAGGGATGTGTTATTAAAAGAATAGAGAATCTACAGATTTTATTAATGTAAATTTTAAAGGTATGGAAGATGCCGGAATATCCCTTTTCAAGGTATTATTTTAAATCAAAAACCAAACCCGAATTCACGGGTAAATGAATGGCAATTCCTTCGTTTTGTGCATCTTTGGGATCAAATTTCAGACTAAGTTTCTTTTCTGTAATTTCAATAGCCGTCCACTCCTGCAATTCAGATAGACCTGTAAGATTTATGGCATCACGTGATATTTTCAGCCTGATATCGAAAGACCTTGTCAAATCGAAATTTAAAACCACAAGAAGAACTTCATCCAGGTAATAGCGAAGGTAAGCAAAAATTTTATCGCTGTCCACATTTTTATTGTTTAGCCACATAAGGTCGTAGAATCCGCCTGCATATATTGCTTTCGATTTTATGCGCAGTTGGTTCAGCATTGCATAAAAAGCACGAAGCTGTTTTTGATCCTTATTCAGCAAATCAGAGTTAACAAGTCCACCATTTACCCATTTTTGGTATTGGTTTACACACCAATAATCGAAAATTGTTGTACGACCGTCCAACTCGCTAAATCCTTCCGTGTCTATAGCTTTTTCCCCAATTTCTTGTCCAAAATATAGCATTAAAGGGCCGGTGTTGAATGTTGCTGCAAGGATCATTGCCGGTATTGCCTTCCGTGGGTCGTTGGCAAACTGAGGGGAGGCAATGCGTTGTTCATCATGATTTTCTAAAAAACGCAGCATTCTGTCAGAGAATCCTTCATAACTTTGCCAAAGCTGAGTAAGTTGTCTGCACGATCCATGTCCTTCAATTAAAGCACGCAAAATATCGTAAAAACCTACCTTGTCGTACAAATAATCAAAGCCTGCGTTAATATATTTTTTGTATTCCCCGGGGTCGTAAACTTCTGCAATAAAATTAATTTCGTTGTTTAGTTTCTTTACCTGTGGCAAAGCCCAGGCCCAGAATTGAACAGGCACCATTTCAGCCATATCACAACGAAACGCATCAACTCCTTTTCCAGCCCAAAATTTCATTATTTGAATCATTTTCTCCCAGGTGTCAGGAATTGGTTCAAAATGTGTTTTCCGGTCGTTTTGATAATCAACCCCATAGTTCAGTTTTATAGTTTCATACCAGTCGTTTATGCCCGGATGAAATGTAAAAGCATCGTTCCCGGTTACTTTTGCCGGAAACTCTTTATAGGCTCCTGTTCCAATGGTGTAAGGGTAATTAATTCCAGATGGTGTCTGAAATGCCTGACCAGGCACATAATAAAAATTATTTGAAGGTGAAAAGGCATGTTCTGGATTGTCTTTTGCACCGAGGTCGAAACTGGCTTCAGGCAGGTTTATACTACCGTATTGCCGAGACACATGGTTGGGTACGAAATCAATTATAACCTTAAAACCCTGGTCATGGCATCGTTCTAATAATGCTTCAAATTCATGCATACGGTTTTTAGGATCGTCGGCCAGATCGGGATCCACATCATAATAATCGGTGATGGCAAAGGGTGAACCTGCCACCCCTTTTACAATAAGAGGATTATATGCGGGTAGCCCATACTTTTCATACCCGGTACAGGTGGCATGCCGTATAACTCCTGTAAACCAAATGTGGGTTATGCTAAATTCTTTCAGGGCTTGAAGTACCCGGGGAGAAAAATGGCTGAACTTCGAACAACCGTTTTCTTCAATTGAACCAAAAGGCTTGTTGGTCTGATTGTCATTGCGGAATAAACGTGTAAAAACCTGGTAAATATTAATGGCTTTGTTCATGTTATAGTATCCCGGCAATTTTTACGGTAAAATCTCTTTGGGTAGTTTCGTTATTTTTTTTATTTCTACGTTTTTGACGAAAAGTTCGGCGCCTTCCGATTGAATTTGAATTTTTCCGGATGTAAGCGGTTTAATCTCTCCATCTTCAAAAACGCCGGTATTTGTGTTTACCATTACAGTAACGCCGTTTACTACGTGAACAGAAGTGCTGCCGTAACAATAGAGATCGACCGTATTCCATTCACCCAGTGGTTTTTCATTGTCCGAACTTTTTCTGATCAAAGGCGTGATTGCATGTTTCCCAAAAGCGACTAAGTCTGCACCGGCAGTAAATATAAAATCATCATTGTTTTCAGATTTCTCAGCGGTAGTTTCGCAACATGTATTCATCATAAGATAGGTGTCGCCCAGGTTCTGGTGCATCAGTTGGCATTCGATATTGGTCATCCAGGTGCCGAAAGCGACTCCAAAATCTCCAAAGCTGTGATAATTTAAACCACTATTCCTTTTTTATTATACTTTTT
>CAYGFI010000108.1:0-16697 GCA_964349045.1 uncultured Chitinophaga sp.
TACGGTTTGACGAGGGGGCAGGGTAGGCTTTTAGCCTTCCCGCTCTACTCTACTGTTACTTAAGAATCATTCACTAAGCTAAAATAATGAAGATGTTATGCCCTCCAATTATCTATCTTCCTATGATCTTACCAATAAAGCACAATAAAAACATTATGCTTATCAAAAATAATATAGTTCATCATTCATCAGTGGCACGATTAATTGCGGAAAGCTGCAATAGCTTTATTCTGGATAGAATAAATGTGGAAACTAACTATAATAAAAGAATTAAATGAGAAAGTTCGCACTAACCCTAATATGTTTTTTCCAGTTGGGATATCAGATGGTTCTGGGGCAGACAATAATTACCGGGGCCGTAAAATCTGCTTCTGACGGATTTGTCCTGATGGGTGCAACCATTTCCGTGCCTGGTACAACAATTGGTACAATCTCCAACAACGATGGAAGCTATTCTATTTCAGTTCCGGCCAATGCAAGGGAATTGGTTTTCAAATATGTTGGGATGATATCTCAGACAGTCTCCATAAATGACAGAAAGGTTATAGACATTGATCTTGAATATGATGCAATGGGAATTGAAGATGTGGTGGTGATTGGCTACGGTACGCAACGAAAAACGACCATCACAGGGTCAGTATCAGAAATAAGTTCTGACCAAATTATGCAAGCTCCCCAGGCCAATATCAGCAATGCTTTAGTCGGGCGTATGACGGGACTCCTGACCGTTCAACGGGAAGGAGAACCAGGTCAAAATGCTACTACATTGCGCATCAGGGGCCAGGGAACCTTTTCTGGTGCGTTAGATCCGCTTATTATGATCGATGGTATTGAGGCTAAAAATTACAATAACCTTGATCCCAATGAGATTGAAAATATAACAATCCTCAAGGATGCATCTGCCACAGCAGTTTACGGTGTAAGGGGAGCCAACGGAGTAGTGCTTATTACCACCAAAAGAGGAGAACTGGGTCGGCCAAAACTGAGCATTTCCTCAAATTTCGGATTTAATACATGGATCGATAAAAAAGAAAATACAAGGAGTTATCCCTATTCGCTTGCTTACAATGAAGCCAGAAGATACAACTCATATACTACTGGTTCCTATGTTCCAAAATTCTCTGATGAAGATATTGAGTACTTCAGGACTGGTGAAGATCCATTATTTCATCCGGATGTGGACTGGATGGACTTATTTTTTAATCCAACTGCAATGCAGACCCAGCATAATGTCAACATTTCAGGAGGAAATAAACTGATAAAATATTTTGTGTCTGCAGGGTATTTCTTTCAGGACGCCGGATTCAATAAGGAGCTGACGAAATCAGCACCTGGTTATAATGCACAGCATACATACAGAAGATATAATATACGGTCCAATTTTGATTTTAACATTACAAAACGTCTTACTGCCAGCCTTCAACTATCAGAGCAAATCGAGCGGAAGAAAGGGCATAATGATACCGGTTATTTGCTTGATTTAGTTTACAATATGCCTCCATGGCCTTCCCCGGGGATTATCGATGGTAAAATCATAAAAATATATGATACTTATGGAGGAGAAATTCTTGAATATTTCCTGGGAAATGGATATGGAATTGCTGATGATAATTATTTGACATCCTCGCTCAGGTTTGATTATAAGCTTGATTTTATTACAAAAGGCTTAAATCTTCACTCTACTGTATCATATTGGAACCAGGCCAACGATAATAAAAGTTTTTATAAAAATGTTCAGACTTATAAGGGCTTGCGTATGCCAGATGGTTCGGTTCTGTTTGCAAGCCAAAATGATGATCAATCCTTTGGCTTTTCAGAATCTGGCGATAAACTCAGAAAAAATTATTTTGAAGTAGGACTGGACTATTCAAGGAGTTTTGGAGGACACAATGTTGGCGGTCTGGTATTGTATAACCAGGATAAACTGTATGATCCGCATCTGGCCTTCGTGATCCCGAACGGACACCAGGGTTTGGTAGGAAGAGTTACCTACAACTATGACTTGCGTTATCTTGTTGAATTTAACATTGGTTACAACGGAACTGAGAACTTTGCTGTCGGCAAACGATTTGGTTTATTTCCCGCCTACTCAATTGGATGGATCGTAACCCAGGAACCTTTCTTTCCTAAGAATAACTTTATTACCTATTTAAAAATAAGGGCAACGTATGGTGAAGTTGGAAACGATAGAATTGGAGCTGAAAGATTTTTATACAACCCTGCATCGTATGAATTCGCAACACTTGGCGATAATTCAAAACCTCAATATTATTTCTTCGGTGTGCCCGGCACAACATGGCAAAGATATCAGGGATCCTTTGAAGGAACAAATGGTAATCCTGGCCTCACATGGGAGCGGGCAAAGAAGACCAATATTGGGACTGATATTACTTTTTTAACCAACAAGCTCAAAATTTCAGGGGACTATTTCTATGAATACCGTGATAACATTCTGGCATTTCCTCAAACCATACCCAATATTATTGCTGCAGAAATTGCACCGCAAAACTGGGGAGAAATGGAAAACGAAGGTTTTGAGCTTGAAGTTAATTACATGGATACAAGGGGCAATTTTAAATATTGGGTAAATGCGAATTATACATTTGCACAGAATAAGATTCTGTTCCAGGATGAGGTGAGTAGACCCTTTACTTATCAGAACCGTACAGGGCAGTCAAGCGGACAGTTCTTCGGGCTTATTTCTCAGGGATTTTATAATTCCTGGGAAGAGGTAAATGATGCATACAGGCCTCAAAGTTCCTATCAGAGTAACCGGGTTATGCCGGGTGACGTTAAATACAAGGATATAAACGGGGATGGTATTATCGATCAGGATGACCAGGTGCCAATTGGTTACTCCAATTATCCTGAAGTTATTTTCGGATTGACTATTGGAGCTAATTATAAAGGATTCGGACTATCAGTCTTATTTCAGGGAGCAGACCGGGTCAACCGACTCGCCGGCACCCGTAAATACAGACCTTTCGAATGGGAATCTGCAATTCCTACCTATGTGAATGATCATTCCTGGACCCCTGAAAGATACGAAAACGGAGAGAAAATCGAGTTCCCCCATCTTTCTGCAGATCAGATCCAGCAACATAGTTATCAATCTTCCACTTTATGGGTTCAGAATTCTCGTTATGTGCGCCTGAAAAATGTTGAAGTTAGTTATGAGTTTAAAAACGATCTCTTAAAGAGAATGAATGTGAGCTCTGCACGTATTTATGTGAATGGTCACAACTTGATTACCTGGGACAATTTGTGGCAGGGAGATGATCCCGAAGTATTTACACCAACCAGTAATTATGGATACTACCCGATCACCAGGACAATTAATTTAGGATTAAATGTTTCTTTCTAAACAATATCATATGAAGACCCTGAAACATCTTATATTATCGATTGGTATTTGTATAGCAGCTATTCAAATGTTTACCTCCTGCGAGGAAATGTTTGGGGATTACCTTGATAAACCCCCCGGAGTTGATGTCACCGAAGATACAATTTTCTCAACAAGGATAAACGCAGAGACTTTTTTGACTTCTATTTACGCAGCAGGAGTAGAAACGGGGTATCCATTGTGGGACGATTGGAACGGCAGGAGGGACGCACCTTTTTCATGTTATACCGACGAAGGAGAACAAGTAGCATCATGGTATTATTGCCAACAGTATAATTCAGGTATCCTGACTCCAAATGATGGTGGAAATGACGGACGTGGCAGATGGGCAGGCCGATGGGTGGCGATTCGTAAAATTGGAATTTTCCTGGACCGGGTGGATGATGTGAGTGATGCCAGTTCACAATGGAAAGACCGGGCCACTGGTCAGGCAATTTTTATCAGGGCTCTCTGTTATTTTGACATGTTTAAGATGTACGGAGGTGTTCCGGTCATTGGTGAGCGCATTAGTGCAAGCATAGACGACCCGGAAGCCTTAAATATCCCCAGAAGCAGTGTTGAGGAAACAGTAAATTTCATCGTTGAGCAGTGCGACGCCGCAGCTGCACTTCTTCCTGACAGGTGGCCTTCAGAAGATGTCGGGAGGGCAACAAAAGGTGCGGCCCTTCTGTTGAAAGCAAAGACCCTGCTATACGCTGCCAGCCCTTTGAGCAATACAGACTCTCCTGTTGTTCCACTTCCAGGGAATAATGAATTGTTATGTTACGGCAATTACGATGTTGATCGTTGGCAATTAGCCGCTGATGCCGCCCAGGCCGTGATAGACTGGGCCCCGGCCGGTGGAAAAAAGATAATAGATGACCGTGGAGTATATCCCGAATGGGGAGTGAACCAGAATTACTTTGATGCCTGGCACGAAGCTGATAATGAAGAATCAATTTTTGCCGCTAAAAATATTGGCCCTCAATATGCCGGACATACCCTCTGGAAAGGAATGAACAACTTTTATGTAGCACAGGGGGGGACCATGGTCCTGCAAAACTTTGTTGAGAAATACGAAAAACGTGATGGCACACCCCAAACCTGGAATCCGGCCGGAGGGGATAATCTGGCTGAGAAATTAGCTGAGCTGGATCCCCGTTTTGTGCAGTCTGTTGGTTATGTTGGATCCTACTGGAACGTTGATTTTCCATCATTACAGTTGTGGGAGGGTGCCGTACCTTCCAACAACCCCCCGTTGCTTGGCTGTTTATCCGGATACTGGCAGCGCAAAATGATCCCACCGGAATTGAGAACGGGGGTAGCAGTCTATCCAATCTGGAATCTTCTGCGCCTTGCTGAGGCCTACCTGATAAAAGCTGAAGCACTCAACGAGGCACAGGGTCCAGTTCCGGAAGCCTATGCAGCTGTAAATGTAATCCGTGCACGTGCCGGAATGCCCGATTTTCCTCCAGGACTTTCCCAGGAAGAGTTCAGAAAGAAAATACAAAATGAAAGATCCATAGAATTATATGCCGAGAATAACCGCTTATGGGATGTAATGCGTTGGATGATAGCTGACAAGAATGACCCGGTAACAGGTAAGGCGATTTTAAGCGGAGAAATGTTGGGAATAAGGATAACCAAGCAACCGGAGCCCAGTACAGAATTCAGTTATGAATACAAGCTTGTCGAAGTCCGCTCATGGTCTCCCAAGATGTACCATTGGCCTTTTCGGCAGGAGGAAGTGAATAAAGGGTATTTAACTCAGAACCCTGGTTATTAATGTTGTAGTTCAAGTTTATATTAAAAAAAACTCAAAGTGAAACATATTACATACCATAAAAACTTCTTCTTGATCTGCTTCTGCGTATTTGTATTTGATGTAACCTGGGGCCAGACAACCGGTATGGATAGTCTGAACAGCCCCACCCAATCAGACAGTATCAGGAATATTGCCTACACTTCCCAGCCTTCATGGATGGTTACAAATGCCATTTCAACGATCGATGGAGAAGAGCTGGGTAAAACCTTTTCATCCAATTTTGGGAATTCCCTTTTTGGCAGGTTACCTGGTCTTACAGTTACCAGAGGTGGTAGCGAGGCCGGAGCAGATTCACCGGGATTATATGCGCGCGGTACCGGAACCTTTGGTGAACATAAGGATATTCTTGTGATCGTAGATGGTTTTGAATCAAAATACGTACAGCTGATTCCAGAGGAGATTGAATCCGTAACACTTTTAAAAGACGCCGCATCAGCTTCCATGTATGGAGGGAGAGGAGCAAACGGGGTGTTGGTAATAACTACCAGAAGGGGTAGCGAGGGCCCCCTGCAGGTCAATTTCAGCGGGCAGCTAGGTTTGGAAAGTGCTGTTTCCCTGCCCGATTTCCTGAATTCCTATGATTATGCAAAGCTTTACAATGAAGCATTGATAAATGATGGGTTGTCAGAACTTTATACTGCCGATGACTTAAACGCATATAAGTCAGGTTCCAGTCCTTACTTCCATCCGGATGTTGACTGGTATAAAGAGGTATTAAGGGATTATGCCCCTTTTTCAAAATATAACCTGAGTTTTAATGGCGGACTCGATAATGCTCGCTATTTTGTTTCATTGAATAGATTGAGCCGTGACGGTTTGTATAAAAAAACAGCTGAACTTTCAGATTTTTCTACCGATTCAAAATACAATCAGTACAACGTCCGCTCAAATGTTGACGTCGATGTGACCAAAAGCCTGACTGCCAGCATTAATTTAGGAGTGATTATCTCTGATAAGTCAAATCCGACACCCGGCACCGCTACACCAATTTTTGATCTGATATCTTCGGTCCCGCCAAATGAATTCCCGGTATTTAACCCTGATAATTCATACGGGGGGAATGCATTGTATACAAATCCCTTGGGTGATATACTGGAAACAGGTTTCTTCACCTCAAATCACCGCTATGTGCAGTCTTCTTTAAGGCTTACTCAGAAACTGGATAAGATCCTTTCGGGATTGAGCGCTTCTGCCGCGCTTTCTTCCAACAACGATTTTAAGAGCTTTTCGATTAAAGAGCGATCCTATCTGAGGTATTCCCTTTCCGATGACGGAACGGGAAATCCTATTTATGTGGAGCATGGGACCCAGACCTCATTGGAAGCTTCTGAGGGCGATTTCGAACAATGGCGTAACACGACTTTTGAAGCTTTCATGAATTATGATCTCAACTCTGGTAATAATCAGTTTCATACAAAATTGGGTTACAACCTGGATCAGATCTCATTTCTGGGGGATACCATCCCTTTTAAGCATGTCGGCTTAATAGGCAGGTTCACCTATGCTTACAATCAGAAGTATACGGCTGATTTTGCCTTCGCTTACAGTGGGGCCAATGGTTTTGCACCAGGCAAACGGTTCGGATTATATCCTGGAGTTTCACTTGGGTGGATCGTTTCCAACGAGGAATTTCTCCGGGAGAACAATATTTTTAGTTTCCTGAAAATAAGGGGTTCATTTGGAATTACAGGGAATGACTATTTGGGGGCGCAGCGCTTTTTGTATGAGCAGTACTATAACTATGATGGCAATTTCTATTATGGCCCGGGAAACACTTTCGTCGGCGGTTATGCAGAAGCTCAATTAGCAAATCCTGACCTAACCTGGGAAAAGGAGAGAGAAATGAATATTGGATTCGAAGCCATTCTTGCAAAGAACCTGGACATCAGTTTTGACCTTTTCCAGCAGAACCGGATCGATATACTTGCCTCTCCTAACAATAAGGTCCCTGGTTTTCTGGGTGCCAAACTTCCAAAATTAAATATAGGGGAAGTAACAAACAGTGGTTTTGAGGCAACAGTTGGCTATAGAGATAATACTGGTAACTTCCAATATTTTGTGGATCTCAGTGCCTGGTATGCAAGAAACAAAATCGTGTTCATGTCCGAAGCTCCTCAACGGGATGAGTATATGTACAGAACCGGTTACCCGGTTTATCAACCTTTTTTGCTTGAAGACCTTGGATTCTTTCAGAATCAGACAGATATTGATGGTTCTCCACAACAACTTTTTGCTGAGATACAACCTGGCGACCTGAAATACAAAGATCAGAACGCAGATAAGGTAATTGATCTGACAGATGCTTACCCGACAGGATATACAGACGTACCAGAACTATCCTTCAGTTTAAATGCAGGATTGAAATACAAATTATTTTACTTCAATATGTTGTTTGTTGGTGTAACAAATCGTTCGGTTTACCTTTCCGGGAAGGATTTCTATGCCTTTCAGCAAAATGGGAAAGTTACTTCCTGGGCACTGGAACGTTGGACGCCTTCTACAGCTAATTCTGCTAATTATCCCAGGTTATCATCCGTGAATAACCAGAATAACTTTCAACCATCAACATTCTGGCAGCGTGACGGGAGTTTTGTTAAACTGCAGTATGCTGAAATTGGCGTTAAGCTTCCCAGACAAATTATTGAAAGACTTAATATAAGTGAAACAAGAATATTTATCAATGCCACAAACCTGTTTACATTGGATAAAATTGAAGGGGCAGACCCGGAAATACTTAGCGGTTACCCGGCTATCAGGTCTTACAGTATAGGTGCAAAGGTCCAATTCTAAACGATAACAATGTTTAAATACCCAAGGATGAAACGTAAAATCAATAACTTTCTTAGCGTAGTTCTGCTACTGACATTGCTTGCCGGATGTGAGGATTATCTTAATCCCGAAGTAATTACCTTTGAGAATTATGAACAGGTTACCACCAGCTATAATTATACTAGGCAGCGACTTGCTTCTGTATATTCATCAATTCAACCTGGATTTGTACGTATTGACGGAGCCATGCTGGCTTCAGCAAGCGATGAAGCTGAGCATACCCTTGAAACTTCTGCTGTTCAAAGATTTAATACGGGTTCCTGGAATGCTTATTCTAATCCTGACGATGTCTGGGCTCAATATTACAGGGGTATTTATAAGGCAAATCAATATATTGTTTCAACCGATAGTGTAGACCTGGATCAGTATAAATTAGACCCTGAAAAGCAGGATGTTTATAAAGCGTATCTTGCAGAGATTAAAAGATGGAAGTATGAAGCACGCTTTCTAAGAGCCTTTTTCTATTTTGAACTGGTAAAGCGTTATGGAGGAATTCCCATTATTAAGAGTCCCGGTTCTATTAATCAGGATTTCAGTCTTGTAAATCGAAACACGCTGGAAGAATGCATCCGGTTTATTGCAGATGAATGTGATTCCTGTGCAATGGTTTTACCAGCCAGACCTGCACAATTAGAAGATAACGGAAGGGCAACCAAGGGTGCTGCCCTGGCTCTTAAAAGCAGGATATTGCTATATGCTGCAAGCGACTTATTCAACAACCCTTCATGGGCTTCCGGTTATCCAAACACTGAATTAATCTCGCTTAGCGGTGACAGGCAGGTCCTTTGGCAGGAAGCTGCTAATGCTGCAAAGGCAGTTATTGACCTGTCTGCAGCACGCTATTCTCTCAGCAAAAATTACACGGATCTTTTCGGATCAGATAATTATAGAAATGGTGAGGTAATTTTCTGCGATCGCACCGGAAATAGCTATAATTTTGAAATAACAAACTTTCCGATAGGATACAAACTGGGAAATAGTGGAACTACTCCGTCCCAGAACCTGGTGGATGCATATGAAGATAAAACTGGACTGCCAATAACGGACCCCGGAACAATTTATAATCCGGAAAATCCTTATTCGAACCGGGATCCCCGATTGCAGGCTACGATTCTGACCAATAATTCCTTTTTTTACAATCGTCCCGTTGAGTCCTTCATTGGAGGACTTGACGGACCACCTATTGCACGAGCATCAAGGACCGGTTATTATCTGAACAAGTACGTTAACCAGGGCCTGGACATCGAAACGGGTCAGACAAGTGTACACAGCTGGGTAATTTTACGGTTGGCCGAAATATACCTGAACTACGCTGAGGCCCTGAATGAGTGCCAACCAGGGAATCCGGATATTGCGAAATATGTAAATGATATACGTAAACGAGCCGGCATGCCTGATCTGCCAGCCGGATTAAGCCAGGATGCGATGCGTGACAGGATCCGCCGTGAGCGGAGAATTGAACTTGCCTTTGAAGAACACAGAATCTGGGATCTGCGCAGGTGGATGATTGCCCCCGAGGTATTGTCGTCCCCCATAGAAGGTATACAGATAACCCGCAATCCGGCGGATAGTACATTTTCCTATCAAAAAGTTTTTGTTGAGAATCGTGTATTCAGACCTGAAATGAATCTATATCCTATTCCACAGAGCGAAATAGCCATCGCAACAGGTCTGATACAAAATCCGCTCTGGTAAATAATTGTGAGTATTTTAATTTATTACACATGGAAAGAATTAGAATGAAACATCTTAAAAATAGAATAATCCGTACGAACCTGCTGTTACTGCTTTTTGTAATGGTTTTGACATTCAGTGCCTGTGAACCAGAAACACCGATAAGAGACGCGGATTATCCAGACCAGTTGATATATCTTCCTGCTGCAGTTGGTGGCTGGTTTGAAATAAATGACATATCCAGGATAATTGGTGAAACTCCCGTACCAGGAAGTGCTTTCCGATATGCGGTTGACCTTACAAACCGTAAATTTATTGTTCCTTTGGGAATATACAGGGCAGGTGTCACTAATGATGGAGTATTCACAGTTAATATCGCTGCAAATATTGACACCATAAACGGGATTATTGCTGCAGGTGACACTCTAATCACACTTCTCCCTTCAAGTCAATACACCCTCGTTAATTCCGTTAATATGCAGGACGGTGAAGAACTGGCAAAATTCGACTTGATTATTGACCTTGACTTCCTTCGAAACAATTATCCCACCGGGGTCTATGCTTTGGGGGTAAGCATATCGAGTCCTGATCGTGCGACAAATCCCGAACTTGGTACTGCGATTGTTGTGATTCATACAAAAATTATTAAGCCAACAGCCGATTTTTCCTTTAGTCCTAAAGGAACCGATCCAAAAACTATTAATTTCCTTAATAACGCGGCTATGGCAACGAGCTATTCATGGGATTTCGGTGACGGCTCTGAGGTTTCGGATGATATAGCCCCTGCTCACACGTATTCAAGCTCCGGAACTTACAAGGTTATTCTCACAGCAACCGGGATTACGGGTGATGAAGATAAATCGCTCTTTTCTACCGATGTAACTATACCCTAAGGAAAAATAAATCTGATTCGATGGGCAAACAACGGGGAAATTATACGAACAATGGAATGTCTCACTACATATCTTTTTATATAATTAATTATTATGTCTAACTAAAAATCAAACAAAATGAAAAAAAGTTACTTTTTTGCTGCACTGCTATTTTTTGCATTCGCAGTTAATTTAAAAGCTCAGTATGATTTTATGGAGCTTGATGGCAAGAGCCCTGCCTTTTGGATAAAATTTGATGAACTTGTTGGTAATCAATTAAAAGTCGAAGGCACACAATTTAACAATTGGGAAAAATTTAATGGAACCTGGTCTACTGATACGGTATTGGGCGCCCCCTGGGGCGGAAGTGGATCATTTGGAGATGTAACGTCGCTGGAACAAGTAGTAAGTTCTGATAACTTTTCTGAAATGTTTTTACCTACCATCTTCTGGGATAGCTATGCATCTCTTCCCGGCCGTCCTCAGGGTATTGCTGCTTATGCTAGTGAGGGTTATGGCGGACCACGCGGATCTTCAGCAAGAACAGTTTGTTTCTATGTGAATGTTACCGACTCAGCAAGATCTGACGGAGGAGGCGGTGGAGCATGGGATAGCCCCTATTTTTATGGTTTGGGAAATTGGCAGGTTGACGGAGCAAGAGTGTACTGGTATTTCGACCCGATAACAATGAAATTCCAGCTCTTTTTTGGCGGAGAGTCCAGGAGTACAACTGCCGAGAATGTTATGCCGAAAAATAAATGGGTTCATCTCGCACTCACTATTCCGGAAGGCGGGGCAAGATCGGGTATTAAACTCTGGGTCAATGGAGTTGTAGTACCTTTTGCACAGGAAACTGGCACTATGACAACCCTGAATACAACTCTGGAAGCTTCTTGGGATGGTGTTCGCATAGGTGCACTCGTAAATTTGTGGATGGCAGATTATCGAATTTATGATTCTGAATTATCTGAGTTTGAGGTCAAAAGGCTCCTGGGATTAAACACCTCAGTTCAGGAACTTGGTCAAAAGAATTTGTTTAATATCTATCCGGTACCTAACGATGGTATATTTACGCTTGAGATTGCAGATGCCGGTAAAAGCAGAATCATCATTGCAAATACTCTGGGACAGGTTGTTCGTGATCAAATCGTTGATAAAAAAGAAATTATTAACGTCAGCAGCCTTCCATCCGGAATGTATTTTATTTCCCTTTCCGACAATAATAATAATCTTCAGACCAGGAAATTCTTAATAAAATAGGTCACTGGGTATTATGTGTTGCAAGGATTATGTTTAGAATTATTTACTATAAAGATATTAATTGAACATTAGTTGGTAGTTAAGTAGTTGGTTATCCGATATGCTGGTGGCTGTTTGCCATTGGCATATCGGTAATCTTTGAGTACTTTATAGTATTCAGGTACCGTGGTCAGGATAACCTGCAAAAGAAATTTCTATATTAAGAATTTTAACAATAATTCGTTCGACGGAAACATCTGATTTAGGGGCTCTTATCAGGATTCCATTGATAATTTTAGTATCAATTATTTCAGTAAATTAAATATGAAGAAGTCAATTTTATTACTCGCTGCCTGCTTGATTATTTCAGGAACAGGAAATGCACAACCTGGATTTGATGAACTTGCACAAACCCCTCCCATGGGATGGAATACCTGGAATACTTTCCGGCTGGATATAAACGAGGACCTGATTAAGGAAGCTGTTGATATATTTATCGAAAAGGGTCTTAAAGATGTGGGATATCAGTATGTTGTCCTCGACGACGGGTGGCAGATTGATAGGGATGAGAATGGTAATATCCTGAACAATAAGGAAAAGTTTCCTTCAGGTATTAAACCTCTGGTTGATCATATCCATTCTGTAGGTTTAAAATTTGGGATTTATTCTGATGCCGGGTACATGACCTGCGGCGGATTCCCCGGGAGCCTGGGTTATGAATACCAGGATGCGAGAACTTATGCTGAGTGGGGAGTCGATTATCTAAAATACGATTGGTGCTTTACCGGAACTCAAAACGCACCTGATAGCTATAAACTGATGAAGGATGCCCTGGTTAAGGCAGGGAGGCCCATGGTGTTCAGTATTTGTGAATGGGGTTCTTCCCAACCCTGGACCTGGGCTCAGGGTGTTGGTCACCTTTGGCGGACTACCTATGATATCAGGCCATGCTGGAGCTGTGGAGAAAAGGTAATTTCAAGAGGTAGTTTAGTTGAAAATTTCATTGGATTCACTAAAATACTGGATCTCCAGGTAGGGCTGGAGAGTTATTCCGGTCCCGGTCAGTGGAACGATCCTGATATGCTCGAAGTGGGGAATGGAGCATTAACCTATGATGAAAATGTCGCACATTTCAGCCTTTGGTGTATACTCGCCGCACCTCTGATGCTTGGGAATGATATTCGTAATATGTCTGACGAAGTGATTGGGATCATTACAAATCCGGAAGCAATCGCGGTGAATCAGGATCCCCTCGGACGGCAGGGAAAAAAAGTTCGTGATGATGGGGATTTCGAGGTGTGGAGCAGGGAATTACACGATGGTAGTCGGGCCGTTGTCATGTTTAACCGCTCCGAAAGTGAAAAAGAGATTGGCTTCAAATGGAGTGAAGTAGGGCTGCCACAACACCTGAATTTTACAATAAGGGACCTGTGGAAAAAGAAAGATGTTGGAAAATTTACCGGTTCGTTTTCCGGCATGGTTCCTCCTCATGGAGTATTAATGGTAAAAGTGTATTGATTCATCAGCCATTCAATTAAAGACATCCAATTCATGCAAATACTTTTCCGGATAAGACTTGTTTTTTACAGTCTCATACTTTTGGCCGCTTTTTACGGTTGCACAGAAATATCCCATTCAGAATCTGAGGTAATTATTTATCCTGCACCCGAGGGTGAAATGCTTTCGGAGGACTACACACTTGAAGTTAATGGCAGGAACGTCGATATTTATCTGGCCAGGATAGCCGACATTGAAAATCCTCCAGCCTGGACCTTAAAACCGGAGGATGTCGGGGGCCCTTATTCTTTCACCTATTTTGATTTCTCGGGTGAACTAAGGGTTAAAATAACATTCCTGAAAAAACCACCGGATAATTTGGTGATTCACCCATTGACAGCTGGTATAACTCCCGTAATCGAAGGAAATACAGTAAGTTTTACCATAAATAAACCATGCAAGCTTTCGATAGAACCTGATGGAAGGATTGAACCTCTCCTTATATTCGCTAATGCGCCGGAGATCGATCCACCAAAAGAAACGGATGCCAATGTCATATATTTCGGACCTGGCGTTCATAAACCTGAAACGATTACGCTATCCTCTGGCCAAACCCTATATATCGCTGGCGGAGCTATCGTCAAAGGAGGTGTGGCTGTTAAAGGTGACAATATAAAAATAAAAGGCAGGGGAATACTATGTGGCAATGACTGGCCCTGGCGAAACGGCCCGGGATCAATGATTGGCATGAATGAAGCCAGTAATGTAATGGTGGAGGGTATCATTCTCAGAGGTTCATGGGGATGGACCATTCCCATATATAACTGCGATTCTGTCTCAATCACTAACGTAAAACTGGTATGCAGTAAAAATCCCAATGATGATGGTATTAATCCCTGTAATTCGCAACGGGTGTATATCCGTGATTGTTTTATCCGTACCGACGACGACTGCATCGCTATGAAAGGGATTAAGTTGGGATCGGATAACGATAATGTCGAATATATTACTGTGGAGAACTGCCTGCTTTGGGCCGACAGGGCGCGCATTTTCCTGCTGGGGCACGAAAGCAGGGCTCCATATATGAGGAATATTGTTCTGCGTGACCTCGAAATCCTGCATTTCAATATGACCCCTTTTCTTTTTGAGCCTGGCGAGGAGATGTCGATTGAGGATGTAAGGGTAGAAAATGTAATAGCCTATGCTGATTATCCCAATCAAAGCGGAGAACAATCATTCGATTTTATCAGACTCAGGCCTGCTGTAAACCAATATATGGATACTAAAGTACCGGGAAAGATCAAAAACCTGAAGTTTAAAAATGTTTCATTAACCGGTGAGGAAAGGGAAGGTAAGTATCCGATCTGGATTATTGGTGCCGATGCTGAACATAAAGTAACTGATGTAACATTCGAAAACATTACCTGGTTCAATCACCTGCTGGATGAGAATTCACCTCAGGTGAAAATAGAAGATTATACCACAAACGTCCGCTTTATTAATTCGGGAGTCAAGTGATTTTAAGTCATGAATGTGACTACTCACATCAGCTAAAAGTTTGCTGAGGGAAATTGGTTACCCTTACATAATTTAAACGTGGGAAAACCATCAATATGCTTGGTATCATTGCTTTTTGAGAATATATCAGCGCCGGTGAATAATATGAGGATTCCTATGTTACTACTAAAAAACAAATCTTAACCCAATTAACAATCTCATGAAAATCAAAAATCTGGTTTTCTTTAATAAATTATTGGTCGTTGTTTATCTTCTTCCATTACTGGCAGGTGGAGATGTGTTGGCACAAAGCTTTGGATTAAAGTCTCCGTAACTATTCAGGTACCAAATTAGCAATAGTATGAAAGGCGGACAAGATATTCTGGTTATTTTTAATGCAGGTATCGGTAATAGATCGGATAATGGCATAGATCTCTGCCCCGCGTTGGGTTTTAAACTGGCCGGAGACCTTTTGTTTAACTTTAATATTGCGGATTGCTCTTTCCGAAGCATTATTATCGGGAGGCACTTCGGGATGGTATAAAAAAGTGAAGATATAGTCTTTGTACTTATTCATACGTTTGTGGAAAGAGCCGACCTCTTTCATGTGTTCAGGGATTTGGGTTTGCAGTAAAACCAAGAGCCGGTGTTCAAGTTCAGTTCTTTGATTTATTGGGTAGTAATATTCAGGCGGAGACAAAATCTTTTTCAGTTGCAGGGCGTCGTACAACAATTGTTTGAAAAGGCTTGCCCAGTGTGATTGATACCGCTCTTCAAAGAAGTTTAGTTCTCTTAAAAGGTGAGCCGTGCATAATTGATGAGTCTTTACCTTGGTTTCAAAGTGGCTTTTCCAGCAGTCATGGACTAAAACGGCATCTTTAAAACCATTTTCGAAATTGGCATCAATAGTTTTTGTGCCCCGGTTGCCTGAAAAAGCAATAAAAGTGGCCAGCCTGCTTTGCCAGGTCCAGAACCAGGCTTTCTTGCCGTTTACTTTAGCACCTGTTTCATCTGAACCAACCACTTTGCTGTTTTCAACTTCTTTGGAAATGAGTTGCCAGGCAGGAAAAGCCTTTTGTGCAAAACGTTCAAGTATGTCGCATATAGCTCCCTGGCTAATGGGCAGGTTGCAAACATCGCTAAAATACTCGCTCATTCTCTCAAAGGGTATAAACTGGCGGGTATGCATATAAGCAATGGTTGCTTCAATGTTCGGTCCATAGCTTACAGGTGCATTTATTCCCGCTGGGAAAGTCGATTCAGTCTGGTGGCCACAGGTACAAATACTCCGAAATACCCTATGCTCGGTATATTCAGGTATTATTGGAGGGATGTCAACAACTTGGCGACACTTGTATAATTCTGTTTTTGCATTGGAAAGGTCTTTGCCACAATGGTTGCAGAAAGCTGGTTTGTGATCGATAATACTGTCTGGATTTTCAACCATCTTAAGAGTGTTACCCTCATGTCCAGACTGACCGCCAGGTGATTTACCATCCTTGGTTCGCAAGCTTTTCGTTTTTAAAGGCCTGTTTTCATCCTTGGAAGGAGGGACAGAACTATTACGACTATTTTTAGGATGTTTTAACCGTTCTATCTCTTGAAGCAATTGTTGTATAAGCAATTTTAGTGAAGCCACTTCGGCTTTTAAAAAGCTGTTTTCTTTTTCAAGCTCTAATATCCTTTTTTGATCTGTTGTCAACTTCCTGCTTTTTATGCAAAACAAGTTAAAAGCAATGGAATCCAGTATTTTAGAAGCTAAAAGTTATTAATTTGTAACCAACAATTGTTGATAATGCGACGATTTTTCAGAAAACCAGAAAAAAACACTCTCCGAATTGTTAATAACTGCCCAATTTTATACTATTGCTGAATAGTTACA
>CAYGFI010000109.1:0-16603 GCA_964349045.1 uncultured Chitinophaga sp.
AGAGCAGCGAAATATTAAATAAATTAATGTTTTGATACTTTACCGGACAACAGTGTTTTTTTATAATAATTCTACTTTGACAGATTAGCGTACTCCCTTGAATACGCTTGGTTAATATCGCGTTGTCGTCGTAAATGACGAGTAATAATCGTTTGAAGCATTGCCTCTTCACTTTGTTTTTTGGACAATACAAAGCACAACCAATCTCTTATATCACGGGCTGAGAGCAAAGGGATATCAACAAAACAGTGCAACTTTTCTTTCAACATAAAACACATTGTCATTATGTTCAGTGCCACCTGATGCTGCCAGGCTAACCATTTACGGGTTTGAAACTGGCTAAGTCCCAATATTTGTTTGCTTTCCTTGATGCAATGTTCAATGAAGAACCTCTGTGCCTGCATATAGGCTATTGCTTTTTCAGTATACTGAGCCATTTCAGCATTAGTGAATGAATATTTTATTTCCACACCGGTACTTGTTCTGGTTTTTCTGATTACCAATAGCCGCTGCTCAATTTGATTGTTTTCCTTATTCCAAACAAATGTTTTTGTAAAATGATACAAGCCTGTCAATGTTCCTTTTGCCGTATTTCGGACATTTATTTTTCGCCAATGATTTGCTTTCAACGTTTTACAATACTCAGATACTTTAATACTCTGTGTGGTGGCTTTCAATCGTTTTGGCTCACGTCCACGGTTGCTTTTTCTTTCTGGCAGGACCAGGTCCGGTTTCTCAAGATAAACAGGCTGGTCAGTATGGATATCAAGCATATAGATCAATCCAAGATTGTTTATAATATTGCCAAAATTGATATCATTGCCATAATACCCGTCTGCACCCACAAAATCAAATACAGTTCCTAATTCAAGCTGATGCAATAAGATCTCATGTGCAATCTCAATTTTTGTTTTAAACATCCTGTTTTTTTCAGGTATCCCAGCTTCCTGACATCGTGATGGATCATTGCACCAGTCTTGAGGTAAATATAACCGTGCATCAACCATTGAGGCATAATCCCCATTGCTTAAACATGCCATTACCCCAACCTGGCTATTGGCTATCTTGCCAACATTGCCACAGTATTGCCAACCAACACCTACGCTCTTTTCACCTTTCTTTACCGTTCCGGTTTCATCGATGATTAATCCGGTGAGTTTCTGCCTGGGTAAGGTTTTACTGGTCTGTCTGGCAGCCAAATCAATTGCATCACGTGCATCCCAGTTAGACTCTGTAATAAAATGCTGCAACTGAAAATAATCTGATTCTTCCAATGAATCACTGATCTGTTCAATATTCCTGAGTGGGCTCACAAGAAGTCCTTGGGTATATTGTTGTGCTTTGTCAAAGAACGATTTAGTTTTATTTTTGAAAAATAATTGATAATCTGATAGATAACACACTAACCTTTCTCCTGCCAAGGTCAGTGTTTTTCCATATTTTTTTGTATTTTTAACTTGTGTTTGACATACACGCAAATTACGAAAACTTTGTTTTTCGATGCCCCTGAAAGGTTTATCTTTTCAGGGGTTTTATCAACAATTTGTTAATCTGTCAAAGTAGAAATAAGCGTAAAAGCTAATAATGTAATGTATCTTTTCCCTGCACTTTCCATTTGCCTTTGCAACATTGCGTTTAACTTTTTCAACTGTATCCCTGAAACTTATACCTTAATAAAGTTTTTCTTCTTCATTATTCTAACCGCTTCCCTCCTGCTCAAAGGTTTTAATCGCGTTCTTTCGGTAAACCGGTAAACCTCATCAGGATTTACTTTTGAGTGCTCCCTCAGAATCCATCCTATAGCCTTTTGAATAAAAAACTCATTTGAATCCTTCAGTTTCTCAATAAAGCTGTAAAGTAAATCCGTATCAGTATTTTTTTTATATTTTAGCTGAAAAAGAATACAGGAACGCTGCAACCAGATATTTCCTGAATCCATCCATTCCTTTGTAACAATCCTGATGGTTTCCGGATAAATTCTGAAAAAACGACCCAGGATATTGGCTGCAATAAAATCAACTGAATCCCACCAGGCATTTGTAACAATCATATATTCGAAAAGTTTATCTGCACCAGTATTAAATTTTTTGATATTCCGCTCTGCCATCTCCATGGCAAAGTAATGAAACTCCCTCTCATTCTGAGAATATAATTCCATGCAAACCGGTTCCATTTCTTCGATCTGAGGCCATCCATACTCTTTTATAAACAAGCGAAAAAGCTCTTTCCTTTTTGGAGATTTAATCCCGAAAAAAATAAACTTATTCCGCATGTATTTGTTCATAAGAACAGCGTTTGAACTATCAGCATTTGCTTCGAGAAGATACCGGAGAGTTGCAACATAAGGGCTGCTGGAAATTTTCATTGATGCAAATTTTATTTAATCAATAAAAGAAATTTATTACTAATTTACAATAAGTCCGGATTCAAAATACGGTTTGTACCTCCCCCGGCCTCTCTGGTGATTACAGGGGTGGTGCAGTTTATTGGTACGCTTCACAAGATGACCATAAAACAAATTATATAAAAATGGCATTGAAATCATTAAAATCAACCTTAACTTTAGCTTATCAAACACAAATAAATTCATATGGATCTCAAAATAGAAAATCAATGGTTTATCGTGGGAGGTGCAACAAGCGGATTTGGTAATGCCACAGCCGAAAGATTGCTTGAAGAGGGTGCAAATGTAGTGGCAATTGCCAGAAATGAAGATGCACTCCATGTTTTCCAGTCAAAATTTCCCGCTAACTGTAAAATCCTGGCCGGTGACCTTAAATTACCGGAAACCCTTCAGAAACTTAAGGATTCGTTTGACCTTTCAAAGATATCCGGAGCATTTATCAATGCCGGTGGCCCTCCGGCTATGCGTTTCATGGATACCAGGCTAACTGACTGGGACGAAGCCTATAACCTGCTTGTACGATGGAAAGTAGCCTTTACCCAAATGCTTATTCCTTATTTCCTTGAAAACGGTTATGGAAAACTCCTTTACGTAGAAAGCGTTTCAGTGAAACAACCTGTGGAAAACCTTGTACTTAGTAACTCCCTGAGAATGGCTGTAGTTGGATTTGTAAAGACACTTTCACAGGAAACCGCAGGTAAAAACATCTGCATGAACATTATGGCCCCGGGATACCATGATACACCCGCCGTCCAGAGAGTATTCCGCAAAAAAGCTGAACTGAACGGAATCAGCATCGATGAGGCGAAACAAAGTTTAGTAAATCATATCCCTGCGGGTGTCATAGGTAATCCTGCCGATTTTGCCTCCCTTGCCGTATGGTTGCTTTCACCACTTTCCAATTACATTACGGGACAAACCATTACCGTTGACGGGGGATTAGTCAGGGCTTCATTTGGATAATAAAAAACTTATAAAACCTCAATAAAAATAGCAATAGCGATCAGAAGATCGGTTGCAAGAACCGTTATTACGTTGCTTCCAAGAGCTGGTATTATTTTGGTGTTGTTATCACCGTTTTTGAGGGCTGTAATACTTGCTTTTATTGCAAGTGGCAATGGAAATAAAGCCAGATAAATCCAATACGAGGAAAGACCGACAATTGGTAAAACCAGTATTATCGCGAAACTTGTAAACATCCCCATTGCATAAACCCATGCGGCGCCCTTTTTACCCAAACGTATAACCAAATGGTTTCTTCCGCCAGCCTTGTCGGCTTCAGCATCGGGAAATTCATTGATGAGCAGCAATAAAGCAGTAAGGATACCGGCAGGAATGGAAAGCCAGCTTACTTCAGCCGGGAGCATGGAATTCCAGGGCATCGCGGGACTGGCATTCATAGAAATGTAAGTACCCAGAACAACTAAAGAACCAAGCGCTAGCCCGGCAAATAACTCACCCAGCATGTACCTTGCCAGGAAATTGGTATAAAACACAATACTGATTGTGCCCAGAAACGCGAATATCAGAATGACCCAATGTGATATAAAGCTGAAATAAATCCCTATTGCCAGGGCAAATAGCAAAGTAATAACAGCAACAAGTAAAACCGTTCCCGGATTACTCTTCCCTGAAGTCATCATGCCACTGCCTCCACTGAAAGGGGTCCGTACTGTTTTGAAATCTATTTGAGTAAAATAATCGGAATATTCATTGAAAAGATTTACTGATATATGCGCACTTACAACACCCATGATCAATAATAGGGCATGAAAATAATTAAAATCACCAGCCATCTGCAACGGATACTTAACAGACAAAGACAGCCCGATTAATACCAGAAAAACCGAAAGTATCAAAAAAGGGGCTCTTATCTGAGCCATCCAAACTTTTAAACCATTCATAATATTTGTTTTTAAATTTAATGAGCTTGAAAACCAACCTATGAAAGAACAAATTAATTAAGGAAGTGTTTGGACAAAAATAAAAAAATTAACCGTTAATAAAAACGGGTAACACTTTTTGTCCATACTCCCTGAACATAGACGAAACATTTTCCATATCGCGAGTAAATCCCAAAATAAATCCACCTCCCCCAGAACCACAAAGTTTAAAGGAATAATTGCCCGTTGTAATGCCATTTTCCCAAAGCTTTTTGTAGTTGTCAGGTATCATTTCTGAAAATATTTCAAGCTGTAAGCCTGAAAGTGTCTCTACTTCACTCAAAAAATCTCTGATCCTTCCTTCCAGAACATGATCAATACAACGATTATTTCCAGGTATCATACTGTTTAGCAGAACTTTTCTATACTTTGGACTGTTTGATTTTTCCAAAAAAAGCTGAACCAGTCCTTCTGTCTTTGACATCAATCCGGTATCAACAAGGAAAATATAAAAAACGCTGTCGTTTTTTTCAGACGGAAATTCCACTATTTCAATTTTATCGGGGGAGCTTACCCGTATGGGTTTTTGAGCGTAACAACTCAGAGGATCCAAGCCAGAACTTGTTCCATGAAAAAAAGATTCCATGAAAGAGAAATATTTTTTCAAATCGATCAGGTTTGAGCCCTGCTCCGGTATAAGAGGATTTTTCGAATAAGCCTTGTAAACAGAAGCTACCAGTACACCGGAACTGCCAATTCCATAACCCTGTGGAATATCGGAATCGAGAAAGAGTCCATCTTCCAGATCCGTTTTAAACTTATCCGGATCAACATCCAAACCAACAGGAAAATCCGGCCTCCGGCTATCCAGGTAATCGTAAAACTTTTTCAGATTTTTACCTGAGGTAATATTTTTCGGTTTAGGATCAGTATTAAATTTAAGTCTTGCACTGAATTTCCGGAATGGTATTGTAAGCGCCCTTGAACCCAATAAGAGTGTATATTCACCGAACAGGAGAATTTTCGCGTTATATTCCGGGGGATAACTTATCATAGGCTTTCCACATTAATAAATTTTAACCGGCCCTTCACCGCTCTCATCCCATAAAACCATTCCATTCTCACAATGGATAATTAATTCTCTTTTGATAAACTCATTAATTTCAGTCTTATCAGACTCCGGGTATAGCAAATGTACATTTGGACCGGCATCCAATGTAAAACATAGAAATCTCCTGGTTTTTTCTCTGTAATCCCTGATTTTATTAATAATATGAAGGGTGCCCGGCTCAATCAGCATAAATCCCGGATCGGAGCTCATCATCAGGGAATGCAGACCAAGCGCCTCATTTTCCGTGATTCTTACAAAATCATCTGTATTACCACTTCTCAATGCATTAAGCAGTGAACCCATATTTTTTTTTGCCAGTTTAAAACGCTCTGCCGCATAAGGATGATGATTCATGAGCTGATGTCCATCTGTACTGCTGATCCTCTTTTTAGCCGACCTGACAACCAGAACCGCATCCTGTAGCTTGGAGAAAACCCGGTGAACCCTGAAATCCAACGGAACAGCAAATTCGTCTGAAGAATCTGAAACGAGTGATGTTTTTCCCCAAACGCTGAATCCTCCGTAAACAGACCGGGAGGCACTTCCGGAACCGAGTCGTGCAATTTCTGATGCTTTCCGGTAAAACCCGGAATTGGCAGTTAGTTCCTGACTGGTTTCCCCTGCCAATTCGCATATACAGAGCGCAAGAGCACTCATAGCACTAGCAGAACTGGCTATTCCGGCAGAATGTGGAAATGTATTCCAGCTTTCAATTATAACAGAGTAATTTTTCAAAACAGGAAAATAGCCACTGATATTATGAAGAAAAAAATCGATTTTCGGTTCAAATTCAGGTGCAGGCGTTCCTTCAAAAAAAAATAGCGCTTTGGATGGATTGACAGATTCTATGATCGATACTTTGGTCCGGGTAATAGAATTTTTAAGAGTCATGCTTAAGGAAGCATTTGCGGGAAGCTGATTACCCTTCTTTCCCCAGTATTTTATCAGCGCTATGTTGGAAGCGCTGGTCCATTCCACTTTTTTAGTTATTATTTTATCAGGGATTTTCATAATAAAACTTATGCTTCTGTTTTCCTTATATTAGAGTTTAGAATTTAGAATTCTACCTTCTAAATTCTAAATTCTTTTCAATACAATATCGTCATAACCAAACCATACATTCATATCCTTTTTCCTTAACCACGAAACTACGTAGTCACGGGACATGTCAGTAGCAAGCAAAACAAAATCACCTCCCCAGGCTCCAAGTGATTTCACGTCCCCGCTAAAATCGCTGAATATCCTGTTTCCAAGCGGAGGTATTCCTAAAACACCAGAGATAATCCGTTCATGTTCCCGAATGAGTTTTCGGAATTCACGCAGTTCAACTACCGAAATCATTGCGTTGGTAATTGCATCGACATCCCGGATTTCAGAGGTAAAATCTTTATCAATATGTTCATTAAAACTATTTACCGCCTGAGCAGAATTTCTTTTCTTCCCCAGGTACGCAAAATAAAGATGATCGTGGAATGCCGGATAAAAATCCACCTCCTTAATTTCGCTTTTGTTTCCGCTGAAGCTGCACAGAACAGGCTTATCAGACATTGCCGCTGCCACATCGTATCCTGAGCCGGATGAAACCTTATTGAAAAGTTCAAACGGATCAATCTCTGCCCAATTTGCAATATTTACGATCAATGATGAACTGCTCCCAATTCCCCATTTAATATCGAAATCGAGTTTGGAAATTGCTTCATATTGAATCTTCTTTTTTAAAAAGAATGGATTTATGTCTTTTGCTGCCAGAAGAATTTCGCGGAGGTTTTGTGCCGTAGGAAAATCATTCGTATTGCCAATAACAAATTCATTCAGAGAAAATACAGCGTCAAACCAATGCTGATCTTTTACATATGTTTTCCATAACAGCGCCGGGGATCCGGGATGTTCAGATATAGTGAGTGATTGCCCGAATCTGAGAGGTAAAGCTAATGCTTTTGCACCTCGTAAAACAAGGTATTCACCCGTGATCATCAGTTTTGCATGAGACCTGTAACTTTTTTCGGTTTTTTCCTGAATCATTTTCTGTTTTTCAGTTCTTTTAGAAATTGCGCTACTTCATGATTAGTAACCTTATGATCTTTGAAATATTCAGTTGCTCTGATCTTATCCTCATTACCGGCGCCTAAAAAAGAGAGAATATTTCCGAGGTGCATTTTCATATGACCATGCTGAATCCCCACGGTAATAAGGGACCTGACCGCAGAGAAATTGCTTGCAAGTCCTGCAGAGGCAATTATCATCATCAGTTCGTTTACATCAGGATTATTCAGGATCTCAAACGACCATTTTGCCAAAGGATGCAAACTTGTCAATCCTCCAACAGTGCCTACGGCCATTGGTACCTCAAGACTCATCCGGAAAACATCATCTGTAATTTCCACTTTTGAAAGGGAACAATACATTCCGCTCCTTGATGCATACGCGTGACCAGCCGCTTCAACAGCCCTGAAATCATTGGCTGTAGCAAGAAGTACCGCATCAATACCATTAAAAATTCCTTTATTATGGGTTACTGCGCGGAATGGATCAACAGAGGCAATATCCACGGCTTTTTTAAACTTTTTTGCGAACTCTTCCCCATTTAATTCTTCTGAAATGTTTTCGAGGGATTTGAAACTCGTTTCCACAAAACATTCCACTAAACATTCAGGGGTATAGTTCGAAAGTATAGCCATAATTATTTCTAACGGTTCTTTATTTACACCTGACTTTGAAGAATCATGATAAAAATTCCTGAGAAGGAAAGTCATTTCTTCGAGAACTGAATTGATAAAATTAGCGCCCATGCTTTCGGCTGTTTCAAACCCGATTCTAAGCTGGTAATAATCCTCAAGCCGAGCTGTAAAATCAATCATTTCGATTCCGCGGATTCCTCCCCCGCGATTATTCATTCCCTGAGTCAGATGCCGGCTGTTTTCTCCTAAAAAAATTTTTAAATCTTCCAGAGATTCCAGAAGAATTTCTCTCTTCCCATGCCAACAAAAATGAATCTGTCCGTATTTAATTTTTCCTTTAACTTTTGCATGAAATCCACCCTTGTCTGACCAGAAACGCGCAGCAGATGCAGCAGCAGCAACAACTGATGATTCTTCAGTAACCATGGGAACAGTAAAGACTTCACCATTAATTAGAAAATTCGGGGCAACACCGTATGGAAGCGGAAAATTTCCAAGTGTGTTTTCTGAAAATTGTTCAAGAAGTTCCTGAGCTTCAGGATTCCGGTGGTTCAATGAATTAAGCTCAGTTAAAAAACCGGTGTCGTCAGCCAGATTTTCAGAAATGATTTTCAGTTTCTGTTCCTTGCTAAGTTTCGAAAATCCGTAAATGAATTTTTCATCCATTTTATTTTTTTACCTTTAAAAAAGCATATGCCAGTTCAAGTCCCTTTACCTGGTGCTCTGTATAAGATTGCAATTGACCATAATCCTCCCTGGCATATTTCAGGAACCCGGATGCCTGTCCGTAAATAGCCGGTAAATCAGATTTACTGATAAGATAATAACCATCGAGGAATGTTTTGATTCCCCCGGAAATAATAATGCTTTTGCACTGAACCTTTCCTTCTTTAACGATCAAATTTACCATATCCGTCATTTGAAATGCATCATGTCCAACATGGGAAAGGGGTTCAAAAAGTTGCTGCATGCTTTCATTTCCCCTGAGAAGTTCAACTTTCGCAAAATTAGTACCTCCAAATGCAGCAAATTCAACAGATTCAATAGGGAGTTGAAGTAAGTCCCTTAAACTTTCTATACCCATACCCTGTCCTACCTCCTTAACAATTACAGGATAGCCAGCCTGATTAACAAGAATCTGAATGGATTCGATGGGAGGTTTTTGAAGCCGGTCGCCTTCAGGCTGAAACCATTCCTGAAGAGGATTGACATGAATAATTAGCCCGTCAGCTCTAAGTTTTGAAAGCAGATCGTCGATTTTTCCAAGTTCCTGATTCACGATCAACTTCTCAACCTGCGCTATACCAAGATTTGCGAAAAAAGGAAGTTCATCACCCAACTCCTTTCTCATATCAAAATCCTGGAAATGCTTGTTGCCATCAAGAATGATGCGACATGATCCTAGCCCCATACCCATTCCAAACTCATGTGCAACCCTTGCCAGGTTGCGGTTTATTTTACCGGCCTGTTCTGTTCCGCCAGTCATGCTTGATATCCATATCGGCACTCTCAGTTTTTTACCTGCCAGATAGAAATTTCGAGGGATACCATCAGGATGCCGGTTCATCAGTGGTTCGTAATAGAACCTGTCATCAATTTCATCACGCAGTGTTTGGGACTGAAACGCCAGGTCAAGGTGGTCTTTTTTCCTGTCTTCCATAGATTTATAAGCCTAAATTTCTTGCAATAACTATTCTGAGAATCTCGGAGGTTCCTTCGCCTATCTGCAATAAGCGTTGATCGCGATAAAATCGTTCGATATCATTGTACTTATATAAGCCGTAACCTCCATGTACCTGTAACGATTCGTCGGCTACTTCACGAGCAATCTCCGAACAGTAAAGTTTTGCCATTGCTGCCTCACGGGTAAATGTCATTCCCTGATCTTTCATCCAGCATACTTTATAAAGGTACTCTCTGGCATGCTCAATTTTCATATGCATATCAGATATTTTAAAGGCAATGCCCTGATTTTTCGAAATTGATTTTCCAAATTGCATACGTTGTTTAGAGTATCTAACGGCCATTTCAAAGGCCCCCTGTGCAAGTCCCAGCCCCATAGCAGCAATGGAAAGTCTGCCCCCATCAAGAGCTTCAAACATGCAATTAGGACCGTGCCCCAGTTCTCCCAACAAATTATTAACCGGAACCTTTACATCCTTAAAATATAGACGCGCTGTGTCGGCCGCTCTCCACATCAGCTTATCGCCCATTTTTTCGGTTGTATAACCCGGTGTTCCCCTCTCAATAAGAAAGGTAGATAATTCCTTTACTCCATCCTTCTCCGAAGTAATTACTTGCAAGGTAACACCGGCACAAATAGGAACTGACCCGTTAGTGATAAATTGTTTTTCACCGTTAATTACCCAATGATCGCCAACTCTCTCTGCTCTGGTCTCTGTACCGCGTGCATCCGATCCGGCGTTTTTTTCTGTAAGTCCAAACGACCATAGTTTTTCTCCGGTTGAAAGCTGGGGCAAATACTTTAGTTTCTGCTCTTCGGTGCCGAAACGGTAAATTGGAAAAATGCCAAGCGAATTATGTGCTGCAATTGTTGCGGCCTGAGAGCTATCGACACGGGCAAGCTCCTCAACGGAAATGATATACGACAATGTATCCATCCCGTGTCCACCATATTTTTTGGGGATAGAAATCCCTAAAAGCCCTAATTCCCCCATTTTTCGGGTCAGGTTTATAGAAAACTCTTCCTTATCGTCGAGTTCTTTTGCCAGTGGTTTGATTTCTTTTTCAGCAAATTCGCGTATCTTAAATCGATGTTTTTCGTGTTTTTCAGATAGATATACTGATTTTATCATATAATTATTTTATTACTTTGTTGACTTTCATCAATGATCAGGATTGTCTGGTTAATCTGCACCTGATCACCGGCTTTAACCAGGACTTCTATTAAACAACCTTCATAAGGAGAAGTTACCTTATTTTCAATTTTCATTGCATCGAGAGAATATAGAAAATCCCCTTTTTTAACATTTGTCCCCGGTTCAGCGATGATTTGCGAAATTTTACCATGAAGCGGCGATTTTATAACTCTTATACCTCCTGCACCTTTCTCCTGATGATCAATAAAATAAGGTTGTATTGGCAGATAGTCGAGTGGTCTGATCTTAAATTCCAATCCTTCAATGCAAATAATATCTTCATAAGAATATGCACGGGAAACGGAGGCGGATGACCAAATCCCGTCAAGTTCAAATATAATAGATTCCGGACTCTGACTCTTGAAGTTCATCTCATGATTTTCCCCCCCAATAGAAAAACGAATTGTCGGACCCGAGATATTCTCAACAAATATATTGAATTGTTTGTTTTCGAAAAGAATTGATTTCCGGATAACCATGCGCCAGCATCCGATGCGGCTCCATACTGAATTTCCTTCTTGTTCCTTATGTCCACCAAGTTTCCACCCAAGCCACGCGGCGAAAATCCGGGTATTTTGAAATTCCATTTTCTTTTTCCGGATTTTTTTATTGAGTTTCTCACTTATTTTCTCAAGATAAATTGTGGAAATATTATTTTTTCTGAAACCTGGATCTTTAAGAATTTCCACGAGAAATTCACGATTGGTTTTTGGACCATGAAGAATAAAATTTGTCAGAGACTGATTTAGTCCCTCAATTGCTTCATCCCTGCTTTGGGCATGGAAAATAACTTTAGCAATAAGTGGATCATATTCAGGGTGAAGTATATCAGGACTATCTATTCCCGAATCAATTCTAAGTCCCGGCATTTTAGGTTCGTGGTACAATTCAATTTTTCCGGGGGAGGGTAAAAAATCTTTTTCAGGATCCTCAGCATATACACGTGCTTCGATAGCATGTCCGGATATATGTATATCACGTTGTTTTAACTTTAACTGATTTCCAGCCGCAATCTGAACCTGTAACTCAACAAGGTCCAGACCTGTAACCATCTCTGTAACAGGGTGCTCAACCTGTATTCGAGTGTTCATCTCAAGGAAAAAATGATTTCCCAAGCTATCCACTAAAAATTCCAGGGTACCGGCATTATTATAGCTGATTTTCTTTGCAATTTTATATACCGAACGATAAATTGAATTGCGCGTTTCCTGCGAAATTGATACCGCGGGTGTTTCCTCGATAACCTTCTGATATCGTCTCTGAACCGAACATTCCCTTTCTCCGAGGATAAGCGAATGTCCGTAATGGTCGGCTAACAACTGAACTTCAATATGACGTGCGTCTGACAGATACTGCTCAACAAAAAGCAAATCGTTTCCAAAATAGTTCTTCGCCTCACGGGCGGTAATTTGAAGCATTTCTTTCAGATATGCAGGATCATCAACTATTCTCATGGCTTTCCCTCCTCCCCCTGCAGCGGCTTTTACAAGTAAAGGATAAATTAATCCGCTACTGTTTCTGATGATATCTTCCTGGAACCCTTCAAAACCTTCAATCATAGGGATATCTAACTCACGGATTGTTTTTTTTGCCCTAATTTTATCCCCCATAAGCTCAATTATCTCAGGAGTTGGTCCGATAAAGTTAACACCTGCATCTGCAACAGCCTTAGCAAAAACGGCATTCTCACTAAGAAAACCATAGCCCGGATGAATTCCGTTGGCGCCCGATTGCTGTGCTATATGAACAATCTTCGAAATATCCAGGTACGTTTCATTTAGCTCATTCCCTCCCAGGTCATAAGCTTCATCGGCCATACGAACGTGCAATGCATCCTTATCCCGGCTCGAATGTATTGCAACTGAGCGAATCCCCATTTTCCTGAGCGTTCTTATGATTCTCACGGCTATTTCACCACGATTGGCAACTAATATTTTATTTAGCAACTTCATCAGGTAATTATTTTGTCCATCCGGGTTTCCGCTTTTCAAGAAAAGCCTTCATACCTTCCTGAGCTTCGGGTGAGATCCTAACATCGGCAATAACGCGGGATGTAAACCTCCTTGTTTCTGAATCTATTTCTTTTCCTGAGACTGAACGTATCAGAAGTTTTGTTTTTCGCAAAGCCACGGGTCCGGAACTTCTCATCTCATCCAGCAAAGATTGAAGCGCGGATTCCAGTTTATCCCCCTTAACAGATTTATTAACAAGTCCGTACGAAAATGCCTCAGTACCAGAAAAGCATCTTGAAGTAAACATCAATTCAGCTGCAAGTGATTCTCCGATCCTGCGGATAATATAGGGGGCAATAATAGCAGGGATTAAACCCAGGTTAAGTTCGCTGAAACGAAAGGTAGTATTATCATCACAAATCGCAATATCCGATGCAGCAATAATTCCGTTGGCACCACCGGAAACATTTCCATGTGCAACAGAAATAATGGGAAGCGGACAATTGTAAATAGTATCAAAGAGGGAGGCAAGTCTGCCTGCATCTTCCAGGTTTTCACGTTTAGTAAAATCCGACATCGATCGCATGTAATTCAGGTCTGCACCACTTGAAAATGATTTACCTTTACCACGGATAACTACTGCACGGATGCTGTCATCCACTTCAATTTCGCGAAAAAGAGCAGACAACTCTGCGATCATGAGCGGATCAATAGCATTGTGAACCTCAGACCGGGAAAGTGTGATAAATCCATATCCATTGGATTTTTCAAAGTGGATGTTTTGAAGTGATTCCATACTTTACATTCTGTATACTCCCGTTTTCGGTTCGGGAAATTTTTTATTAAGAGAAACTGATATCGCCAATGCCAATATTTTGCGGGTATCAGCAGGGTCAATTATCCCATCATCCCATAATCTTGAGGAGCTATAATATGCTGAACCCTCGAATTCATATTTTTTAAGAATATCAGTCCTGAGCTGGTTGAGTTCAGCCTTAGAAATTTTTGATCCGGACTGATCTTCTTTTACCCGCACCAGAACATCGGCTGCCTGTTCACCTCCCATTACAGAGATACGGGAATTAGGCCACATAAAAAGGAAACGAGGATCGAAAGCGCGGCCTGCCATCGCATAGTTCCCGGCTCCAAAAGATCCACCGATGATTACTGTAAATTTCGGTACCACCGAGCTGGCAACTGCATGAACCATTTTAGCGCCATCGCGGGCAATACCCTTCTGTTCAAAGTCCTTACCCACAATGAATCCGGTAATGTTCTGCAGAAAAATCATAGGTATTTTACGAAAATTGCAAAGTTCAATGAAATGAGTAGTTTTCAGAGAACTTTCTGAGAAAAGGATTCCGTTATTGGCTATGATACCTACAGGAAAGCCCATGATATGAGCAAAACCCGTTACCATAGTTTTACCATATCTTGCTTTAAATTCATGGAACCGACTTCCATCGACGATGCGCATTATTATTTCGTAGGGATCTATAGGATCCTTAGGATTCTCAGGAAGCAATCCATAAATTTCGGTGGCATCATAAACAGGTTCCTCAACCTCAATGATTTCTATCTGTTGCCGCTGTGGTACCGGAAAACTCTCAAAAATATTACGACAAATCTGAATGGCATGAATATCGTTATCGGCATAATGATCAGCAACTCCCGAGATAGCAGTATGAATGTCGGCTCCTCCAAGTTCTTCGGCAGTAACATCTTCACCAGTTGCAGCTTTTACCAAAGGTGGCCCTCCAATAAAAATTGTTCCCTGATTTCTCACAATAATAGTTTCATCACACAAAGCCGGTACGTAGGCTCCACCTGCTGTACAAGAGCCCATAACGATAGCGATCTGGGGAATTCCCTCAGCCGAGAGTCGTGACTGGTTATAAAAAATACGGCCAAAGTCAAACCGGTCAGGAAAAACCTGATCCTGTAGCGGAAGAAAAATTCCTCCGGAATCTACCATATAAACGCAGGGAAGGTGGTTATCGAGCGCAATTTCCTGAGCACGTAAATGCTTTTTAATCGTTTCACGTATGTAAGTTCCGCCTTTTACGGTGGCATCATTTGCAACAATAATCGTTTCACGACCCTTCACAAGTCCGACCCCTGTTATTATACCGGCCGATGGAAACTGATCTTCATATTGTCCAAATGCTGCAAAAACGGATAATTCGAGAAAGGGTGTACCCGGATCCACAAGCAAATCAATTCTTTCACGGGCAAGAAGTTTACCTCTTGCCTTGTGTTTTTCAACTGCCTGAACAGGTCCTCCATGAAGATTTGATTTCTGAATCCTTCTGAAATTCATAAGTTTCTCAGAAAAAACCAGCGAATTCCGTTTAAATTTTTCTTCTTCTTTACGTAAATTGGAAACAAGTTTAAACAATATGTGAGGATTTTATATGTTACAAGCTGATAAACAAAGTTTTTTTTCTATTGTTTAAACGATTGGATATTATAATTAAACAGAATTTTGCTAAACCTTATAAAATATAGCAACTTAAACAAATTGAACAATGAATTACGATTTTAAAAATTTATTCAAGATAATAAAAAGTGCCTTAAATAAACTTTAGTTGATATTTTGAAGTTATTTCTGCAATGCAGATATGAATTATATGAAATTATTTTCATAATTTTATCTCCAATACTTTTTAAGTATTACAAATACCGAATAAATTATGTCAAGCCATAGTCATCCGCAAATCAAAACAGGTACAGCCACGCACCACGCATACGACCGCAGAACATCTGTAGCCAATGAGCGCGCCCTGAAAAAAAGGTCTCAAAAGAAATATCGTTTACCTGTAATTGGTCATTTTGCTGATAGGAGCATTGAATTTAGCTCTATTATCGAGGCTGAAGCTGCTACCGGAATTAATTATACGCTTATTTTCGAAGCTTGTATAGGAAAAATTTTTAAAGCGAAAAATGTTATCTGGGAGTATAAGAAAGGCAATCACTATATTAAATATAAAGCTTATTATATAAACGTTCAGGAAACATACACCAGGAAGGGTGGATTTAACGGATAAAATAAGAATTCGGATTTCTTATTAGTAAAGTTGCAGACTGTCGAAAGCTTTTTGTATATCTTCCGGCTTCTTCTTAGATCTGAGATATTGCTCGAATTTCTCCGTATCCTCATAAAAAATAGAATAACTTTTCTCCACTGCACTAGTAAGGTTTTTAGCAGCCTGGTCCTCATCAACAATGCCCTTCTTTACTGCCTTCTTATAGTACTTATTTAATTTCTTTACCGAATAATAAATATCCGGCTTTTTAATAATCGTCTTATCTCCGGGAGCCATGAGTGTGCCTCTTTCAACATAGGTATAGGTCTCCTGAAGAAGCATCATTTTTCGCGCCACCTCGTTACCCAATACATGCGAACCCGCCTGAGTATAATCGATTTTTAGCCTGAGCGTATCCTTTAAATTATTTACAAATAAAAATTCAGGCTCCTGAGCATAAGAGGTTGTTAATGTGCAAAATAAGAGCACAAACGAAAATAGTTTTCTCATATAAAAACTCCCTTTTAGGTGTAAAGTGGTACGTTGTTTAGCGATTCTAGCGGTACAAAAATAGAAATTTTCAATAAATAAACTTCAAAAAAAAATTATAATTTTTTTATTTTGCTTTTAATAATTACAAGTTTTTTTAATTACACCCCAAAAATTATAC